>NZ_JBSGBZ010000037.1:0-79669 GCF_053601495.1 Streptomyces sp. NPDC004721
TCGTCGGCGTGCTCGACGGCGTTGGGCACCGTGGACGTCATGGGGTGCGGACTCCTTGCGCGAAAGAACTGGAGTGGGGAGAGAGGGAGGGGAGGCCGGCCCACGCCCGGCCCGCGTTCACAGGCGCAGGACGGTGCGCACCCCGCACCCCCGGGCAGGCCACCGGCCGGCGGCCCCGGTGCCCCGGAGCGCGCCGCGACGCCGGGACGTGACGGCGCCCCCGCACCAAGGCCCACCGGCCCCCACGCCCATCCCCACCCCCACGCCCGCCCCACAGCGGTGCTGGACGATGCCCACCTCGGTGACATCGAGGGCGCCCTGGGACGTATCAGGCTGGAGGAGGCGGACTCCAGCCGCAGCCTGAAGCGGCGGCTGCTGACGTTCCTGGCGATCGTCGGCCCCGGCCTGATCGTGATGGTCGGCGACAACGACGCCGGCGGGATCTCCACGTACGCCCAGGCGGGCCAGAACTACGGCTACAGCCTGCTGTGGGTGCTCCTGCTCCTCATCCCCGTCCTCATCGTCAACCAGGAGATGGTGGTCCGGCTCGGCGCCGTCACCGGTGTCGGGCACGCCCGGCTGATCAACGAGCGCTTCGGCAGGTTCTGGGGCTGGTTCAGCGTCGGCGACCTGTTCGTACTGAACTTCCTGACGATCGTCACCGAGTTCATCGGGGTGTCACTCGCCCTGAGCTACCTCGGCGTCGACAAGTACATCGCCGTGCCCGTCGCCGCCCTCGCCCTGGTCGCGATCACGGCGACGGGCAGCTTCCGGCGCTGGGAACGCGCGATGCTCGCCTTCATCGCCGTCAGCCTGCTGCTGGTGCCGCTGGCGCTGATGAGCCACCCGCGCTACGGAGCGGCCGTCCACCACCTGGTCGTCCCGGGCGTGCGAGGCGGGGTCACCTCCGAGGCCGTCCTGCTGATCATCGCGATCGTCGGTACGACCGTCGCCCCCTGGCAGCTGTTCTTCCAGCAGTCCAACATCATCGACAAGCGCATCACACCGCGGTTCGTCGGCCATGAGCGCGCGGACACCGTACTGGGGTCCCTCGTCGTGATCGGCGGTGCCGTCGCGATCGTCGTCGTCGCCGACTACGCCGTGAGCGGTATGAGCGCCGCAGGGCACTTCACCGACGCGCTGGGTGTCGCCGAGGCCCTGGGCGGGCACAGCCGCGTGCTGGGAGTGATGTTCGCCGTCGTGCTCCTGGACGCGTCGATCATCGGCGCCGCGGCGGTCACCCTGGCCACCAGCTACGCCTTCGGCGACATGTTCAACCTGCGCCACTCCCTGCACCGCAGCTTCCGCGAGGCCAAGGCGTTCTACGGGACCTACGCCGGGATGGTCCTGCTCGCCGCCGCCATCGTGCTGATCCCCGGTGCGCCCCTCGGGCTGATCACGACCGCCGTTCAGGCCCTGGCGGGACTGCTCCTCCCCTCCGCGTCGGTCTTCCTCCTGCTCCTGTGCAACGACCGGGCGGTCCTCGGCCCCTGGGTCAATCCGCGCTGGCTCAACATGGTGGCCTCGACCACCATCGGGGTGCTCCTGATGCTGTCCGGAATCCTCGTCGCGACGACCCTGTTCCCGACGCTGGACACCACCCGGGTCGCGCTGTGGCTCACCGGTGTGCTGGTCGGGGGGCTGCTGGGCGCGGCCGTGGGGCTGCGCGTCGTCCGCGCCCGCCAAGGCACGGCCCCGCCTCCGCCTCCGAGGATCCCCCGCCCCGAACGCGAGAGCTGGCGCATGCCTCCCCTGGCGCTGCTGGAGCCGGTCGTCTGGTCTCCCGGACTCAGACTCGGAATGAGCCTGCTGCGGGGCTACCTGGTGATCGCCGTGCTGCTGCTGGTGGTCAAGGCCATCCAGATCGGCTGAGCCGGGTCGGGGGGCCTGGCCGAGGCCCGGACGCGGAGTGAGGATGGAGGGGTGAGGGAGGTCCCGCGGTGATCCTGCCCTACCTGCACCACGGCGATCGCGTGGTGGCCTATCTGCTGCCGGTGTGGACGAGGCTCCCCGCTGCCGATCGCATGGGCGTGGCCGCTGCCGTACTGGCCGCGGCGTTCGTCGCCCTGCTCGTCGGCACGAGGGTGCGGCGGGTCCGTCCCCGTCCGTTCCGGCGCCCACGTGCCCGGGCCGCCGAGCCGGTCGACACCTCGTGGTTCACCGCCCACACCCTGGACGGCTTCCCCGAGGAGGCGCTCCGCGCCACTCTGAAGACCCCGGCCGCGCCCTCCCGCGAACGCCTCTACGCCGCCTGGGTCCTCGCCACCCACACCCAGGGCACGGACGCCGTATGGCTGGAGAAGAACCTGGCCCTCCCCGCCGACGCGGCCCACCTGATCGCCGAAGCTGCGGAAGCCAGACGCCGCGAACTGTCGGCACGCGTGCCCCGCGACACGCAGGCCCGTGAAAGCGACCGCCGTGAGCGGTGACGAGGAAGTCCCGCCTGAACGGCGGTCCTGCCACTTCACCGACGTCGGTCCGGCCAACACGCTCGACGTCCACCGCACGGCTCGGGCGTGGCTCGGCGCAACCGCGCACCTCGCTGGTTAGCTAATAGCAAGGGAGGTCTTCGGCCGCAGAGAGGCGGACATGACTGACGTAAATGAGGTAAACGAGCAGGTCATTTCCCAGTTCCGGGCGCAGGGCGGCACTGTGGGAGGCTTCTTCGAGGGCAAGCAACTGTTGCTCCTGCACACGGTCGGCCGCCGAACCGGCCAGGAACGGGTGAACCCCCTGGTGTACGCGGCCGACGGTAACTGTTTCCTCGTCTGCGGCACCGCGCGTGGCGCGGAAAGAGATCCAGCGTGGGTGGGCAACGTCGCCGCCATGCCCAAGGTGACCATCGAGGTGGGGGAACAGATCCTCAAGGCGACCCCCACCGTTGTCACGCATGCGTCGCCGGATTGGGAACGTCTCTACGGGATCTGGTCGGCGTATTGGTCTGACAGCGCGCAGTATGAGACCAGGACGTCGCGCAAGTTCCCCATCGTGAAACTGGAGCCCGACGCATCAGGCGACGACCTGGATTGAATCAGGCTACGGCGTTTTCGCCGTTTCGCCGTTTCGCCAGGTTTGAACTCATCGCGAAGCGGAAGCGCTGCTCGTAGTGAACCCGCGCGGCTGCCAGATTCTCCTCGAACGCCGCAACCCGTCACGCGTGTCTCCAGCAACCCCGTACACGCTTCCTGAATACGTCACGGACCGCGCTACTTCTGGCCTGCGCGTTGTCGAGGCACGCCCAGCGCTTCGCGCTGAGTGGCCGGGGGTCGCCGCAGCGGTGGCGGAGACAAAGGGCCGAAGTGACCAAAGCCGTCCGCGAGATGGAGCGGGCCCGCGACGACAAGAAGCTTCGGAAGCCGGGCAGGGGCTGGACCGGGCAGAGCCGGCTTGAGCACTGGGTCGAGAACATCGCCAAGCCGTACGTCTCCGAGAACACGTACGACGGGTACGAGGTCGACATACGCGTTCACCTCGTCCCCGGCCTGGGCTCTCACAAGCTCGACGGCCTGGAGCCCGAGCACCTCGAACGCTTCTGCCGGAAGATGCGGGCGGCCGGGAGCTCCGCCGGCACCGCCCACCGAGACCGTACGGGTTGGGAGCCCAGGGGAGGGGCCCGGATGCACGCTCGGTGCACGAGACAACGTCGAAGGGCCCCACCGCGAACGGTGGGGCCCTTCGACATCGTGCCCGGTGAGGCACTGGCGGAGGATACGAGATTCGAACTCGTGAGGGGTTGCCCCCAACACGCTTTCCAACTGTCCGCGTGGCCGTCCAGGGGCGTTCGCCAGGGTTCAACGGGCAGGTCAGGCGGGGTGGGCGTACGGCGGTGAACGGTGACGGCCGTCGGCGCACTGGACAAGGAACAGGACAACGAGCGACATGTAACCGACCAGGTCAGTGCGTGGCCGGACGGTTGCGACCTACCCAGGTTGTCAGTGCATGCCGCTATTCTGACGAACACTGACTTCAGGGGGGCTGGGTGTCAACTGTTCGTGCCAGTCGCAAGATTGAGAGGGCGGGCGTCAACGCCCTGCGTTCACTCCTTGAGGAGCACGACCACATCGTTCAGGAGATCGATGGCGGCAACGATCATGGCGAGGACATGATCGTCAACTTCACCCGCGCTGGTAAGAGAACGCCGTACTGGATTGCCATTCAGGTGAAGAGTGGAAAGAAGTACAAGCGGGCCCACGGGTATGCCATTCCTGTTGAGGACCACTTCGACGATTGGCGGCAGAGTCGCATCCCAATTCTTGGTGTCGTCTACGACATGAAGAAGAAGGAGTTGTTCTGGGTAAATCTCACCGAACAGTTGAGGTCTGTAGATGAAAGTCCCAGGTGGGTCCAAGTAGCAAAAACCTCTCCGCTCAACTCCGGCACAATCGATGACTTCTATGCAGAGGTAGCCGCTTACGCTGGCGACGAGAGGATGCGTATCCGTGCGGCGACCGAAGAAGAAGCATTAGCTGAAGCGGTTCGTGCTAGGCAGGGGCTAGACCCCTTAACTGCGCCCAACCCCTTGTATGAGGGTCTAGCGGACTTGGCCCTTCGGCATGAGGAACGCCTCAAGTCCATTCGCAGGAACCTGATCAGGTCACTGCCACTGCAAATCCTGATTGCACTCATGCTGGTGGCATGGCCGTATCAAATTCGCTTCGTTGAGGGTTCCTCGGGCATGAGTCCTGTGTTGTGGGTATCCAACCTCTACGTATTCTTGCTCATGATGGCTCTAACCATCTTTTTTGAGTTCAGGGCTGGCAGAGTTCCCCGCGAAACCGGGAAGTGGCTGTGGATGCTCACTGTCAATTTTCTCTGGCTTCCTGTGATGGATCCTGACGGTGATCCTGGGTGGTGGGGAACTTTTTGGATCTGGGCTGGAGTGCTTGTACCTTCCTTTGGAAACAAACTGCTATTCATTACATTCATTGGTTTCGCAATGGACCGACTAAGGGCGCAGCGCGAGGCGGGCGTCTGACGCCTGTGGCCCGAGCGACTGGATGGCGCAGGATGAGGGCGCTGCCCTGATGGACTTTCCCTCGCTCTCACCAGTGTGGACGTACTAACGACTGATCGGAGTCATAGGTGGATTACGGAGATGTCCCAGGGTGGATTAGTGCAATCGCTAGCGCACTCACGCTAACGGTCGCGATCATTGCAGCGATCGCCGCGTTCAGGCAGGTGCGGGAAGCTAAAACGCTCCGCCTAGAGCAGGCCCAACCGTTCGTTGTGCTCGACATAGAGACCAGCGGAACGGGACACCCTCACACCGACCTTGTAATTCGAAACATCGGTCAAACGTTGGCCTATAACGTGAAGCTGAAATTCTCTCCGGAGTTGCGGAGCACTTTGGATGACGGTAACACTATTGGATCACTAGCCGATGCTTCTCTCTTTAAGGATGGCATCCCAAGCATGCCGCCGGGGCGGGAGTACCGCATTCTATTCGAGAACATGCCAGCCCGATTCGAGAGTGACCTAACCAGGCGGTATGACGTAGAAGTCTCATACTTCAACACTCGCGGAGAGAAGGAAACTCTCAAGCAAATTCTCGACCTGGACATGTTTTATGGATATTTGACGGTCCGAGTGCACGATACTCACCATATCGCTAAAACCCTGCGGGCGTGGGCTAAGAGTGCTGGCGTGCGGAGCTTCTAATCTGGCGGTCACGCGGTAGACCACTTCAGTAGTTCGCTCTAACCGGGCCTCCACTCATGGAAACTGTCCGCGTGGCCGTACGTAGGCGTCCGCGAGTGTTCGCGCGGCAGGTCAGGCAGGGTGCGCGTACGCCAGTGAACGACGATGGTCATCCGCGCGCTGGACAGAGACCAGGACGACGAGCGTTGCTGAACGAGGAGTGGGAGGCAAGGGCATCGGACGGCTGCACGGGACGTGGAAAACTTGAATCTGTTGGGCGCCCACCGGGACGCCGCCGATGTCGAAGGGGAGGCCACGTGCCGCAGGCCAGTCCGCGCGGAACCTACCTGGTCATCGCAGAGGCTCTGCGAGCCGAGATTCAGGAACGGGAGGGCACCGGCATCCTGCCGTCGGAAGCCGAGATGATGCGCTCGCACGGGGTAGGCCGAAACACGATCCGCCGCGCCCTCAAGGTTCTCGAAGCTGACGGCGTTGTCGAGTCCGAGCCCGGGATCGGGTGGCGCCCTGCACGGGGCGGCGACCGGCGGTCACTCGCCGAACGCATGACTGATGTGATCACGGAAGAGTCTCTGTCCGTAGGGGACGCGTACCCGTCAGAGGCCAAGCTGTGTGAGCGGTTCGGCGCATCGCGGACCGCTGTACGGCGCGTACTTGCACAGATGGAGGGGAACGGCCTGCTCACCACAGTTCATGGCAAGGGGCGCACGGTGCGCGCCCTCCCGACGCCCACGGGGCGGCCGTAGTCTTGGCCGACATGGGACTGACTGAGTGGGCGTACTCGCTCTCCGAAGCGATGCTGTCCGAACCGTTGCCGCGCCGCTGGGCGCATTCCCTCGGGGTAGCCAAGCGCGCTCGCTCCCTGAGCCCCATCCTCGGTGACGACGCGGCAGTACTGGAATCCGCCGCCGTGCTGCATGACATCGGGTACTCGCCGACCATCGCAACCACGGGCTTTCACCCACTGGACGGCGCGCGATTCCTCCGGGACCAGGAAGGGGCAGACCAACGCGTCGTGCGCCTGGTCGCGCATCACTCCTGTGCCCTCCTGGAGGCCGAGGAACGCGGACTGAGGCAGGAACTGGAGACCGAGTTCCAGCCGGAGCGTCCGGACCTCGTTGACGCACTGATCTACTGCGACATGACGACGACGCCAGACGGCACGCCGACCACGCCGGCCGAACGGCTGGATGAGATCGTGCAGCGATACGGCCCCGATACCATCGTCGGGCGATTCATCCAGCGTGCCGCCCCCGAGATTCACGCAGCCGCGGGACGCGTGGAAGTGCGCTTGGCGCAGGCATCCGCCGGCAGTCAGCCGATGTAGGGCTGTCGCCGCGATTCGTCCAGACCGTGCCGGATGCGCAGCATCATCGACGGATGGATGTCCAAGCCATCAAGGTCCGCTGGGTCGACCCAGCGGACCTCTTTCGATTCACTGCTGGTGCGCAGAGAACCGCCGACGGGGCGGGCCCGGAAGCAGATGGAGAACTGTTGCCGAACCTCGCCGTCGTCGTACGCCAAGACGTGCTCAGGGTCGGTGTAAAGCCCGACGATGCTGTCAACCTCAACCTGAATGCCCGTCTCTTCCAAGACCTCCCGGACGACGGTGTCGCCGATCCGTTCGCCGATGTCATGGCCGCCGCCGGGAAGCGCCCACAGGTCGTTGTCGGTCTTGTGGATGAGTAGCAGTCGTCCCGAGTCGTCCCGGACAACCGCCGTGACTGAGGGCACCACTGAGTTGGCCGTCGGGGCGTTCGGGTCGCGAAAGTGGTCGATACGGCTCATGACTGTGTGCCTTCCCAGTCGGCGGGCGAGGAGATCGGTCGGGCTGATTCCCAGACCCTCTCAACGCTCTCAGCGTAGGCGTCGAAGAGTTCGCCACCGGCCACGCGCCGCAGGTGAAGGACGGGGGCCATGTAGGCGCCCACGCCGTAGAGGTGGCCGTTCGCAAGCAACTCGTCATCGGCTCGGTAGATCGAGTTGTAGAGGGTGGTGCCGTGCAGTCGGAACTCAACGCCGGGGAGACCGAAGAGCGGCCCGTAGTTGATGAGGGCGTTCCGGATCTTGCCCGCCATCGCCGTGCCGATCCCCTCGTCTTCCCCCCGGACGGCTACGGCCGCCGACGCGGGCTCTCCCAGCATGAAGCGGATGGGCACGCCGTCAGCTGACTTCTCTTTCACGATGCGATGGAACGTCGCGTCTTCCGTGAGCCAGAACCCGGAGTACACCAGCACATCGAAGCGGCGCGTTGCTCTGGCGTAGAGGGTCGTCCACAGCGTTTGCGGCACGACGGATCGGTGCGGATACAGCCTGACCAACTCGGCATTGCCGGACGCCGTGACCTCGGCCGATGTGCGTTCGTCGGGCCACAGATACGACACCTCGCACTTCAACAGTGAGGCAGTCGCGTACTGGAAGCGCCGGTAGGGCTTGCGCTCGGGGTCGTTGATCCATCGTTCGACCGTCTTGGCAGCGACCCCCAGTCTTTCGGCGACCTCATCGAGCGTTAAGCCCAAGTCCACGATCGCACCGCGCAGCCGCTCGTTCGCCACACCAACCTCCGCCTGACTGGGACGACTTGGTACGACTTCACGCTAGCCAAGAAAGCCCCAAGTCGTACAGGTGCGGAGTCGAGCGTCGTCGCCGTCAGCGCGAGTCTGTAGGTACGTCGCGGTGAGGGGCTCGCCGAACTCCACAAAGTCGAAAGGCTTGACGGGGCGAACCGCTCTCTGCATGATGAGGAACACGTACTACATGTTCCTCATGCAGTGCCCGGATGGCTTGGCCCGGATTCCGCACTGCGAAGAACTCAACAGAGTGCCGACCCAGCCGCATGAACACGTGCGGTCGATGGGTGCGGGTCACCATCCCGATCGCCCATGTCGGGCCGGGTGACCTGCCCGAATCCGTCCCTGTCGGGGCGGTGACCGGCTTTGCGTGATCTGAACTCCGCAGAACCTTCTGCGTGGCGTCTGCCGCGCTTCGAACGTCAGCTTCCGCCGTGCTGTTCGCGGCGGCCGGTTGCCTCCGCTGCTCGTCTCGTACGAGCAGCGCCGAGGGGAGCCGGAACCGACTCCAACGGCAAGCGGCTCCCGGGGTGCCTCCCGGGAGCCGCGTTCGGGCCGTTCCTCTCTGGAAGGAACCACGACCCATGAACCACATCGTCACTGTTCAGGACGCTGTTACCGCGTTCGAGCCCTTCATGGAGCCGACGGACGCGGAGCTGGACGCGATCGAGCGGGAGATGCCCGTGATCCTGGCGGACGTCGAGCTGCTGGACGCGCACATCGTCACCCTCGACCGTACGCCGACCGAGATGGACAACCGGCGCATCCGTCGGGCGCGGAACCGCGCGCTGGCCGCCCGGGTCGCGCTGGTCAACCGTGCGGCCGGCGTGAGCCTGCCCGGGGGTGCCGCGTGAGTGCCGTCGGCTCGAAGCTGACCCGCGTACAGATCGGGGTGCTGGCCGCCGCGTTCGTGCCGATGCTGGCCACGGGCGTGTTCGGCGGGATCGGCACGTACAGCAACATCGGCCACGCCTACGGCAAGGGCACAGCACT
This sequence comes from Streptomyces sp. NPDC004721, assembly GCF_053601495.1. NCBI lineage: Bacteria > Bacillati > Actinomycetota > Actinomycetes > Kitasatosporales > Streptomycetaceae > Streptomyces > Streptomyces sp. NPDC004721. The sequence continues at coordinate 9,219 of NZ_JBSGBZ010000037.1, forward strand.
CGGAGCGCTCGCCGCCGGTGAGGGCGCCACCGCCGTGCTCGCCCTGGTCCTGCTCGGGCTGACCATGCTGGGACAGTCCTCCCCGCGCATCGTCCGGCTCGGCCTGTGGGCCCTGCCGGCCGCCGCCGCCGTAATGGGAGCGATGGCCGCGCCCGATCCGGGCCGCACCGTGATCTACGCCCTGACCCCGATGGGCATGTCCGTCTCGGCCGAGGGCATGGCGTTCCTGGCCCGGCGGATCGTGGTGCACACCGACGGCCGCGACGCCGAGAACGAACGCCGCACCGCCGACCTGGTGCAAGCCCTCGCCTACCACCGTGCCCGCGCCACCCAGCACCCCAGCGACCGGGTCAAGAAGTGGTCCGAGCGGAAGTCGTGGCGGCTGGCCCGCAAGGTCGGGGTCGGGGACGTGGCGCTCGGATCGAGGCTGCTGGACGTGCAGCGCGACCGCGTCACCGCCGGCGCGGACGCCGCCATTGCCTCGATGTTCGGCGGCATCGCCCTCGATCCCGCAACGGTCACAAATACGGAGGAATCCACCAAGACCGATGCGAAACGGTCTATGGCTGATCTGCCGGAATCGACGTCAGACCCGGTGGTGACGCTGACCCGACTGACCGTGCCCGATCCGGTCGCGGTCGACCTGGGCAAGTCGACTCCTCCGCTCAAACCGCTCCCGCTGGTCGACCCCGCTCCGGTCGCCTCGATCGAGCGGCGCGCGGCGGCGGCAGAGTCGACCCGACCGCGCCGCGCCACCGGCCGTGTCCCTGAGGCGGCGAAGCCGCGTCGGCCCAAGCGCACGCCGGAACAGTTGCTCGCCGAGGCACGCGCGGTGACGGCCGATTGGCCGGACGCGAAGGTGACCGCCGAGGGCATCCGCCGGGAGGTGCGCACGTCGCCGGCGAACGCGCGGACGCTGCGGGACACCCTGCTCGCCGAGCGGGCCGCTACGGCGGCTGAGGCCGCGTGATGGGGGCGCTGCCGGTGTTCCGGTGGCGCCTGGCCCCGGACGGCTACGCCACCCGCCGCCAACTCAGGGCCCGCGGCTTGCGGCCCGGCGGTCAGGGGGTGGCCGCTCAGCTCGAACGGCCGCGCCGCCGCCGGGAACCGCTGGTCGCCTACCTCTACCGCGTCGACCTCGCCAAGCCCGTCCGGCCGATGACGCCGGGTCGGTGGGCGGCTCTGGTCAAGGCCAACGCTGCCCGCCGCGTCTGCCCGCGGTGCCGCCGCGATGCGGGCTACGTCATCCCCGCCTCGCTCGGGACCTGCGTGCCCTGCGCCTACCCCGATCCCTGCGACTCTCCGAGGAGCGTCTGACCATGCGCAACGCCGATATACGCCGCCTGGACCGCGCGATCCAGTCGACGGAGAAGAAGTTGGAAGCGGTCCGCCGTGGTGAGTGGTGGCCGCTGACCGGCAGTGAGCGCCGGGCCATGGCCCGGGCCCTGGCCGTCGGCGGCTACAAGGTGGCCCGGGGCCGCAGCGCGGGCCGTGCCGAGGAGCGGATGGACGCCACCGGCAACGCGGCCGAGATGCGGCTGAACGCGGAACTGACCGCGCTGCACGGCGAGCGTCAGCGGCTCATCACCGAGGCCGCCCGCGCCAAGGCCGCCAAGAAGTCGTCGGGGTGGTGGTGACCATGCCCGGCACGGACACGCCTCCCGGCGAGTGCCCGCAGTGCTGGCAGCACGCCCACGACCGGCGCGTTCACCGCAAGCTCAAGCCGCGCGAGGACTGCCCGCAGTGCGTGGACCACATGGTCAACGGCTGCCCGACCATCGTGCCCAAGAGGAAGTCGAGTTGGTGGTGAGCGTGGATGGCCGCTGCCCCGCCGCACACCCCGACGACCCCACGTCCTGCGTGGGGTCGGTCGTGGTGACCGTGCTCGACGCCGGTAACGCGGGGGCCGACGGGTGCGAGCACCACGCCGCCCGGCTGCTGGCCTCTCTCGACGGCGGACGCGTCTACGCCCTCCCCGACGCCCCCTCGGGGGCCGCGATCCGTACCTTCACCGCCGCCGACGGCATCCGCCCGTTCTGCTGGCTCGACGCCCCTCGTACCGAGCCGTCGCAGCTCAGCCACGCGGAGAACCGCGCCCGGCACGGCCGCTGAACCGCACCACCGCACGCACGTCGGGGTGGCCGTCCCTGCCACGGACCCGGCCACCCCGGCTCTCTCCCTTACTCCCGCCCCTCGTGGGGCAGTCAGGAGAACTTCCAGCATGTCTGAGAACGTCGTCCACCTCCACAAGCCCACCGACCCCCCGACCGACGACACCGCCCCCACCGTCCTCACGGTCGTGCCCGACGCGCCGCCGGCCCGCCCGGTGCCGCTGTGGGTCCGCTCCGGCCGCGCCATCAAGACCGGCGTGACACACGAGCGGACGAAGACGGTCGTCCGCGCAACGGCCCGACACAGCCTCTACACCCTCAACGGCGGCCGGATCGTGGCCCGCCGGGCGTGGGACGGCCGTACCGGCTCGCGGTATGAGCGGATGATCCGGGCGGCGGAAGCCGCGGGGAACCTGGAAGCGGCTGAGGAGTGGGAGGAGCGGTTGCAGCGCTTCCGGGCCGCCCGCCACCACCGCCGCATGGACCTGCTGCACTCCCCGGTCGAGGCCGCCAAGGGCGTGGCCGTCGGCGCCGGCATGAGCATCGGCGTCCTGGTCGCCCTCGGCGTCGTCATGGCCATCAACACCGGCCACGTCGGCGACGTCATCACCCCCCTGTCGGCGACCGTCGACTTCATCGCCCTGCTGATCCGGATCGTGCAGGTTGTGTGGGGCCCGCTCATCTCGATCGGCCCGTTCCTGGCCCTGCTGGCGCTGTGGTCGGTCGGGCGCAAGCAGCACGCCGCACCTGCCTGGGCACTGCCTGCCAACGTCCGCAGCAGCGAGGGTGAGCCGATCACCCCGTCCATCGTGGTCAAGGCCCTGCGCGACCTCGGAGTGCCCGCCCTGGCGCGGGCCATCAAGGAGATGGGCGACGCCGGCGCCTCCATGCTCGGGCCGATCCGGATCGCCGGATGCGGCGTGGAAGTCGACGTGACCCTTCCCTCCGGGGTGGCCACCAACGAGGTGCAGGGCAAGCGGCGCAAGCTCGCCGAGAACCTCACCCGGCACGAACACGAGGTGTTCATCACCATCCCCGAGGCCGCGCGGACGGTGCGGCTGTGGATCGCCGACTCCGGCGCGCTGGATGAGCCGATCGGCCCCTCTCCGCTGGTCACGGACGAGACGCTGACCGCGAACTACAAGACCGGTCGGGCCCCGTGGGGCCAGGATCTGCGTGGGGACGCGGCGGAGCTGAGCGTGTATCAGCGCCACCTGCTGGTCACGGGTCTGTCCAACCAGGGCAAGACGGCCGCCCTGCGTGCCCTGGCGCTGTGGCTGGCTCTGGACCGGACGGTGCAGTTCTGGATTGCGGACCTGAAGGGTGTCGGCGACTGGGCACCGTTCGACGGCATTGCCAAGGTCCTGATCGAGGGTCCCTCGGACAGCCACTGCATTCAGGCGACCGAGATGGTTGAGGACGCGGTGGAGGAGATGAACCGGCGGATTGAGGCGGTTCGCAAGGACCCCTCCCTCGTCTTCCCGCCGCTGATCGTGCTGGTGGATGAGGCGCAGAAGGCGTTCATGTGCCCGGCCAAGGGCGAGGACGGCCGCCCCTACGGCGGCGCCAAGGCCACCTCCCGGTACTTCATGGCCGTGCGCGAGATCCACAACCAGGGTCGTGCGGTCGACGTGCTGATGTGGCAGGGAACGCAGGACCCCACCGACCAGAACCTTCCCAAGCTGGTCCGCGAGGGCGCCCACACCCGCGCCTCCCTCGTGGTCGGCACCGAATCGCAGGCTGAGATGGCGCTCGGGGCCAAGGCCGTCAACGCCGGTGCCGCCCCGCATCTGCTGCGTCAGGGCCTGGACAAGGGCACTCTCGTGGTCGCCTCTGACGGCATCGCCATCCCCGCCGGCCAGTCCTCCATCACTGTGCGGACGCACTTCATCGACGACGAGCCGGCCGCCGAGATCGCCGCCCGAGCCAAGGCGCTGCGCGATGGCGTAGCCACCCTGCGCGTCATCGAACGCGACGAGGAGCGTGACCCGCTCGCCGACGTGGCGGCCGTCATCGGCGACGCGGCGCGGCTGCGCACGGATGAGGTGCTGAAGCGGCTGCACGCGCTGGACACGGCCGTCTACCGCGAGTGGAACAACGGACGGTTGAAGCGGCTGCTGGAGGAGCACGGCGAGGAGCCGAAGAAGTCGCACGGGGTCATGGTCGTGCGCCGTGACGACGTGGCCCGCGCGCTCGCCAACCGCGACGAGAACGGTTCCGCTTCCGCCGCCGAGTAGCGGGGAGGAACGAGGGTCCGGTCCGGGGAGGCGGGGAGAACTCCCCAACCCGCTCCCCGGGCCCGCCTCCCCGTGCTGATCAGCGCAAACATCGTTTCGGGGAGGCGGGGAGGCGCCCTGCTCAGACCCCTGAAACACCCCTCCGCACGGCACCCCGAAGGGGGTGCTTCCACCTCCCCGACCGAGCACCGGAAGGGATTCCGCATGTACCCCGAGAACACTCCGCACGTGCCCGCACAGCGGGCCGTAGAGGTCCACCAGCCGACCCCGCTCCCGCCCGCCGCCGTGGCCGTGCCGGCGCCGGTCGTTTCGGTGCAGCCGGGCACGGTTCCGGCGGTGGCGAGCATCGTCCTGCCGGACGGCCGCGTCGTCACCGGCTACGCGATCAACCCCATGCAGCCCGACCCGGTCACGGCCAAGCCGGCCGTGTCCCGGACGGCGGTGAACGTCGCCCTCGGGGGCGTGGGGTTCCTCGCGGTGTGCGGCGGGTTGCTGCTGCTCACCTCGTTCATCGCCGCGCTCACTGCGTTCATCACCCAGGTCATCATCCTGGCCGCCGTGATCTTCGGCGGATGGATCGCCGTGCAGCTCTTCAGCGCGAGCGGCCACCAGGGCGGCACCACTGTGAACATCCGCAAGGCCGTGATCAAGCGCAACCACTTCCACGGCTAGCTACGCCAAGGGCGGCCCCCAACGTCTCGCCAAAGCCGCGGGGCCGCCCTTGCCAACCAGAACCAACCAAGGAACTGGAGATACCCCAGCATGACGCAACCCACGCCCTATCCGCAGCACACGGCGCTGAGTCTCGCGGCGTCCGGCGTGCCGGTGTTGCCCCTGCGCCGGGGCAAGGTCCCGTTCGGCAACTGCCCCGCGTGCGCGGACAACGCATGCGGCGGCCGGCCGAACATGAAGACCCCGGGCCCGTGCCGCTGCCTCGGCGTCTGCCACGCCTGGGCCGCCGCCACCACCGACCCGGCCGTCATCGTCTCGCCCGTATGGGCGGCGGCGTGGCGGCGGGCGGTGTGCGTGGGCTACCACCCCGGCGGCGCCGGCCTGACCGTGGTCGACCTGGACGACTCGGACGCCATCGCCTGGGCTCGCATCACGCTGCCCGCCACGCGGACCGTGCCGACGACACGCGGTGAGCACTGGATCTACCGGGGCGCCATGCGGTCCGTGAACGCGGTGCGCCCCGGTGTCGACATCAAGTCGACCATGGCCTACGCCCGGTGGCTCGGGCCCGGTACGGGGGTCATGGCCGCCCTGCCGGATGCCGTGCGCGCGCTGGCCGTGAAGGAGCCCGCCACGGTTCGCCCGGCTCCTGCGGGCGTCGTGCCCGCAGGGGGCGGGGTCGGGGAGTGCCGCCACCGCACGCCCGCCTACCTAGACCGTGGCATCGCCATGGCGGAGCAGCGGATCACCGAAGCGTCCAGCGCGGTCCACGCGACCGTGTACCGGACGTTCCTCGCCGTGCTGTCCAAGCACGGCCGGTGCGGCTGCCTCACTGACGCCCACGTTGCCCGCCTGTTCACCGCCGCGCAGGCCAAGGGCGAGACGGCCCGGCACTGTGTGGACGCGTGGACCAACGCCCGCACCACGTTGGGACTGTGACCATGTCCGACGACGAGAAGACCCCCGCACGCGAGATCATCACCGACTACGCGCAATCGCATTTCCGGTACTTCCGCACCGCCGACGGCACCGTGTACGCGCAGAAGAACGGCCACCCCGTGGCCCGCCCGATCCGCTCCCAGGGCACCACCGGCAGCCACCGCCAGGAACTTATGGTCGGACTGTTCAAGGACGGCATCGGCGTGTTCAACGGCACCGCCATGAAAGAGGCGCTCGACCTGATCGAAGCGTTGGCGCTGACCGAGGACGTGCAGCCCGTGCACATCCGCGTCGCCCCCGGATACGACGGGGCGACGTGGCTGGACTTGGGACGCAGCGACGGGCAGTCCGTGCGCATCCACCCCACCGGATGGGACATCCGCACCCCGGACCCGCAGGAAGTCTGCTGGCGGCGCACCCAGCTCACGGGCGAGCTGCCCTTGCCGCTCAAGGACACCGACGGCAAGGGCATCGACCTGCTGATGCGGCTGTGCAACTTCGCCACCGCCGAGACCGAGTGCCTGGCCATCGCGTGGCTCATCGGCTGTCTCGGGCCGGCCGTGCCCGTCCCGGCCCCGTTCCTCACCGGCCCGCAGGGCGCCGGCAAGTCCACCGGTGGGCGGATGCTTGTGCGGATCATCGAGGGCATGACTGGGGACCTGCGCCGGGCCCCGAAGGACGAGGAGAACCTGATCACGGCGGTGGCGGCCGGATGGGTCACCGCCCTGGACAACCTCTCCCACATGACCCCGGAACTGTCCGACGCGATGTGCTGCATCGTGACCGGAGCCGAGAACGTCAAGCGCGCCCTGTTCACCGACGGAGACGTCTTCCGCATCGGCTACCGCCGCCCCCTGCTCCTGACCGGCATCGACGTCGGCGTGATCCGGCCCGACCTCGCAGAACGGCTCCTGCCGCTCCGCCTGGAACGCCCCCGCGTCCGGCGCACCGAGGCGGAACTGTGGTCCGACTTCGCAGAGGTGCTGCCCATCATCCTCGGCTCACTCCTGGACCTCACCGTGCAGGTGCGGGCAGCGGAGGCGGACATCCCGACCGACCTGCGCATGGCCGACTTCGCGCACCTGTGCGCGCAGCTCGACGCGGCCACCGGTCTGGGAGCGCTCGCCGCCTACCGCGCCAGCCTGGACGACCTCAACGACGACGTCATCGAGGGCGACCTGCTGGCGCAGACGGTGCTCAAGCACGCCGCCGGCATCGACCCGGGCACCGAGCAGCGGATGACGTCTGCCGAATGGCTGCACTGCCTCACGGGTCTCTACACGGGCGAGGACTTCCGTCCTCTGCCTAAAGGGTGGCCGACCACCGGCAAGGTGCTCTCCGACCGTCTCAAGCGTCTTCAGCCCACCCTCGCGGCCCGGGGCGTCCTCATCGACTGGGGGCGCACCAAGACGTCCCGCTATATCGAGATCGCGCGGCCGGCCGCCGCGCCGCCCTCGCCCGAGCAGGGAGCGGCCTTCTGACCGCGCGGCCCACGACCGCAGGACAAGCAAGAGGAGCACCCGGCCCTGCGTGCTCCTCTTGCTGTTCGGCGGCGGCGCCGCCCTGCGAGGGACGTGCCGCGAAGCGGCTCCTTCTTCACTCTCTGAGCCGCGCACCACAACAGACACCACCCCCTCTTTGTCCGAAGTAGAGGGACGCTGCGTCACCTGCGTCACCCACACCCTGAAAACGGCCGGTGACCTGCCCCAAGACGGGTGACGCAGACAGCCGATTCCTGCGTCACCCCGCGTCACCCGCGTCACCCAATGACGGAGGCCAGCGTCACCGGTGACGCACCCCCACCGCGCTGCGTCACCACAAAACCGCAGGTCAGAGCCGCGAATGACGCAGATGACGCAGGTGACGCAGAAATCCGAACCTCGGACACACGTGAACTCCCGATCCAGACCCGCCACGACCCCGACGGACAGTCCCAGAGGAGACCGTTCCATGAGCATCGCCACCGTGGACATCGCACCACTCGCTGAGGCTGGGGACCTGGCCCCCGTTCTGTTGACCGTCGAAGAGGCGGCCCGCTGCCTCCGCATCGGCCGCACGACCTGCTATGCCCTCATCCGCACCGGAGAACTGGAGTCCCTGACCATCGGCGGACTCCGACGCGTCCCTGCCGACGCCCCGGCTGCCTACCTCGCCCGCCGCCGCGCCGAACAGCGCGTCGCCTGATCTCACCCTCCCGGAGCGCTGCCCGACATGCGGGCGGCGCTCCGGTCTGTCTACCTCGCACCGACCGGAGGAACTGCCAATGGCAGAGGAGAAAAAGCGCACTCGCCGAGCCAACGGCGAATCGGCCATCTACCTGGGCAAGGACGGACGCTGGCACGCCCGTGTGCCCATGGGCTACAAGGACGACGGAACGCCCTACCGCCGACACCTGACGCGCCCGACCCGCAAAGAGCTGGTTGACGAGGTCAGGAAGCTGGAGAAGCAGCGCGACGAGGGTTCGGCACGTCAGCCCGGTAAGCCGTGGACCGTCGCGAAGTGGCTTGAGCACTGGGTGGAGAACATTGCCCGGCCGGTGATCAGCGAGAACACCTACGCCGGCTACGAGGTGGCCGTTCGGGTGCACCTCGTGCCCGGCATCGGCAAGCACCGGCTTGACCGTCTGGAACCGGAGCACCTGGAAAGCCTGTACCGCCGGATGCAAAGCGCCGGCAGCAAGCCGGGCACTGCTCACCAGGCCCATCGGACGGCCCGTACCGCCCTGGGCGAGGCGGTACGGCGCGGCTACGCGACCAAGAACGCTGCTGCGCTGGCGAAGCCGCCACGCATGGAGGAGGGCGAGAACGAGGTAGAGCCCTACTCGGTAGACGAGGTGCAGAGCCTGCTGCTCGAAGTCAACAAGCGCCGGAACAGCGCCCGGTGGATGCTCGCCCTCGCGCTCGGGCTGCGGCAGGGAGAGACGCTTGGGCTGCGATGGGCTGACGTCGACCTGGACAACGAGTACCTGAAGCTTCGCCGGAACCGGCTACGGCCGAAGTACGAGCACGGTTGCGGTGAGGCTGCGCCCTGCGGCCGGAAGCCGGGGTACTGCCCGGAGCGCGTGCAGGTGCGGCGCGAGACCAAGAACACCAAGTCGCGCGCGGGACGCCGCGCGGTGCCTCTTCCGGGGCCCTTGGTCGTGATGCTCCGCAGCCACAGGGAAGCACAGGAGCGAGAGCGCGAGACGGCCGGGAACCTGTGGGTGGAGTCGGAGTACGTGTTCACCAAGCGGTTAGGCGGCCCGCTCAGCCCGAACACGGACTATCACGACTGGAAGCGGCTGCTGGAGGACGCGGGGGTTCGTGACGGTCGACTGCATGACGCGCGCCACACCGCCGGCACGGTCCTGATGCTGCTGGGCGTCCCTGACCGGGTCATCGACCAGATCATGGGATGGGAGCCGGGCGGGGCCGCCCGGATGCGAGCGCGGTACCTGCACGTGACCGATCCCATGCTTAAGGAAGCGGCCCGGAAGATCGAGCGAGCCATCTGGGGAGCGCCCGGAACACCCGCTGTGGACAAAAACCAGGACAACGAGGTCTGAGGACAACGTCGAAGGGCCCCCTGTTTCCAGGGGGCCCTTCGACATCGTGCCCGGTGAGGCACTGGCGGAGGATACGAGATTCGAACTCGTGAGGGGTTGCCCCCAACACGCTTTCCAAGCGTGCGCCCTAGGCCTCTAGGCGAATCCTCCGCCGGAAACATTACATGACTCGGAGGAGTGCTCGCGAACTCGTTGCCGGCCCCCAGGATCGGGTACTCTTTCCGGAGCCCCTCACGCGGCGCTATCTGACTGAACTCCCCCAGGGCCGGAAGGCAGCAAGGGTAGGTCGGCTCTGGCGGGTGCGTGGGGGGCGCTTGCGTCCGTGGGCCGGACACGTTGTCGGTGGGCGCCTATAACCTCGTATGCGTGTCGTCTCTCGCGCTGTACCGCCGCTATCGCCCGGAGTCGTTCGCCGAGGTCATCGGGCAGGAGCATGTCACCGACCCGTTGCAGCAGGCGCTGCGGAACAACCGGGTCAATCACGCGTACCTGTTCAGCGGTCCGCGCGGGTGCGGCAAGACGACCAGCGCGCGGATCCTCGCCCGCTGCCTGAACTGCGAGAAGGGACCCACGCCGATCCCCTGCGGGGAGTGCGATTCCTGTCGTGACCTGGCCAGGAACGGCCCGGGGTCCATCGACGTCATCGAGATCGACGCCGCTTCGCACGGTGGCGTGGACGACGCCCGCGACCTGCGCGAGAAGGCCTTCTTCGGGCCCGCCCGCAGCCGGTACAAGATCTACATCATCGACGAGGCCCACATGGTCACGTCGGCCGGTTTCAACGCGCTGCTCAAGGTCGTCGAGGAGCCGCCGGAGCACCTGAAGTTCATCTTCGCCACGACCGAGCCCGAGAAGGTCATCGGGACCATCCGGTCGCGCACCCATCACTACCCCTTCCGCCTGGTCCCGCCGGGCACCCTGCGGGACTACCTCGGCGAGGTCTGCCAGAAGGAGGACATCCCCGTCGAGGAGGGGGTGCTGCCCCTCGTCGTGCGGGCCGGCGCCGGGTCCGTGCGTGACTCCATGTCCGTCATGGACCAGTTGCTCGCCGGTGCGGGGGAGGAGGGTGTGACGTATGCCATGGCCACCTCGCTCCTCGGGTACACCGACGGCTCGCTGCTCGACTCCGTCGTCGAGTCCTTCGCCTCCGGGGACGGCTCCGGCGCCTTCGAGGTCGTCGACCGAGTGATCGAGGGCGGCAACGATCCCCGCCGGTTCGTGGCCGACCTGCTGGAGCGGCTGCGGGATCTGGTGATCCTCGCCGCCGTTCCGGACGCCGCCGAGAAGGGGCTCATCGACGCCCCGGCCGACGTCGTCGAGCGGATGCAGGCCCAGGCCCGGTCCTTCGGCGCCGCCGAACTGAGCCGAGCCGCCGACCTCGTCAACGAGGGGCTGACCGAGATGCGCGGCGCCACCTCGCCCCGCCTCCAGCTCGAACTGATCTGCGCCCGCGTACTGCTGCCCGCCGCCTATGGCGACGAGCGGTCGGTGATGGCCCGCCTCGACCGGATCGAGCGCGGCGTCAGCTTCTCCACGGGCGCGGCTGCGCCTGCGATGGGGTACGTGCCCGGACCCGATGTGCACGGGGGAGCGCCGACCGCTGTGGGGCGTCCCGCGGCTGCGGCGCCGGCTCCTCCTGTTCCTCCTGTTCCTCCTGTTCCGCCGGGCGGTGGGCCCGCCGCGGCTCGGGCGGCTGTGCGGGGCGCGGGGGCCCCTGACGCGCCCCCCGCGCCCCCCGCGCCCCCCGCGCCCCCCGAACCGTCCGTGCCCGCCGTGAGTGACCGGCCTCAGGAGGCGGCGGCTCCGCCCGCCCCGACGGCCGCTCCCGCAGCGCCCACTGCCGCTCCGCCGGCCGCCGCACCCTCCGCGCCCGGTGCCTGGCCCACCGCGGCGGCCGCGGGCGGTGGCCGCCGGCCGGGCGGCTGGCCCACCGCGGCAGCCCCGGGCGGTGGGCAGGCACCGGGTGCGCCGAGTGCACCAAGTGCCCCGGAGCCCGCACAGCAGGCACCCGCGGCGAGGCCTGCCGCCGCACCGGTGTCCCCCGCCCCACCGGCCCCGGCGGGCGGCGGGCTCGACCCCCGCGCCCTCTGGCCGAACATCCTCGAAGCGGTGAAGAACCGCCGTCGCTTCACCTGGATCCTGCTCAGCCAGAACGCGCAGGTCTCCGGTTTCGACGGCACCACCCTCCAGATCGGCTTCGTCAACGCCGGCGCCCGCGACAACTTCGCGAGCAGCGGCAGCGAGGACGTGCTGCGCCAGGCGCTGGCCGAGCAGTTCAACGTCCAGTGGAAGATCGAGGCGATCGTCGACCCGACGGTAGGCGGCGGCTCCACGCCCTCGCCCCCGGGCGGCGGCTACGGCGCGGGCCCCGGAGGCGGCGGCTACGGCGGTGGCGGTGGCGGTGGCTACGGCGGTGGGGGAGGCGCGGCAGCGCAGCGTACAGCGGCTCCCCAGCCCACGGCGCCGGCGGCGCCCGCTCCCGCCTCGTCCCCGAGCCGGCCGCCGTCCGCGGCGGCACACGCGCCCGCCCCGGCACCCCGCCCCTCCGCCCCCGAGCCGGCTCCCGTCGCTCCCGAGGACGACATCCCCGAGGACGACGACCCGGACCTCGACGAGTCGGCCCTGTCCGGTCACGAACTGATCGTGCGGGAGCTGGGCGCGACGGTGGTCGAGGAGTATTCGACGGAGTAGCGGAGCTGCTGAGGGGCGGAGCGGCGCTGTGGGGCCTCGGTCCCGTCCCGGCTCGGCCCACTCGGCCGGTCCCCGCTCGGAGGAACCTACGAACACGCCGCCGCCGTCCCCTCGGCGGCCCGCACAAAAGGCCCCGCGCCGCTGCCGTTAGGCTGACCTCGTGAAGGTCCTCGTCATCGGCAGCGGCGCCCGCGAGCACGCCCTGTGCCGTTCTCTGTCCCTCGACCCCGCCGTCACCGCGTTGCACTGCGCGCCAGGCAACGCCGGCATCGCCGAGGTCGCCGAGTTGCACCCGGTCGACGCCCTCGACGGCGCGGCCGTGTCCGCGCTGGCCGCCGAGCTGGGTGCCGACCTCGTGGTCGTCGGCCCCGAGGCCCCGCTGGTCGCCGGGGTCGCCGACGCCCTGCGCGAGGCGGGCGTCCCGGTGTTCGGCCCCTCCAAGGAGGCCGCGCGGCTGGAGGGCTCCAAGGCCTTCGCCAAGGACGTGATGGCCGGGGCGGGCGTGCCCACGGCCCGTTCGTACGTCTGCACGACGGCCGAGGAGGTCGACGCGGCCCTCAACGCCTTCGGCGCCCCCTACGTCGTCAAGGACGACGGGCTCGCCGCCGGCAAGGGCGTCGTCGTCACCGACGCCATCGAGGCGGCCAGGGCGCACGCGGCGGCCTGTGACCGAGTGGTGATCGAGGAGTATCTCGACGGACCCGAGGTCTCCCTCTTCGCCGTCACCGACGGCGAGACGGTCCTGCCGCTTCAGCCCGCCCAGGACTTCAAGCGGGCGCTCGACGACGACGAGGGCCCGAACACCGGTGGCATGGGCGCGTACTCGCCGCTGCCCTGGGCCGACCCCAAGCTCGTGGACGACGTCCTGCACAGCGTCCTTCAGCCCACCATCGACGAGATGCGCCGCCGCGGCACGCCGTTCTCCGGCCTGCTCTACGCGGGACTCGCCCTCACCAGCCGCGGCATCCGCGTGATCGAGTTCAACGCCCGTTTCGGCGACCCCGAGACCCAGGTGGTCCTCGCCCGCCTCCAGACCCCGCTGGCGGGTGTCCTGATGGCCGCCGCCACCGGTGATCTCGCCCATCTGGAGCCCCTGCGATGGAGCGACGACGCGGCCGTCACGGTGGTCGTCGCCTCGCACAACTACCCCGGCACCCCGCGCACCGGCGACCCGATCACCGGCCTCGACGAGGTGGCCGCGCAGGACGCCCCCCACGCGTACGTGCTGCACGCCGGCACCCGGCGCGAGGGCGACGCCGTTCTGAGCGCGGGTGGCCGCGTGCTGTCCGTCACGGCGACCGGCAAGGACCTGACCGAGGCGCGCGACCGCGCCTACACCGCCGTCGCCCGTGTCCGTCTCGACGGCTCCCAGCACCGCTCGGACATCGCGGCGCGGGCCGCGGCGGACGCGTAGCGCGTCAACCCGTCCCTACTCTCGCACCGGTTCTTCCCACCGGCCCCGTTCCCCACCAGCAGGCCCCGGCTCCATGAGCCGGGGCCTGATCATTGCGCTCTGTCGTTCGGCTCTGACCAAAGCCATTCCATCGAGTGAGCAATGCTCTATCCGGCTGACGCGGGCCGGGGGCCCAACTAGGGTGCGCGCAGGCATTCCGGCACTTGGCCCACCGGCATTGCGATGTCAGTCATGGGTGCCACAGTGGGGGAATGAGCAACGCCAGGACAGTCGGGAGGGGGTGACGGGCGGTCGTGACCGGTATGGGTGTGGAGGTCGCTGTACAGGCCGCCCGCTCCAGGGCCCTGGCCGTGCTGCGCGTGCGCAGCCGGGCGCTGGCCCTCGCCCTGCTGCCCGCCGCCCTCGCCGTGATCCTGCTCGCCGGTGGCTCGACCGGGCACCTCGTGGGCCGCGGCTGGGATGTCGCCCGCTGGGTGGTCGGCGCCGTCGCGGTCGTCGTCCTGCTCCTGGCCGCGGGCATCGGGCTGGTCGTGGCCCGTGCCCGCCCCGCGATGAGCCCGACCGTCCCGATAGCCGAGGAGTCGGCCCCGGACCTGTACCGCATGGTGCATGACCTGGCCGACCGCCTCGGCGTCCCCGCCCCGTCGGCCATAGAGCTCACCCCGGACTGCGACAGCTGGCTGGAGGACCGTACGCACCCGGCCCACGGCCCCCCACCGGGGGACGATCACCTCCACGACGAGCCGGACGCGCTGCGTGGGCTCTCCTCGGGCCGCCCGCGCCGTACGGCGGCGGCGCCCGTCCTCGTCATCGGCTCCCCGTTCCTGTGGTGGATGCGCGTCGGCGAACTGCGGGCCGTGCTCGCCCCGGTCGTCGCCGGTACGGGACCCTCGGCGCACCCGGACATAGCCGCGGCCCGGCGTTTCGTCCGCGGTCTGGACGCGGCGGTGGCCGTCGCCTCGGCACCCGGCCGCCGCCCCCTGATCCGCCCGGTGTACGCCGGACTCGGCTGGGTGGCCCGGCTGCTGCTGCGCGGCTGCCGGGAGCACGCGGCCCAGATGGAGCGCGGCGTGGCGGCCGCGGCGGCGGAACGCGCACAGGCCGTGGACTACGGGCTCAGGATCGTCGCCCAGGAGCAGGTGGGCCTGGCGTACGCGGGCTGGGACCGGCTGCTGACCCGGGTCGCGCTCCCCGCCTGGCGCATGGGCCGCTGGCCCTCCCGCCTCGACGCCGGTGTCGTCGCGGCCCTCACCGAACTGTCCCGCCGCGACCGCCTGGCCGAGGGATTCGCGTCCCGGCTCGGCGAGCGCCCGGCCTGCGACCTGCTGGAGGAGCCCGGCGTCATCGACGAGGCCGCCTCGCTGCTGGCCGCGCGCCTCTTCCACGGCGGCCCCGCCGAGCGCGGCCCGGACTGGTGCCCGGTGGACTGGCAGGAGTACCCGGACGAGGTCGTCGACCGCAAATGGCGTACCGACGCCGCTCGCCTCCATCGTGTTCTGGACGCCCTGGGCGTCCGCCGCTCCCCCGGCTCCGCCGCCGATCCGCACGGACCGACCTTGGCCCGCGTCCTGGAGCACCTGTCCGCTCCGTCCCCCTCCGGCAAGCTCCCCGAGCGGACGGGCCTCCCGGCCGACGACGCCCGGCCGGCTCACGGCGACGGCGCGCACCACGCGTACGGAGGGCACGGCGGGCACGACGAGTACGGCGAGCACGGCGACAACCAAGGCCACGGCGCGTACCGAGAACCGACAGACCACGCAGACCACACACACCACACACACCCCGCAGACCACACACACCCCGCAGACCCCGCAGAACACGACCGGCACGCGACTCCGGAGCACCACACCGCCCCCGAAGAGCCCGCCCCGCCGGACGAAGACCCCGGCCTCGGCAGCGAGCGCGGCGCCGCACTCGCGGCCGGCATCAGCGCCGAGCTGGCCCGCGAGGAGGCGTCGACGCCACCGGGGTGCACGGCGTCGGCGGTAGCCGACCAGCTCGGCGGCACGCCCCTCCTGAACGAGGACTCGCTGCCCCTCTTCCCGCTCGAACCACCCCGCACCGGCCGCGAACTCCTCGCCGACCACGTCACCGCGATGGTGTGCTGCGCCGCGATGGACACCGCCGACGCCGCCCCGGGCCTCGACTGGCTCGACGGCCCCGCCCTCCTGATCAACGGCGTACGGGCCGCCGATCTCAGCCCCAAGGTCCTCGCCCTGGTCGAGGACGGCGACCCGGTCCCGCTGCGGACCTGGCTGGTCGACTCGGGCATACGTCCGGAAAAGCCCGTACGGCTGGTCTGACCTGGGTCGACGCCGTCCCGACGGCCGCGTTACCGGATGCCCCTCTTCCACTTTCGGCCAATTCGCAACGAATAGTGACAGGATGCGCGCGTCATGTGATGTGCTGGGACCGATAGCGCACGTGGCAAGCGCGTGCGACATACGACAGCCACAGCCGGACACGCCGACCGTCACATGCCGACCCGACACGTCGGCCAGCGGCCACCGACAGACCCGCACCGCCGCATGACAGACCACGGGGGCACGAGGGAGGGGATCGGGCATGGGATCGGAGCAGATTCGCCGCTGGGAGTCGGGAGCCCTCGCGCACGCCGTGACGGACCCCTTCGGCCTGGGCCCCGTCCCCTGGCTGCGCGGCAGCGAGACGTACTTCGACGACACCGGCCACGTCGTCCCCTGGTACGTCGACCCGTCCCCGCAGACGGCGCCCGGCGGCCCCCGCGTCCCCGCCCCCCGCACATCCGGCGTCGGCCCCCGTTCCGCCGACGACGTCCACCGGCAGATCAAGGGCTTCGTCTCCACCGGCGCCGTCGCGCCCGGCGAGGCGATCGACTTCCACATCACCGTCGACCCGCCCCAGCAGTTCGGCGTGGACGTCTACCGCATCGGGCACTACGGCGGCGACGGCGCCGCCAAGATCACCACCAGCCCGCGCCTGTCCGGCATCGTCCAGCCCCCGCCGCTGACCGCCGACCGCACGGTCTCCTGCCACCACTGGTGGCTGTCCTGGCGGTTGCAGGTGCCGTCCTACTGGAGCGTCGGCGCGTACGTGGCCGTGCTCACCACCACCGACGGCTACCGCTCCCACATCCCGTTCACCGTCCGCGACAACCGCCCCGCGGACCTGCTGCTGCTCCTGCCCGACATCACCTGGCAGGCCTACAACCTCTACCCGGAGGACGGCCACACCGGCGCCAGCCTCTACCACGCCTGGGACGAGCACGGCCGACTGCTCGGCGAGGCCGACGCCGCGACCACGGTCTCCTTCGACCGCCCCTACGCGGGCGCGGGCCTGCCCCTGCACGTGGGCCACGCCTACGACGTCATCCGCTGGGCCGAGCGCTACGGCTACGACCTCGCCTACGCCGACGCCCGCGACCTGCACGCCGGCCGTGTCGACCCCACCCGCTACCGGGGCCTGGTTTTCCCCGGCCACGACGAGTACTGGTCGGCCGGCATGCGCCGCACCGTCGAACTCGCCCGCGAGCACGGCACGTCCCTGGTGTTCCTGTCGGCCAACACCATGTACTGGCAGGTTGAACTGGGCCCCTCCCCGTCCGGCGTCCCCGACCGCCTGCTGACCTGCCGCAAGCGCAGGGGCCCCGGCCGGCCGGTGCTGTGGCGGGAGATCGACCGGCCCGAGCAGCAGATGGTCGGTATCCAGTACGCCGGGCGCGTCCCCGAGCCGCACCCGCTGATCGTCCGCAACGCCGACCACTGGCTCTGGGAGGGGACCGGGGCCGAGGAGGGCGAGGAGATCGCGGGCCTGGTCGCGGGCGAGGCCGACCGCTACTTCCCGCGCACTCCGCTGCCCGAGTACCAGGACCGCATCCTGCTCGCCCACTCCCCGTACACGGACGGCGAGGGCGTGACGCGGCACCAGGAGACGTCCCTGTACCGGGCCCCCTCCGGCGCCCTGGTCTTCGCGTCCGGGACGTTCGCCTGGTCCCCGGCCCTGGACCGGCCCGGCCACGTCGACGTCCGGGTCCAGCGCGCCACCGCCAACCTCCTGGATCGCATCTGCAAGCGCGACTGAACGCCACCGCGGAGCCACCCCAGCCCGTAACCGATCCCTCCCATACGGGAGAATCGAGCCATTGGACAGAACCACGGGGAGGAACCGTGTCCGGATTCGTCGAAAAGCCCGAGCCGATCCAGGTTCCGGGCCTGGTGCATCTGCACACCGGCAAGGTGCGCGACCTGTACCAGAACGCGGCGGGTGACCTCGTCATGGTCGCCAGCGACCGCATGTCCGCCTACGACTGGGTGCTGCCGACCGAGATCCCCGACAAGGGCCGCGTCCTCACGCAGCTGTCCCTGTGGTGGTTCGACCGGCTCGCCGACCTGGCCCCGAACCACGTCCTGTCCACCGAGGTGCCCGAGGGCGCTCCCGCCGACTGGGCGGGCCGCACCCTGATCTGCAAGTCCCTGCGGATGGTCCCCGTGGAGTGCGTGGCCCGCGGCTACCTCACCGGTTCGGGCCTGGCCGAGTACGAGCAGACCCGCACGGTCTGCGGCCTCGCCCTGCCCGAGGGCCTGACCGACGGCTCCGAGCTGCCCGCCCCGATCTTCACCCCGGCCACCAAGGCCGAGGTCGGCGAGCACGACGAGAACGTCTCCTACGAGGAGGTGGCCCGCCAGGTCGGTGCGGAGACGGCCGCCCAGCTGCGCCAGGCGACGCTCGCCGTCTACGGCCGGGCCCGGGACATCGCCCGCGACCGCGGGATCATCCTCGCCGACACCAAGTTCGAGTTCGGCTTCGACGGGGACACGCTCGTCCTCGCCGACGAGGTCCTCACCCCGGACTCCTCCCGCTTCTGGCCGGCCGACCAGTGGCAGCCGGGCCGTGCGCAGCCCTCGTACGACAAGCAGTACGTCCGCGACTGGCTGACGTCCGCCGAGTCCGGCTGGGACCGCAGGAGCGAGCAGCCCCCGCCGCCGCTGCCGGAGCCGGTCGTGGAGGCGACCCGGGCGAAGTACGTGGAGGCGTACGAGCGGCTGACGGGAACGAGCTGGTCGTAGCAGACGAAAAGGCCCCGGTCCGATGGACCGGGGCCTTTTTCCCGAGCGGACGACGAGGCTCGAACTCGCGACCTCAACCTTGGCAAGGTTGCGCTCTACCAACTGAGCTACGTCCGCATTGCGCCGTGGCGCGAGGCCAACTATACCCAACCTCGCTCCCGTGCGAGCCGTACTGCCGCATGTCGATTCTCCGCGCCCAGTTTGGTCACGGCCGACGACAGGTAGTTCCGTACGGTGCCCGGTGACAGCGCGGCCCGCTCCGCGATCTCCGCGACCGGTGCCCCGTCGGCGGCGAACTCCAGTACCTCGGCCTCCCGCGCGGTCAGTGGGGAGTCCCCGGCGGAGATCGCGTCGGCGGCCAACTCCGGGTCGACGTAGCGGTTTCCGGCATGCACGGTGCGGATGATCTCGGCGAGCCGCTGAGCGCTGACGGTCTTCGGGACGAACCCGCGCACACCCGCGGCAAGCGCCCGCTTCAGGTGTCCGGGCCGTCCGTGACTGGTCACGATCAGCACCCGGCAGTCCGGCAGCTCGGCCCGCAGGGATGTGGCGACCTTCACACCGTCCGCGCCCGGCATCTGCAGATCCAGCACCGCCACGTCGGGCACGTGCGCCCGCGCCATGGCCAGCGCCTCCGGTCCGCTCGCCGCCTCCGCGACGACCAGCAGGTCGTCCTCCAGCGAGAGCAGGGCGGCGAGCGCGCCGCGGATCAGGTGCTCGTCGTCGGCCAGCAGCAGCCGTACGGGCACGGGGGACGTCGTCATCGGGTGGCCTCGCTCAACGGACGGGCGGTCTCGGGATCGGCGGCGGGCGGCGGCAGCGGCACCTCGGCGGTCAGCCGGAACCGGCCGCGTTCCGCGGGACCGGCCCGCAGGGTGCCGTCGAGTTCCGACAGCCGTTCCCGCAGACCGGCGAGCCCGGAGCCCGGCCGGTCACCGGCAGGGGACTCGGGCACCCCGTCGTTCTCGACACACAGCTCGGCCAGGCCGTCGGCGACGCGCAGGGACACGGTGCACCGCTGGGCGTCTCCGTGCCGGAGCACGTTCGTGGCGGCCTCCCGGACGACCCAGGCGAGCGCGGACTGCACCGGCGCGGGCAGACCGGCCGGCGAGCCGGTGACCGCACAGTCGATGCCGGCCGCCGCCAGGACGCCCTGGGCGCCGGCGAGTTCCGCGGCGAGGTCGGCCTCCCGGTAGCCGCGGACCACGGCACGGACCTCGCGCTGCGACTCCTGGGCCAGTCGCTGCACCTCGATCATCTGCTCCACCGCCTCGGGCCGGCCGCGCCGGCCCAGTTGCACGGCCAGCTCCGCCTTCAGCGCGATCACCGCGAGGTTGCGCCCCAGCACGTCGTGCAGGTCCCGCCCGAACCGTAGCCGCTCCTCGGCGACCGCGAGCCGGGCGCGGGTCTCCCGGGCCTCGTCGAGCGCGTAGACGGCGTTCAGCAGCCACACGGAGAAGACGGAGGTGAAGGCGACGAACGCGCCGCCGACCAGCACCGCGCCCGCCGTGGCCAGCGCGGCGATGCCGGGGATGCCCAGCGGGAAGGCGCAGAGACCGGCGCCGGCCGCGAAGCCCAGCACGATCGCGACCACACGTCGCCGGTTGCGCACGCCGAGCGCGATGATGCCGGCGCCCAGGACCAGCACGCCCCCGAAGACGGAGCCGGCCGCGGTGACGACCTCGTCGGCCTTCGGGCCGTGCGTGCGCTCCGCCACCGCGATCGCCACGGTGGCGGTCGCCGCGGTGACTGCGGCCAGCGTCCACAGCATCCGCACGGGCTGTGGACGGCGGCCGCGTGTCCAGTCCAGCGCCCGGGACGCCGTCACCGCACAGGTCAAGGAGTGTCCGCACGCCAGAAGCAGCAGCCAGGTCCCCGGGTTCGGCCCCACTTCCCGGAAGGCCGAGAGTCCGAGAGTGACCGCCTCGATCAGCGCGAAGAAGTGGAACGACCACCGTGTGTACGTCTCGACCTTCGCCGGCGTGCTCTTGCCGCGCCACCAGCCGACGGGCCCGCGCATGGTCTCTTCCCCCACTCTCCCCCTGCCTCTCAGCGCCTCGGCTCCCAGCGGAACCGGCGCCGTACAGCAAACACCGCGATCGCGATCCAGGCCAGCGCGACGGCCAGGGCCCGAAGGGTGTCGTAGACGCTCAGGTCTCCGGTCCAGCCGCCGCGCACCAGCGTGATCACCGGAGTCAGCGGCAGCAGCTCGCAGAACCGGGCCGGCCGCTCGGGCAGCAGCTCCAGCGGCACGGTCAGCCCGGAGCCCACCATCGAGACCATCAGCAGCGGGAGCGAGGTGACCTGCGAGCTCTCGGTGGTCCGGGTGAAGCCCGCGGTGACGGCCGCCAGCAGCATGCTGAGCAGCAGACCCGACAGCAGCCCGGCGACGGCGAGGTGGGGCGCGCGCGGTGCGGGGACGTGGAGCAGCGCGGTGCACGCACCGGTCAGCAGCAGGCACTGGACGAGGCCGGTGGCGACGGCCGGCAGCGCGGCCCCGGTGAGGATCTCGGTGTCCCGCAGCTCGCCCGTGCGTAGCCGCTTGAGGACCAGTTGCTCGCGCCGGGAGACGAACACGCTGACCAGGGTGGAGTACACGGCGAACAGCAGGGAGAAGCCGATCGCGGCGGGCAGGATGACCAGCCCGATGGTCAGCCCGGCGTCCTTCAGGTTCATTTGCGCGGCCGCAGTCCGCACGCTGAACGGCAGCACCAGCGGCAGGAGCACGCCCGCCACCAGGGCGCTCCGGCTGCGGGCCAGCAGGGTCAGCTCGGCACGCGCGAGCGCGGCCATCCGGCCGGCGGGGGTGGTGACGGCGGCGCTCATGCTGCGTGCTCCTTGTGCTCCTTGTGCTCCTCGTGCTCGTTCGTCCGAGGCGCGGCGGCGTCCCGCGCGATGCCGAGGAACGCCTCCTCCAGCGAGGCCGACCGCACGTCGAGCGCGCGCAGTTCGACTCCGGCCCGCCGGGCCCACAGCAGCAGTTCCGTGGCGGTCCGCTGGAGTTCGCGGGTGCGCAGCCGTACGGCGCGGCCGTCCAACTCATGACCGCACACGCCCAGTTCGGCGAGCGGGGGCAGGTCGCCCAGGAAGAAGCCCATGGGCAGTTCGAAGGAGATCCGGGACGGCTGTGCGGCGGTCACCTCGGCCGGGGTCCCGGCGGCCGCGATGCGTCCCTCGTGCAGGATCGCGATCCGGTCGGCGAGCCCTTCGGCCTCCTCCAGGTAGTGCGTGGTGAGCAGCACGGTCGTCCCACCGTCGCGCAGCGCCCGCACCAACTCCCAGGTATCCCGGCGTCCTTCGGCGTCCAGCCCGGTCGTCGGCTCGTCCAGGAACAGCACCTCGGGCTCACCGAGCAGCGCGAGCGCCAGGTCCAGGCGGCGCCGTTCGCCGCCGGACAGCTGTTTGACCCGTACGCCCGTCCGCCGCTCGAGTCCGACCAGCGCCAGCACCTCGCGGGGCGGGCGGGCCCCGCTGACACAGCCCGCCCACATCCGCGCGGTCTCGGCGACGGTCAGCTCGGAGGGGAAGCCGCCCTCCTGGAGCATCACCCCGGTGCGCGGCCGCACCAGTGCCCGCTCGGTGTACGGGTCGTGTCCGAGCACCCGTACGCGCCCCGAGGTCGGCGCCGCCAGGCCCTCCAGGAGTTCGACCGTCGAGGTCTTGCCGGCGCCGTTGGTGCCCAGCAGCGCGAAGATCTCGCCCGGGGCCACGTGGAAGGAGATACCGCGCACCGCCTCGAATCCGCCCTCGTACACCCGCTGGAGGCCGGTCACCTCAATCACGTGCTCGTCCGTGTCCATGGATCCAGCGTCCCGGCGGCCGGGGCGCCACAGCAGTGCGCGGTGTCATCACCCGGCATGACAAATGTCAGAGCGGACCGGGAGACAGCGCGGACCGGGGGATACCGCGGACCGGGGGATACCGCGGACCAGGGCGAATCCCGGGGACAACGAAAAGACCCCGATCCGATGGACCGGGGCCTTTTTCCCGAGCGGACGACGAGGCTCGAACTCGCGACCTCAACCTTGGCAAGGTTGCGCTCTACCAACTGAGCTACGTCCGCATTGCCTCCGACCGGCTCCCACCGATCGGCGCGAGCACCAGCCTACCTGATCCACAGGAGTGGTCGGGACCGGCGGTGCAGAGCGGGTGACAGGAATTGCACACTGCGCCTTCCCCCTGGAAGGGGGATGTTCTACTACTGAACTACACCCGCATGGACTCCGTGGGTCTCGGCCTTCCGGCCTCGCCCCTCGGCGTGCTCCAGACATTAGCTGATCAACAGGGGGTGTGCGCAAGTCGGTTGTCCCCAGGGCCCACTGACGGGCCCTGGGCCGTGGCCGGGCGCCTTCGGGAGCGACCCGTCACTGGGCCGCGCTGAACGCCTCGTAGACCTTCTTGGGGATGCGGCCGCGGGCCGGCACGTCCATTTTGTGGGCCTGCGCCCAGGCGCGGACGGCGGCGGGATCGGGGGCGACCTCCGTCTGCCGGTAGGTCTTGCCCGACTTCGACCGTTTGCGGCCGGCTTCCACGTACGGCGCGAGCGCCTTACGCAGTTTCTTGGCATTGGCTTGGTTCAGGTCGATCTCATAGAACTTGCCGTCCAGTCCGAAGGCGATCGTCTCCGCCGCTTCCGAGCCGTCGATGTCGTCAAAGAGAGTGACCACGACACGCTGCGCCACGAATATCGGTCCCTTCGTGCGACACCTCTGCGGCTCACCTGCTCCGCCATGCTGTGCATGACGTGCGGAGATGTTCGGAGATGCCGACTGTCCGCCTGTTATAGGGAAAAGTATCGGCTGTTGCCAATTCATTTGTACAGTGCCAGGCATTGCAATGGGAAGCCCGACTAAATCTGTCCGCGTGTCCCGGTGCAATACCGGATCGGTCGCCGAACACCGAACTTTCCCAGAACTTTTCACGAAGACCGCCCAACGGCGTGGGGCCGTGACGGGCGTCACGTAGATTCCTACGAGTCTACTCGCGTAGAAATTTTGTGCGGGTAGTCTGAAGGAACCTGCTCAGCACCACACACCGGGAGTGCCAGTGGCACGCGTCGTAGTCGACGTCATGCTCAAGCCGGAGATCCTCGACCCCCAGGGCCAGGCGGTGCAGCGCGCACTGCCGCGGCTGGGTTTCGAAGGCATCTCCGACGTCCGTCAGGGAAAGCGATTCGAACTGGAAGTGGACGGGCCCGTCGACGAGGCCGCGCTCGCCCGCATTCACGATCTTGCCGAATCCTTCCTCGCCAACACCGTGATCGAGGACTTCACCGTCAAGGTCGAGTCCGATGACGTAGTCGCGGGGGCCGCGAAGTGACCGCTCGTATTGGCGTCGTCACTTTCCCGGGCAGCCTGGACGACCGTGACACCCAGCGGGCGATCCGCCTCGCCGGCGCCGAACCGGTCGCCCTCTGGCACCGGGACAAGGACCTCAAGCAGGTCGACGCGGTCGTCCTGCCGGGCGGTTTCTCCTACGGCGACTATCTGCGGGCCGGCGCCATCTCCCGCTTCTCGCCGGTGATGGGGACCGTCATCGAGCAGGCGAGGGCCGGCCTGCCGGTGCTCGGCATCTGCAACGGCTTCCAGGTCCTCACCGAGGCCCACCTCCTCCCGGGCGCGATGCTCGGCAACGACCACCTGCACTTCATCTGCCGCGACCAGAAGCTGCGGGTGGAGAACGTGTCGACCGCCTGGACGAGCGACTACACCGCCGGCCAGGAGATCCACATCCCGCTGAAGAACATGGACGGCCGGTACGTCGCCGACACGTACACGCTGGACAAGCTGGAGGCGGAGGGCCGCGTCGCCTTCCGGTACCTGGACGGCAACCCCAACGGCTCCCTGCGGGACATCGCCGGCATCACCAACGAGGCCGGAAACGTCGTGGGCCTCATGCCGCACCCCGAGCACGCCACCGAGCCGCTGATCGGTACGGGACGTACCGACGGCCTGCCCTTCTTCACCTCGATCCTCAAGAAGCTGGTCACCGCATGAGCAGGACGCCTCTGGACACGGTCGAGCACGCGGCCGCGACCCCCGACGTCGAGCTGCCCTGGGCCGAACTCGGTCTGAAGAAGGACGAGTACGAGCGGGTCGTGGAGATCCTGGGCCGCCGCCCGACCGGCGCCGAGCTCGCCATGTACTCCGTGATGTGGTCCGAGCACTGCTCGTACAAGTCCTCCAAGGTGCACCTGCGCCAGTTCGGCGAGAAGGCCCCCGAGAACGACGCCCTGCTCGTCGGCATCGGTGAGAACGCCGGTGTGGTGGACGTCGGTCAGGGCTACGCGGTCACCTTCAAGGTCGAGTCGCACAACCACCCCTCCTACGTCGAGCCCTACCAGGGCGCGGCCACGGGCGTCGGCGGCATCGTGCGCGACATCATCGCGATGGGCGCGCGCCCGGTCGCCGTCGTCGACCCGCTGCGCTTCGGCGCCGCCGACCACCCCGACACCAAGCGGGTGCTCCCCGGCGTGGTGGCGGGCATCGGCGGCTACGGCAACTGCCTGGGCCTGCCCAACATCGGCGGTGAGGTCGTCTTCGACGCCTGCTACCAGGGCAACCCGCTGGTCAACGCGGGCTGCATCGGTGTGATGCGGCACGAGGACATCCACCTGGCCAAGGCCTCGGGCACGGGCAACAAGGTCATCCTGTACGGCGCCCGCACGGGCGGCGACGGCATCGGCGGCGCGTCGATCCTCGCCTCGGAGACCTTCGACGACGCCAAGCCGTCCAAGCGCCCCGCGGTCCAGGTCGGCGACCCCTTCCAGGAGAAGCTGCTCATCGAGTGCACCCTGGAGGCCTTCGCCGAGAAGCTGGTCGTCGGCATCCAGGACCTCGGCGCGGCCGGCCTGTCCTGCGCGACGAGCGAGCTGGCCTCCAACGGCTCCGGCGGCATGCGCGTCACCCTGGACGACGTCCCGCTGCGCGACTCCACGCTCTCGCCCGAGGAGATCCTCATGAGCGAGTCGCAGGAGCGCATGTGCGCGGTGGTCGAACCGGAGAAGGTCGACCGCTTCCTGGAGATCTGCGAGAAGTGGGACGTCATCGCCACCGTCATCGGCGAGGTGACCGACGGCGACCGGCTGGAGATCTACTGGCACGGCGGCAAGATCGTCGACGTCGACCCGCGCACGGTCGCCCACGAGGGCCCGGTCTACGAGCGCCCGTACGCGCGCCCCCAGTGGCAGGACGCCCTCCAGGCCGATGACGCGAACAAGCTGCCGCGCCCGCGGACGGCCGAGGAGCTGAAGGACCAGGTCCTGAAGCTCGTGGCGTCCCCGAACCAGGCGTCCAAGAAGTGGATCACTCAGCAGTACGACCACTTCGTGCAGGGCAACACCGTGCTGGCCATGCCCGAGGACTCCGGCATGATCCGGATCGACGAGGAGACCGGCCTCGGCGTCGCCCTCGCCACCGACGGCAACGGCCGCTACGCCAAGCTCGACCCGTACACGGGCGCCCAGCTCGCGCTGGCGGAGGCGTACCGCAACGTCGCCACCACGGGCGCGAAGCCGCTGGCGGTCTCCGACTGCCTGAACTTCGGCTCGCCCGAGGACCCGGCCGTGATGTGGCAGTTCGCGGAGGCCGTGCGGGGTCTGGCGGACGGCTGCAAGCAACTGGGCACCCCGGTGACCGGCGGCAACGTCTCGCTCTACAACCAGACGGGCGAGGCCGCCATCCACCCGACCCCGGTGGTCGCCGTCCTCGGTGTGATCGACGACGTCTCCCGCCGCACCCCGGTCGCCTTCCAGGAGGAGGGCCAGCTGCTGTACCTCCTCGGCGACACCCGCGAGGAGTTCGGCGGCTCGGCCTGGTCGCAGGTGGTCCACGACCACCTCGGCGGCCTGCCCCCGAAGGTCGACCTGGAGCGTGAGCGGCTGCTGGCCGAGATCCTGATCTCCGCCTCCCGCGACGGCATGATCGACTCCGCGCACGACCTGTCCGACGGCGGCCTCGTGCAGGCGGTCGTGGAGTCCGCCCTCCTGGGCGGCAAGGGCGCGCGTCTGGTCGTACCCGACGGCCTGGACGCGTTCACCTTCCTCCTGTCGGAGTCGGCCGGCCGCGCGATCGTCGCCGTGCCGCGCTCCGAGGAGGTCCGCTTCAACGACATGTGCGGCGCGCGGGGCCTGCCCGTCACCCGCATCGGAGTCGTGGACGGCGACTCGATCGAGGTCCAGGGCGAGTTCGAGCTGCCCCTGACCGAACTGCGCGAGGCTCACGAGGGAACGATCCCGGCGCTGCTGGCGTAAGCCCCCTCGGCATACGCGGTGCGGGCCCCGTCCGGTCCAGGACGGGGCCCGCCCGTGCGGAACGCACGGGCGCGGCCGCCGACCACAGGCCGAGGCGGCCAAGCCGTGAAGGCATAGGCTCGCCGCCATGCCCCCGGTCAAGAAGCGCACCCGGACCTACGACCCCGGCAAGACCCGCGCCGCCGTGCTGGCGCAGTTCGGTCATGTGCGGGACGCCGTACGCACGCTGTCTCCCGAGCAGCTCGCGCTGCCCACGCGGCTCGGTGACTGGACCGTGCGGGATCTGGTCGCCCACGTCGGCATGGTCCTGTCGGCCGTCGGCCGGCTGCTCGACCGGCCCGAGCCGGCCCGGCAGGACGGCACCCTGCTCGACTGGCCGTCGGCCATCGGCGCCGACGCCCCGGCCATCGCGGCACACGCGCGCGAACTCGCCGAGCGCAACCCCGACCTCGTCACCTACCTCGACGCCGCCGAGCGGAACTTCACGGCCGCTGTCACCGGGCCCCCCGGCACCCGGCTGCTCGGCACCAGCGCGGGCGCCCTGCCGCTGGCCGACTACGTCGTCACCCGCGCCGTCGAACTCGTCGTCCACACCGACGACCTGAACGCCGCCGTGCCGGGCCTGGACGTCCCCTACGACCGCCAGGCGCTGGCCGCCGCCACCCGCCTGCTGGCCGACGCGCTCGCCGCCCGCGCGCCCGGCGGATCGACCGAGGTGCGCATCCCGCCGTACGCCGTCGTGCAGTGCGTGCAGGGCCCCCGGCACACCCGCGGCACTCCGCCCAACGTCGTCGAGACCGACCCGCTGACCTGGGTCCGGCTGGCCGCAGGCCGGCTGGTGTGGCAGGACGCCGTGGCGGCCGCCGAGGTCAGCGCGAGCGGGGAGCGGGCCGATCTCAGTGGGCTGCTTCCGCTCCTGGCCTGAACCCGCTCCCCATGGCGTTCACGGCCTGAATGATGTGCGACACCTCACTCATGTCCATCCCGGAAAAGTCCGCAGCGCCTTCCCAGCGGCACCGTTGTCAGCGGATGGATCATCGATGCAGCTCTCTGACCTGCTAAAACGGCGACGGGGCATGGGAAGTGGCGCGAGAGCGGTACCGGACCGGCGCGCATCCCCCAATTCGGACCAGTGGTCGACCTCGCCTACACTCGGAGCCGTGCCACGTGGTGACGGACGACTCAACCACGACCTGCTCCCCGGTGAGAAGGGCCCCCAGGACGCGTGCGGCGTCTTCGGTGTCTGGGCTCCGGGTGAAGAGGTCGCAAAACTCACGTACTTCGGGCTCTACGCCCTCCAGCATCGGGGCCAGGAATCCGCGGGTATCGCGGTCAGCAACGGCTCCCAGATCCTCGTCTTCAAGGACATGGGACTGGTTTCCCAGGTCTTCGACGAGACCTCGCTCGGCTCCCTCCAAGGTCATATCGCGGTCGGACACGCCCGCTACTCGACCACCGGCGCCTCCGTGTGGGAGAACGCCCAGCCGACGTTCCGTGCCACCGCGCACGGATCGATCGCTCTCGGCCACAACGGGAACCTGGTCAATACCGCCCGGCTCGCCGAGCTGGTCGCCGACCTGCCGAAGGACAACAACGGGCGCTCCACCCGCGTCGCGGCCACCAACGACACCGACCTGCTCACGGCCCTGCTGGCCGCCCAGGTCGACGCCGACGGCAAGCCGCTGACCATCGAGGAGGCGGCCCACACCGTCCTGCCGCAGGTCAAGGGCGCCTTCAGCCTCGTCTTCATGGACGAGCACACCCTCTACGCCGCCCGTGACCCGCAGGGCATCCGCCCGCTGGTCCTGGGCCGCCTGGAGCGCGGCTGGGTCGTCGCCTCGGAGACCGCCGCGCTGGACATCACCGGTGCCAGCTTCGTCCGGGAGATCGAGCCCGGCGAGTTCGTCGCCATCGACGAGAACGGTCTGCGCACGTCCCGATTCGCGGAAGCGAAGCCCAAGGGCTGTGTCTTCGAGTACGTGTACCTGGCCCGCCCGGACACCGACATCGCCGGCCGGAACGTCTACCTCTCCCGCGTCGAGATGGGCCGCCGCCTGGCGAAGGAGGCCCCCGTCGAGGCCGACCTCGTCATAGCCACCCCGGAGTCCGGCACCCCCGCCGCCATCGGCTACGCGGAGGAGTCCGGCATCCCCTTCGGCAGCGGACTGGTGAAGAACGCCTACGTCGGCCGCACCTTCATCCAGCCCTCGCAGACCATCCGCCAGATCGGCATCCGCCTGAAGCTGAACCCGCTGAAGGAAGTCATCAAGGGCAAGCGCCTGGTCGTCGTCGACGACTCGATCGTGCGCGGCAACACCCAGCGGGCCCTGGTGCGGATGCTGCGCGAGGCCGGCGCCGCCGAGGTGCACATCCGGATCTCCTCGCCGCCGGTGAAGTGGCCCTGCTTCTTCGGCATCGACTTCGCCACCCGGGCCGAGCTCATCGCCAATGGCATGAGCATCGACGAGATCGGCACCTCGCTGGGCGCCGACTCGCTGGCGTACATCTCCATCGACGGCATGATCGAGGCGACCACCATCGCCAAGCCGAACCTGTGCCGCGCCTGCTTCGACGGCGAGTACCCGATGGAGCTGCCCGACCCCGAGCTGCTCGGCAAGCAGCTGCTGGAGTCCGAGCTGGCCGCCGGGCCGGCCGCCACGGCCGCGGCCGACGCGATCCGCCGCCCGTAAGCACGCAAGACGACACGAAGGTTCCCAAGGTCATGTCTTCCGAGACCACTGGCGCCAGCTACGCGAGCGCGGGCGTCGACATCGAGGCGGGCGACCGCGCCGTAGAGCTCATGAAGGAGTGGGTGAAGAAGACCGGCCGTCCCGAGGTGCTCGGCGGCCTCGGCGGCTTCGCCGGCCTCTTCGACGCCTCCGCCCTCAAGCGCTACGAGCGCCCGCTGCTCGCCTCCGCCACGGACGGCGTCGGCACCAAGGTCGACATCGCCCGCCGGCTCGGCGTGTACGACACCATCGGCCACGACCTGGTCGCCATGGTCATGGACGACATCGTCGTGTGCGGCGCCGAGCCGCTGTTCATGACCGACTACATCTGCGTCGGCAAGGTCCACCCCGAGCGGGTCGCCGCCATCGTCAAGGGCATCGCCGAGGGCTGCGTCCTGGCCGGCTGCGCGCTGATCGGCGGCGAGACGGCGGAACACCCGGGCCTGCTCGGCGAGGACGACTTCGACGTCGCCGGCGCCGGTACGGGCGTCGTGGAGGCGGACCGGCTGCTCGGCCCCGATCGCATCCGTACGGGTGACGCGGTGATCGCCATGGCGGCCTCCGGGCTTCACTCCAACGGGTACTCCCTGGTCAGGCACGTGCTGCTGGACCGGGCCGGGCTGCCGCTGGAGGCGCACGTCGAGGAGCTCGGCCGCACCCTCGGCGAGGAGCTGCTGGAGCCGACCAGGATCTACTCGCTGGACTGCCTGGCGCTGATCCGCACCACCGAGGTGCACGCCTTCAGCCACGTGACCGGCGGCGGTCTCGCCGCCAACCTGGCCCGGGTGATCCCGGACGGCCTGCACGCCGTGGTCGACCGCTCCACCTGGACCCCGGCCCCCGTCTTCGACCTGGTCGCCAAGACCGGCGACGTCGAGCGGCTGGAGCTGGAGAAGACCCTCAACATGGGCGTGGGCATGATCGCGATCGTGCCCGAGGAGTCGGTCGACGTGGCCCTCGCCACCCTGGCCGACCGCGGGCTCGACGCCTGGGTGGCCGGCGAGATCACCGACCGCGGCGAGCACACCACGGGCGCGGCCCTGGTGGGGGACCACGCGTGAACCACACCCGTGACCGGCACGCTCCGGCCGCCGGCGCCCAGTGGGCGTCGGCGGGCGCACGAAACCCGGTCCGGTGCGTGAGCCCCGGACCGGGTGAGGTGCGATGCCTACGGCACGCAGGAAACGGCTGAGCCGCCGCGGGCGCTATGCGCCGCGACGGTGCTGCCGCGAGGAGTTGTCGTCCTCGTCCTCGTCGTCGTCCTCGTACAACTCGGCGTACCGTGAGTACAGGTCGTCGTCGTGCTCATCGTCCTCGAAACGGTCACCGTTCGGTGACTGATTCGACGTCGATGCGCCCAGCTCCTCGGCCAGGCGTGAGAGATCCGTCCCACCGCTGTTGTACTTCAGCTGGCGGGCGACCTTCGTCTGCTTGGCCTTGGCCCGGCCGCGCCCCATGGCTCGACCCCCTCAACGACGGGGCTCAACGGCCCCAGAGTCTGACACGCGTTCATGATCCGGAACGGGCTCTCCGTGGAGAGACCGGTCCGTAGGGCTTCCACGGTACCTGAGCCCACGCCCATACGGTACGTCGCCCACCGGACGCGCGTGTGCACAGGACCGTCGAGGAAGCCTGTCCTTGCTGGTCAGTGGCGATTTTAACCACTTATCCGCAGACGACCCGCCGGTGGAAGTGAGAGTTCTCTCCAACTGTCCACCGGCAGGTACCGCGCGGACGCGCGACGTCCGCCGTGCCGTCAGCCCGCGGCCCGGGTGTCCCCGGCGGCCTTAGCGGCCCTGGCCTCCGACATCCGCTGCTCGGCGATCCGGTCGGCCGCCGCGGCCGGCGGAATCCCGTCGTCCTTCGCACGTGCGAATATGGCCAGCGTGGTGTCGAAGATCTCCGACGCCTTCGCCTTGCACCGGTCGAAGTCGAAGCCGTTCAGCTCGTCGGCGACCTGGATGACACCGCCGGCGTTCACCACGTAGTCCGGCGCGTAGAGGATCGAGCGGTCGGCCAGATCCTTCTCGACACCCGGGTGGGCGAGCTGGTTGTTGGCCGCACCGCACACCACCTTGGCGGTCAGCACCGGCACGGTGTCGTCGTTCAGGGCGCCGCCGAGCGCGCAGGGGGCGTAGACGTCCAGCCCCTCGGTGCGGATCAGCGCGTCGGTGTCGGCCGCCACCTGAACCGCGGGGTGCTTGTCGACGATGCGCCGCACGGCGTCCTGCCGGACGTCCGTGATCACGACCTGGGCGCCCTCCTTGAGCAGGTGCTCGACGAGGTGGTGCCCGACCTTGCCGACGCCGGCGATGCCGACCTTGCGGTCACGCAGCGACGGGTCGCCCCACAGGTGCTGGGCGGAGGCCCGCATGCCCTGGTAGACACCGAAGGAGGTCAGCACCGAGGAGTCGCCGGCGCCGCCGTTCTCGGGCGAGCGGCCGGTGGTCCAGCGGCACTCGCGCGCCACGACGTCCATGTCGGCCACATACGTGCCGACGTCGCAGGCGGTGACGTAGCGCCCGCCGAGCGAGGCGACGAACCGCCCGTAGGCGAGCAGCAGTTCCTCGGTCTTGATCTGCTCCGGGTCACCGATGATCACGGCCTTGCCGCCACCGTGACGGAGGCCGGCCATGGCGTTCTTGTACGACATGCCGCGCGCGAGGTTCAGCGCGTCGGCGACGGCCTGCTCCTCGTTCGCGTACGGGTAGAAGCGCGTACCGCCGAGCGCGGGGCCCAGAGCGGTGGAGTGGATGGCGATGACGGCCTTGAGGCCGCTGGCGCGGTCCTGACAGAGCACGACTTGCTCATGACCCCCCTGCTCCGAGTGGAACAGGGTGTGCAGGACGCCGTTGGTCACGTCGGTCACGGTGGTGACTCCCGGGGAAGTAGCGGCGAGCGGGGACTGGCCCTCCGAAGACCCCCGCGCGTTGTGGTGGCGGAGGTGGGAGGAGGGGGTGGTGTGCGGCGGCCGGTGGGCCGCTCAGCAGGAGATTAGACCCTGACCCCGCCTTCCATGACCCTGGTGGTGGGGATCACCCTCCCCCGGAGTACGCCGCCACCCGGGCGTGGGACGATTTGCAGTGGTTTTCCGTCCACCCGGGTGCGGGCCGGGCGGGTTTCGGGTCCGGTCCGGTGGGGAGGGAGCAGGCGTGCCCAAGGTGTCCTCCGTGGTCGTCCCGTACGCGACCTACTTGCGCGTCTACGAGCCGCTGGCCGCCTTCCCGGAGCCGGAGCGCAGCCACTGGGCGCGCTATGCCCGCCGCCCGGACCGCCCCTCCTACCAGGACGAACTGCGCCGCTCGCTGGCCGACCTGCTGCCCACCCCGCCGGTGCCAGTTCCGGTGCACGAGAGCCCGGACGCGTTCGTGCTCGACGTCGACGGGGTGGTCTGCGTCTGCCCCTGGCGCACCCGGCTGCGCGGCTGGCAGGCCCTGGGCGACCTCGCCGAGGAGTTCCCGGCCGCCGTGCTGGACGCGGTCCTGCCGCCGGTGGTGCGCCGCCAGGCCACCCAGGACTACGAGCGCTGGCTGGCCGACAACCCCGACGCCCGCCCCTGGATCCGCACCGCGACCTGGCAGGTGCCGCTGAACTGGTTCGTGCTGGTCTCCGACGAGGAACGGGAGTACGTCAAGGGCTCCGGTGAGGCCGGGGACCCCGGCGGCTTCGGTGGCGACGTGCCGGTGCTGCGCTACCGGACGCCGATGGTGCAGGCGCGGCGGCGGGTGGCGCGCGGGCTGCGGGCGCTCAAGGACGCCGTCGACGAGGGGCCGCTGATCGACGGCCTGGTGGACGTCGGACGCTGGCTGGAGGAGTTCCATCCGCGCTCGCTGGTGGAGCTGGACTACGGCGGGCTGGTGCACGCGCTGCCGGTCGGCGAGCTGGAGGGCGACCACTCGGCCGCCGATGTGGCCGAGGGCATCGAGGCGCTGCGCCAGGGCGACGGGGCGGCCGCGGGAGAGGCGTACGGGCGGCTCGTGGAGCGCTGGCGGGCGGTACGCGACCGGCGCTCCGCGAACTGACGCCGCGCCAGGCCCGAGCCCGTTCGAGCCCGTCCGACCCCGTCCGATCTCGCGCGACCTCGTGTCCGGGGTGACGCAGATCACGGTTGAACGGATGGTGAACGGCGTACCGTCGAGGGCGTTTCCGGGAGCTGACGGGACGTAGGTTCCGATCCGGGCGTTTGCATCAAGGGTGACGGACGGCACTTTCCCGACCCTTGCGCCGCTTGCCTCTCCTCG
Organism: Streptomyces sp. NPDC004721; assembly: GCF_053601495.1. Taxonomy (NCBI): domain Bacteria; kingdom Bacillati; phylum Actinomycetota; class Actinomycetes; order Kitasatosporales; family Streptomycetaceae; genus Streptomyces; species Streptomyces sp. NPDC004721. The sequence continues at coordinate 43,093 of NZ_JBSGBZ010000037.1, forward strand.
TGCCAAAATAGGACAAGGAGTCCGGGGAGGGCTCCATCCGTCCAACTGTGCTCCACTATGGGCGGGATCTCCGCATTGCACTCTTTGGGGGGTCTGGCGACTCCTGATCGCGCTGTGACTGATCGTCACAGTGGCGTGACTGTCCGCTATGGCATGGTCCATCGGCTTCCGTCGCTGATGAACACCTGGGAGGGCAATTCCATCGGTTTGGCCGACGCGGCTGGACAGATGGTGTAGTTGTAGTGCCGAGGACAAGCCGTTCGTCCTATAACCGACTCGACTCGCGTCCGCCATTTCGGGCAACGCGGGTCAAGGTGCAGAATTTAGAGGAAAGAACCGAGAAGGTTCGGTTCTCCCGAGGAGGCCGCTCATGACCGCTCGCACCCCTGATGCCGAGCCGCTGCTGACCCCGGCTGAGGTCGCCACCATGTTCCGCGTCGACCCCAAGACGGTCACGCGCTGGGCGAAGGCCGGCAAGCTCACGTCGATCCGTACGCTCGGCGGGCACCGCCGATACCGCGAGGCCGAGGTCCGCGCACTGCTCGCGGGTATTCCGCAGCAGCGCAGCGAGGCCTGAACAACCGAATAACCGGACGAACCGGCTGGTCCCCCACTGGCCGAGGCGCCCAAAACCACAGCTCCAAGCGACACGGGTCCTGCCCCAACAGGCCCCACGCCCAAGCCGTCTGAGCTCCGCAGGCAAGTGAACAAGGGTGCGTCGTCGATCGCGCTGGACTCCGCCGGGTCCAGCGCGATCTTTTTTGTGTGCCTTCCGGAGCCCGCGGGGTGGCTCTGTGAGCAGGCTTGTCGGAGTCTGGGGAGGCTCGGCGGATCATCTGTGGAGCAACACGCAGGGCAGTGCAATTGCACATATTAAATTGACCCTGTGTAGGGCGGGCGTAAGTACCGCACTTTCAGAAACCCATTCGGTGACACCCGTCACATGCCGAGGCGCTTGTTGCCGGCCGTGTCTCTGCGCTAGTGGAGGCTCCGGTTCCATCGCCCCACGCCTGCAAGGGAGTTCGGGATTCGAGGTGCGCCCCGGCGCGGTTCACGCCGTCGAGGGGCTGTCGTCCTCCACCGGCTCCTCCGGGGCGCCTGAGGCCGCCCGCGGGGCGCCGGCCATCTCCAGTCGCAGCAGCTGATGGCAGACGGCGCAGCGGCGCGTGAGATGGCGGTACGACGAGGCTGCCGCGAGATGTGCGCGGAGCAGCGCCCGCGTCTCGTGCCTGGCCGATGCCGCCATACGCCACCTCCAGTGGACCGCAGGGGAGCGGAGCCTGCTCCCTGGGTACCGAGGGAATGTGACGCCGTCAAGACACGGCGGCGCGCCACAGGCCGCCACAGGGCCCCTCCGCCCCTCCGGAAGGGACGCGCGGACGGGGTGCGCGAGCACACGAGAAGAGAGCCCGAACCCCCTCGGGGGGTCGGGCTCTCTTGACAATGCGGTCCTGACGGGATTTGAACCCGCGGCCTCCACCTTGACAGGGTGGCGAGCACTCCAAACTGCTCCACAGGACCAGATTTCGCGGCGCCATTCGTGCGTTGCGCTGCGAGAAGAGACTGTACAGGAGCAGGAGCCCGGGGTCGAACTCACTTAGCGTGTACGTATCATCACGGCGCGGCCGCGTCGATCGCCTTCACGATCCGCTTGTCCGAGACCGGATACGCCGTGCCCAGCGCGTGCGCGAAGTAGCTCACCCGCAGCTCCTCGATCATCCAGCGGATGTCCAGGACCGAGGACGGCACCGGCCGGCCCCGCGGCATCTGCTCGAGCAGCCACGCGTACTCGTCCCGCATCTCGTGGACCTTCGCCATACGCGTGGTGTCCCGCTGGACGTTCGTCGGCATCTGCTGAAGGCGGCGGTCGGCGGCCACCAGATAGCGCATCAGGTCCGGCAGACGCCGTACCCCGGACGCCGTGACGAAGCCGGGCTTCACCAAGCCGTCCAGCTGAGCCCGCAGGTCCGCCAGGTTCGGCAGCAGCGCGGGGCTGCGTACGGCCTTCAGACGGCGCTCACAGGCCTGCCAGGCGGCCAGCACCTGCTGCACCTGGCCCACCGTCCGCACGGTCGTGTCCACGATGTCGGCACGCACCTTGTCGTACAGCTTCCGGTACGACTCCTCGTCCCAGACCGGCCCGCCGAAGTCCGCGATCAGCCGGTCCGCCGCCGCCGTCGCACAGTCGTCGAACAGCGCCTGGATCGAACCGTGCGGGTTCGCCGAGAGAGCGAGCTTCTGCTGGTTGCTCAGCTTTTCGGACGCGAACTTCGCCGGGTTGACCGGGATGTTGCGCAGGATCAGCCGCCGCGTGCCCCGCCACATCGCCTCGGCCTGCTCGGCCTCGGTGTCGAAGAGCCGTACGGACACGGTGTCGCCGTCGTCGACGAGCGCCGGGAAGGCCTTCACCGGCTGGCCGGCCCGGCGGGTCTCGAAGACCCGGGTGAGCGTGCCGATGGTCCAGTCGGTCAGGCCCTTGCGCTCCAGGGACTCCCCGCCCTGCCGCTCCGCGGTCGCCGCGGCGGCCTGCGACAGGGCCTTGCGTGCCCTGGGCTTCAGCTGCAGCTTCAGCGCCTGGAGGTCCTTGTCCTCGGCCAGCTTGCGGCGCCGCTCGTCGACGATCCGGAAGGTGATCTTCAGATGGTCCGGGACCCTGGACCAGTCGAAGTCCTCGGCCTCGAAGGGCACACCGACCATGCGCTTCAGCTCACGCGCCATGGTGATGGTCAGCGGCTCCTGCAACGGCACCGCCGACTCCAGGAACGCCTTCGCGTAGTTCGGCGCCGGAACGTAGTTGCGGCGGATGGGCTTGGGCAGGGAGCGGATCAGCTCGGTGACGACCTCCCCGCGCAGCCCCGGGATCTGCCAGTCGAAGCCCTCGTCCGTGACCTGGTTCAGCACCTGCAACGGGATGTGGACGGTCACGCCGTCCGCGTCCGCGCCCGGCTCGAACTGGTACGTCACCCGGAACTTGAGGTTCCCCTGCCGCCAGGAATCCGGATAGTCGGCCTTGGTGACCGCCTCCGCCGACTCCCGGATGAGCATCTCCCGCTCGAAGTCCAGGAAGTCCGGCTGCTCATGCCGCTTGCGCTTCCACCAGGAGTCGAAGTGCGCTCCGGAGACGACGTGTTCGGGCACCCGCCGGTCGTAGAAGTCGAACAGCGTCTCGTCGTCCACGACGATGTCCCGGCGCCGGGCCCGGTGCTCCAGCTCCTCCACCTCGCTGAGGAGCTTGCGGTTGTCGGCGAAGAACTTGTGGTGCGTGCGCCAGTCGCCCTCGACGAGCGCGTTGCGGATGAACAGCTCCCGGCTGAGCTCCGCGTCGATCCGCCCGTAGTTCACCTTCCGCTGGGCGACGATCGGAACGCCGTACAGCGTGACCTTCTCGTACGCCATCACCGCCGCCTGGTCCTTCTCCCAGTGCGGTTCGCTGTAGGTCCGCTTCAGCAGATGCCCGGCCAGCGGCTCGACCCACTCCGGTTCGATCCTCGCGTTGACGCGGGCCCACAGCCGGGAGGTCTCGACGAGCTCGGCGGACATCACGAAGCGCGGCGGCTTCTTGAACAGCGCCGAGCCGGGGAAGATCGCGAACTTGGCGTTGCGGGCGCCCAGGTACTCGTTCCGGCCGCCGTCCTTGCGCGCGCCGGGCCCGGAGTCCTTGGACTCCTTCACGTCCTTCATGCCGACGTGCGAGAGCAGACCGGCCAGCAGCGAGACGTGGATCCGGTCGGCGGGCGCGTCCTGGTCGTCCAGATGGATGCCCATCTGCTTGGCGACCGTGCGCAACTGGCTGTAGATGTCCTGCCATTCGCGAATACGCAGGAAGTTCAGGAACTCCTGCTTACACATGCGCCGGAACGACGAGGAGCCCCGCTCCTTCTGCTGCTCGCGGATGTAGCGCCACAGGTTGAGGTAGGCGAGGAAGTCGCTGGTCTCGTCCCGGAAACGGGCGTGCTGCTGATCGGCCTGGGCCTGCTTCTCGGCGGGACGCTCGCGCGGGTCCTGGATGGACAGCGCGGCGGCGATCACCATGACCTCGCGGACGCAGCCGTTGCGGTCGGCCTCCAGCACCATACGGGCCAGACGCGGGTCGACCGGCAGCTGAGCGAGCTTGCGGCCGGTCTCCGTGAGCCGTTTGCGCGGGTCCTTCTGCGCCGGGTCCAGCGCGCCAAGCTCCTGGAGCAGCTGCACGCCGTCACGGATGTTGCGGTGGTCCGGCGGGTCGATGAACGGGAACTTCTCGATGTCGCCGAGGCCGGCCGCGGTCATCTGGAGGATGACGGAGGCGAGGTTGGTGCGCAGGATCTCCGCGTCCGTGAACTCCGGACGGGTGAGGAAGTCGTCCTCGCCGTAGAGCCGGATGCAGATGCCGTCGGACGTACGCCCGCAGCGGCCCTTGCGCTGGTTGGCGCTGGCCTGCGAGACCGGCTCGATCGGCAGCCGCTGCACCTTGGTGCGGTGGCTGTACCGCGAGATCCGGGCGAAGCCGGGGTCGATGACGTACTTGATGCCCGGGACGGTCAGGGAGGTCTCGGCGACGTTGGTCGCCAGGACGATCCTGCGGCCGGTGTGCGGCTGGAATACCCGGTGCTGCTCGGCGTGCGACAGCCGGGCGTACAGCGGCAGCACCTCGGTGAACCGGTAGTTCTTCTTGTTGAGCGCGTCGGCCGTGTCACGGATCTCCCGCTCCCCCGAGAGGAAGACGAGGATGTCCCCGGACCCCTCGGCCATGAGCTCCTCCACCGCGTCCGTGATCGCGGTGATCTGGTCCCGGTCGGCGTCGTCGGAGTCCTCCTCCAGCAGCGGCCGGTACCGCACCTCCACGGGATACGTCCGCCCGCTGACCTCGACGATCGGGGCGTCGCCGAAGTGCCGGGAGAAGCGCTCGGGATCGATGGTGGCCGAGGTGATGACGACCTTGAGGTCCGGCCGCCGCGGCAGCAGCTGCGCGAGATAGCCCAGCAGGAAGTCGATGTTGAGGGACCGCTCGTGGGCCTCGTCGATGATGATCGTGTCGTAGGCCCGCAGCTCGCGGTCGGTCTGGATCTCGGCGAGCAGGATGCCGTCCGTCATCAGCTTCACGAACGTGGCGTCGGGATCCACCTGGTCGGTGAACCGCACCTTCCAGCCGACGGCCGCACCGAGCGGGGTGTCCAGCTCCTCCGCCACACGCTCGGCGACGGTACGGGCGGCGATCCGGCGGGGCTGGGTGTGCCCGATCATGCCCCGCACACCCCGGCCCAGCTCCATGCAGATCTTCGGGATCTGCGTAGTCTTCCCGGACCCCGTCTCACCGGCGACGATGACGACCTGGTGAGCGCGGATCGCGTCGGCGATCTCGTCCTTCTTCTGGCTGACCGGCAGCTGCTCGGGATAGCCGATCGCCGGCACCCGGGAACGCCGGGCGGACATGCGCTCCTCGGCCTTCCCGACCTCGCCCTCGACCTCGGCGAGAACGGCGGCACGCGCCTCCGGCTTGCGAATCTTGCGCGCGCCTTCGAGCCTGCGGCCGAGCCGGTGCGCGTCACGCAGCGACAACTCGTTCAGGCGGGAGGCGAGGGCGCCGAGGGCGGGGGCGGGATGCGTAGACATACGGGACCCAGGATCTCATCCCCAGGAAAATCCTGGCGAACGCTTTTGCCGCGGGCCGCGGGCGGTGGCCCACGTGTGTATGTTCACCCAGAGTGATGAATCACGTGCGTTTCCCGGAGCGAACGTCTGTGGCCGCCTAGCGTCTTTGTTCGTGAAACTCGTCGTGCGCGTCAAACTGCTGCCGTCGGCCGAGCAAGCCGCCGCGTTGCAGGCGACCCTGGTGGCCTGCAACCAAGCAGCCAACCACGTCTCGCGCGTCGCCCACCACACGGGCGTGCGACGCAACCGCGAACTACGAGCCCTCGTATACACCGACGTCAAGAACGGCTGGGGACTCGGCGCCCAGACCGCACAACACGTGGTGAAGAAGGTCGCGGACGCATACACCGCCCTCCGGGCCTGGCGGAGGAAGACCAGCACACGTCGTCCCCGGGGAACCATCAGCAAGCCGATCGGCTTCCGCGACGACGCAGCCCAGACCTACGACGACCGCATGCTCTCCTGGCAACTGGACCAGCGCACCGTCTCCATCTGGACCACGGCAGGGCGGGTGAAACGCCTCGCCTACACGGGCGGTCAAGAACAACTCCAGTTGCTCGAGCACTACCGCCAAGGCGAATCCGACCTGCTCCTCCGCGCCGGCCAGTGGTACCTGGAAGCAACGATCGACGTGCCCGAAACCCCACAGAACCCGCAGCCCCAAGGGTTCATCGGAGTCGACCTCGGCGTCGTCAACATCGCCACCACCTCGACCGGCCACCGACACAGCGGCCGACGCCTCAACCGCACCAGGCGAAACGACCGCACGCTACGTGCCCGACTCCAGCGGAAAGGCACACGGTCCGCGAAACGCCGCGCCAAACGACACGCAGGCAAGGAAGCCCGGCGCGCGCGAGACATCAACCACAAGATCAGCAAGCACATCGTGGCGGAGGCGCAACGCACCGGCCGCGGAATCGCCCTGGAAGACCTGGGCGGAATCCGCGAACGGGTACGGCTGAAGAAGCCCCAACGCGTCACGATGAACTCCTGGGCCTTCGGCCAGCTGCACGCGTTCATCGCGTACAAGGCACGTCGAGTCGGCGTCCCCGTGGTCTGCGTGAACCCGAGCTACACCAGCCAGGAGTGCTCCCGCTGCCACCACATCGACCAACGCAACCGGCCCAGTCAGGCCGTGTTCGCGTGCAGGTCCTGCGGCTTCGTTGAGCACGCGGACCTCAATGCGTCCCACGTCATCGGCCAACGCGGCTGGTGGGTGTGGGTCTGCGGGGCCGAGTCACAGGTCCCTGCCCTCACGCTGATCGCGTAGGGCTGGATGCGCTCAGCTTCCGGGCAGCGGACGCGCGCGCTCGTACGGGCGTGTCGGACGCAGCCAGGGGGCGTGCTTCTGGGTAGCGGACGCGGACGCTCGTACTGGGCAGGGTGCTCGTGCGACGAGCGGGATCCATGACACATGCAACAAGGCCCCGATCCGTGGATCGGGGCCTTCGCTGTGGCTGGGGCCGGGGTCGAACCGGCGACCTATCGCTTTTCAGGCGATCGCTCGTACCAACTGAGCTACCCAGCCATTGAAGTTTCACGTGAAACCTCAGCGGTCCTGACGGGATTTGAACCCGCGGCCTCCACCTTGACAGGGTGGCGAGCACTCCAAACTGCTCCACAGGACCATGGTTGTGTGCGAACCAACGAACGTAAGTGTCGCACACCGTACTGCGTGCCCCCAACGGGATTCGAACCCGTGCTACCGCCTTGAAAGGGCGGCGTCCTAGGCCGCTAGACGATGAGGGCTATCGGCCCGCCTGGGCGCTTCTCAGCGCGTCGGGGACGTGAAAAGCATAGGGGATGGCCGGGGGTATCGCCAAAACCGTTTACGAGCCGGAGGGGGAGGGCGCGGACGGGGAGGCCGTGGAGGGGGTGGGCGCGGTCGGGGAGGGCGTGGCGCCCGGCTTGTTCTCCTCGGGCAGATGACGGCTGACCTCGGCCGTCGTCAGTCCCAGGCCGCCCAGCTTGATCGCGTCCCAGGCCTGGAGGCGGCGGCTGTCCCGGTCGACGTAGAGGATCGAGGCCTCGATCGGGGCCGGGTGCTCCCCCTCGACCGCGCGCAGCCCGCTGCCGCCCGTGGACCCCTCCATGCGCAGCCGCGTGCCGTACCTGAGGACCTCCGTCCCCTGGTGGTGGAGGTGGCCGCACAGCACCAGCGGCACGGTGCCGTCGGTCTCGCGGGCCGCGGACGGTTCGTGGGCGATGGCGATGTCGACGGGGGTGCCCTTGGCCCGCTGGTCGCGCAGGGCCGATGCCAGACGGGCGCCGGCCAGTTCCTCGGACGCGTCGGCGCCCGCCGCGCCGGAGCGGTCGGGGGTGAACTGGGGGTCGCCGATGCCGGCGAAGCGCAGGCCGGCGACGGTCTCGGCGCGGCCGTCGTCCAGCACGTGCACGTTCTTCATGCGCTCCAGGTAGCGCTGGGTGACCTTCGAGTCGTGGTTGCCGCGCACCCAGACATAGGGGACACCCAGGTCCCCGATCGGGTCCAGGAAGCCGTTCTCCGCCGCGGTGCCGTGGTCCATCGTGTCGCCGGAGTCGACGATCACGTCCACCTTGTACTGCTCCACCAGCGAGGCGATGATCTTCCAGCTCGCCGGGTTGAGGTGGATGTCGGAGACGTGCAGGACCCGGATGGTCGTCGGGTCCGGCTGGTAGGCGGGGAGCGTGGAGGTGACGTCGTAGAGCTTGGTCACGTTCGTCACCAGGCGTGCGAGTTCCTTCTGGTAGACGTCGAACTCGGTGACGATGCTGCGCGCGTTGCCGACCACGGAGGGCGCCGAGGACAGCAGTCCGGAGAACTTCGGCTCCAGTACCGACTTGGGATTCCAGGTGGCGAACGCCGTGGCCCCGGACGCGGCGAGCAGGGTCAGGGCCAGGCCGCCGGCCGCCAGGGCGCGGCGCGGGCGGCGGTAGACCGCGAGGCCGAGTGCGGTGGCGCCGGAGACGACGGCCACGCAGGACCGCAGGGCCAGGTCGAGGGTGCCGTGTTCGACGTCGTGCGCCACTTCGTCCTGGAGGCCGGAGAGGCGTTCGGGGTGGTCGACCAGGGCCTGGGAGCGGGCCGGGTCGAGTTGGTCGACGTTCACGTCGAGGCGGACGGGGCCGCTATGGCTGTCCAGTTCCAGGGAGCCCAGCGGAGAGACGTTGATCTTCGTGCCGCCGGTCAGGGACGGGCGCAGGGTCATCGTGGTGTTCATGGGGCCGACCGGGGCCCGTACGTTGCCGACGACGAGCAGTCCCAGCCAGGCGCCGACCAGGACGACGGCCACCAGTCCGGCGGCGCGTGCCCAGGGGCGCGGCTCGTGCGTCAGTGAGAGGTCCGGGCGTGGACGGGTCGATCGGCGGCGGAGGGTGACGGCGTGCACCGCCCTCCGTATGCCGCGGAGGGGGTTCGGGCGGTTCGGGTCTGGGGCGGGGACGCGGGGCATTGGGCGCGTATGCCCATGCCCGACACCCGGTATGCCCGTGCGCGGCATGGTCGCGCGGGCGGTACCGGACAATGACGGTGTGCTGGAGATGACGCGCGAGGAGTTCGAGGAACTGGTGGCCGAGGCCCTCGACCGGATTCCGCCGGAGCTGACGCGGCTGATGGACAACGTCGCGGTGTTCGTCGAGGACGAGCCGCCCGCCGACGATCCCGAGCTGCTCGGGCTGTACGAGGGGACCCCGCTGACGGAGCGCGGTGAGTGGTACGCGGGGGTGCTGCCGGACCGGATCACGATCTACCGCGGGCCGACGCTGCGCATGTGCGAGACGCGGGAGGACGTGGTCGCGGAGACGGAGGTGACGGTGGTTCACGAGATCGCCCACCACTTCGGGATCGACGACGAACGTCTGCACGCGCTGGGGTACGGCTGACCGTCGCCGGGTGCGGTCGCGTGTCCTCCGGCGGCTGAACGGAGTTGGGCATGGTGACTTCTTCTCCCGGAGGTGGCTGCCCGTGCGCCCCTTGTACGTATCCGTCCGTCTCGCCGCCGCGGTCGCCGCCGTCACCGCCGCCGCCGGCTGCGTGAGCGTGGGGGAGGACGCCGGCGGCGCGGTCAGGCCGTCGCACTCCGCCGGAGAGCGGGGCGGCGGGGCCCCGGGCGGTGAGGACGCGGTGTTCGGCGGTGGCGCGGGCCGCGCGGGTGGTGGTGGGGACGGCAAGCGTGGTCACGGGGGGAAGGGGAAGCCCGGTGAGTCGCCGTCCGTGTCGGCCTCGCCGTCGGACGAGCCGGGTGCGTCGGCGGCGCCGGGCACTGGTGGGTTGCCGCCGAAGCCGGGCGAGCCGACGCCGACCGAGGCGGTGTCGGTGCCCCCGCAGACGTCCGCCACGCCCGAGCAGCCGCCGGCCTCGCCGCCCGCTCCGCCGGCGTCTTCGGATCCGCCGTCGGCCGAGCCGTCGCCTTCGGCGCACGATGGCACGGGGTCGCAGTTGGAGCAGCGGGAACGCTCGTACAAGCCGGGCCGGCACCCGCATCGGACGAGGGGCTGACCTGCGGCGGCGTCGTCGGTTTGCCTTCGGGGGTGCAGGGTGCGTATGGTGGTAGATCGTTTGATCCCATTTGCCCGGCGCCCACGCAGAGCGCGCCGTGTGGCGCGTACTCTCCTTTGCCGTGGCGGACCGCATCGAGGCGGTCGTGGCGCGAATCACGGAGTTGACGGGCGCGTGCCGACGAGACTCCGGAAGGTTTCGCATTCGCATGTCCATTGCCACTGATCACGTCGTCGTGCCCGAGAACGCCGACGACGCTCCCGAGAACAACGAGGCCCCGGAGATCACCTTCGCGGACCTCGGCCTGCCCGAGGGCGTCGTCCGCAAGCTCGCGCAGAACGGCGTGACCACGCCTTTCCCGATCCAGGCCGCGACCATCCCGGACGCCCTGGCCGGGAAGGACATCCTGGGCCGGGGCCGCACCGGCTCCGGCAAGACCCTCTCCTTCGGTCTGCCGACCCTGGCCACGCTGGCCGGCGGCCGCACCGAGCGGAAGCGGCCGCGTGCGGTCATCCTCACCCCGACCCGTGAGCTGGCCATGCAGGTGGCCGACGCTCTCCAGCCCTACGGCGACGTCGTCGGCCTGCGGATGAAGGTCGTCTGCGGTGGCACCTCCATGGGCAACCAGATCTACGCCCTGGAGAAGGGCGTCGACATCCTGGTCGCCACCCCGGGCCGGCTGCGCGACCTCATCAACCGCGGCGCCTGCTCCCTGGAGGATGTGCAGATCGCGGTCCTGGACGAGGCCGACCAGATGTCCGACCTGGGCTTCCTGCCCGAGGTCACCGAGCTGCTGGACCAGGTTCCGGCGGGCGGTCAGCGGATGCTGTTCTCCGCGACGATGGAGAACGAGATCAAGACCCTCGTCGACCGGTACCTGACCGACCCGGTCAGCCACGAGGTCGACGCGGCGCAGGGCGCGGTGACGACCATGTCGCACCACATCCTGATCGTGAAGCCCAAGGACAAGGCGCCGGTCACCGCGGCCATCGCCTCCCGCAAGGGCCGCACCATCATCTTCGTGCGCACCCAGCTGGGCGCCGACCGCGTGGCCGAGCAGCTGCGCGAGGCCGGTGCGAAGGCCGAGGCGCTGCACGGCGGTATGACCCAGGGCGCCCGCACCCGCACCCTGGCCGACTTCAAGGACGGTTACGTCAACGTCCTGGTCGCCACGGACGTTGCCGCCCGCGGTATCCACGTCGACGGCATCGACCTGGTGCTGAACGTCGACCCGGCCGGCGACCACAAGGACTACCTGCACCGGGCCGGTCGTACGGCCCGCGCGGGCCGTACGGGCACGGTGGTGTCGCTGTCCCTGCCGCACCAGCGGCGTCAGATCTTCCGCCTCATGGAGGACGCGGGCGTGGACGCCTCGCGCCACATCATCCAGGGCGGCGCGGCCTTCGACCCGGAGGTCGCCGAGATCACCGGTGCCCGGTCGATGACCGAGGTGCAGGCCGAGTCCGCGGGCACCGCGGCCCAGCTGGCCGAGCGCGAGGTGACCCACCTCGCCAAGCAGCTGGAGCGCGCGCAGCGGCGTGCGGCCGAGCTGCGTGACGAGGCCGACCGGCTGGTCGCCCGGCTCGCCCGCGAGCGCGGCGAGACCGTGACGTCCGAGGGTTCGGACGCGGTGGCCGGGGAGCAGGCGGTGGCCGAGGTGTCGGTGCCGGAGCAGCCGGCGGCCCGGGACGTCGAACGCATCGACCGGGAAGAGGGCGTCGAGCGCGTGGAGCGTGAGGAGCGTACGGCGGCCCCGTCGTCGTACGACCGGCGTGAGCGGCGTGAGGACCGCGGCGGTTTCCAGCGCGACCGGGACCGTGCGCCCCGTTCCTTCGACCGTCGTGACGACCGTGGTGGCTTCAACCGGGATCGTGACCGGGACCGGGACCGCGGTGACCGGGGCGGCTTCCGCCGTGACGACCGGGGCGACCGTGGCGACCGCGGTGGCCGTTCCTTCGACCGTCGTGACGACCGTGGCTCGTTCGACCGTCGCGACGACCGGGGCGGCTTCCGCCGTGACGACCGCGGTGACCGGGGCGACCGTGGCGGCCGTTCCTTCGAGCGGCGCGACGACCGCGGCGGTTTCCACCGCGACCGGGACCGTGCGCCCCGTTCCTTCGACCGTCGTGACGACCGTGGCTCGTTCGACCGTCGCGACGACCGGGGCGGCTTCCGCCGTGACGACCGCCCGGCCCGGCGCGACGAGCGCGGCGGGCACCGCGGCAGCGACCGTCCGTTCAACCGCGACCGCCAGGGCGACCGCCCCGGCTTCCGCTCCGGCGGCCACGAGCGCCCCTACGGCCGCCGTGACGACCACCGCGGCGGTGGCGGCGGTTCCTTCGGCCGCCGCGACGACAAGCCGCGCTGGAAGCGCAACGGCTGACGCCGGGTGAACCCACTCTGAAGGGCCCGTACGACTCCTGTCGTACGGGCCCTTCGGTTTTTGACCACCTGCGCCTCGCTGACCACCGCGGGCCTCGGCGGCGGCCACCGCTCCGACACCCCCGCACGAAGATCTCCGGTGGCTGGAAGGGCTACAAGGGGATCTTCCGGCCGCAACGGTCACCCGGTCACCGCCGATCGCGCCGAACTTCCGGCCGGGCACCCCGGATATCCGATCGGCGACGGGCCCTCCTCCCGCTATGCTCGGGTAGGCAACATCGCCTGGGCCCTTAGCTCAATTGGCAGAGCAGTGGACTTTTAATCCATTGGTTGTGGGTTCGAGTCCCACAGGGCCTACGGCCGCAGGAGGAGGAAAGTCGCCTCCGACCTGCTCCGCAGCGCCCGGTTCGGCTTCGGCCGGTCCGGGCGCTGCGGCGTTTTCGCGGCGCGGGGTGCGGCGTGGGTCAGGCTGTGGGCCTCGGTGTTCTCCAGGTGGTCTGGAGGGCGGCGCCCACCTGGTCGGCCAGGGTGACGGCGACCAGGCGGGCCTCCAGGGGCGGGGTGTGGCCGGGGGTCGGGCGGAGGAGGAAGCGGCCGTGGAAGTGGCCGCCCGCGAGGACGCGCAGTTCGATGTCCTGGTCGGGCATGCCGAGTCGGTCGACGTCCCATGTTCTGCGCCCGACGGTGAGGGAGCCGTCGGATTCCAGGCGGGGGACGTGGCCGAGCAGGGTGCCGTACTCGAAGCGGCAGTCGCGCAGGTGGAGCAGGCCGACGAGTTGCGCGCGCACGGCCTCCACCACCGTGTCGGGTGAGGTCGCCTCCCTGGCCAGTTGGGCCGCGTGGTGGATCTGGGCGAGGTAGTCGGCGTCGGTGATGGTGACGACTTCCAGGTGCCGGGCGCGGGCCGCCAGTTGGGAGACGGTCAGGGCGACGGCGAGCAGCACGACAGAGGTGGTGATGTCGGCGGTGCTCGTGATCGTGAGCCGCTGGTAGGGCACGGTGAAGAAGAAGTCGAACCAGACGGCCGCGGACACGGCGGCGAGGACGCCGGCCGGCCGGTTGCCGAGGGCCGCTGTCGCGACGACGACCGCGACGAGGACGAGGGCGACGACGGTGTTGGCGAGGCCGGCGCGGAAGGGCAGCAGCACCGCGCTGACCGCGAGCGGTGCCACCAGGGCGACGACGATCGCGATGGGTCCTCTGACGAGGTGGTCGGACATCGTGGGCACCTCCTGCCTGCCTCTTCCGGTGTAGCAGGACGCGGGTGACCCTGGGCGACCTTTAACACCTCTCTTGCGTCGAATTCGGTGGTTTGCGGGGGATCCTGCCTCTGGGGTTCCGAAGGCGACGTGAGGCGGTGGAGCCGTGGGCGCGAGGGCCGAGGACGCGGGTCGGCGGCGCACTGCCGGGCGGATCGTGGGGAAACGGCAGGAGCGGGACCGGCTGACGGTGCCGCAGGGACTGGCCGCGCTGTCCCTGGACGCGCTCGCCTCGGTGGCCTACGGGCCGGAGGCGATCGTGGTGGTGCTGGCGGTGGCCGGCAGCCGGGGCCTGGGCTTCACCCTGCCGGTGACGCTGGCGATCGTGGTGCTGCTGGCGGCGCTGACGTTCTCCTACCGGCAGGTGATCGCCGCGTTCCCGAACGGGGGCGGCGCGTACGCGGTCGCGGGGCGCCATCTGGGCCGACGGGTCAGCCTGGTCGCCGCCGCTTCGCTGATCATCGACTACGTGCTGAACGTGGCGGTGTCGGTCTCCGCCGGCGTGGCCGCGCTCACCTCCGCCTTCCCCGTCCTGTACGGCGACCGGGTGCCGCTGTGCGTGATCGTGCTGGGGCTGATCACGGCGGTCAACCTCTACGGGGTCGCCGAGTCCGCCAAGGTGATGATCGCTCCCACCGTGGTGTTCGTGGCGGTGATCGCCGCCGTCGTCGTGGCCGGGCTGGTGCGCCGGACACCGGCGGTCCCGCCCGTCCATCCGACGGCCTCGGCCGTCTCCGCGGTCGGAGTCCTGCTGCTGTTGCGGGCGTTCGCCTCTGGCTGCTCGGCGCTCACCGGCGTGGAGGCCATCGCGAACGCCGTCCCCACCTTCCGCACCCCGAGGGTCCGGCGGGCGCAGCGCACCGAGGTCGCGCTCGGCGCGCTGCTCGGGGCCATGCTCATCGGGCTGTCGCTGCTCATCGGCAAGTTCCATGTCGCGCCGAGTGGCACCAAGACCGTCCTGGCGCAGCTCACCGAGGCGTCCCTGGGGCACAACGCAGGCTTCTACGTGGTGCAGTTCGCCACCATGACGCTGCTCGCGCTCGCGGCCAACACCTCCTTCGGCGGCATGCCCGTCCTGACCTCCCTGCTGGCCCGCGACAACCATCTGCCGCACGTCTTCGGGCTGCGCGCCGACCGGCAGGTCTACCGCTACGGCGTCGTCGTGCTCGCCGCCGCCGCCCTGGTCCTGCTGGTCGTGGCCGAGGGCGACACCCAGAAACTGGTGCCGGTCTTCGCCATCGGCGTGTTCATCGGGTTCACCCTCTCCCAGGCCGGCATGGTCCGGCACTGGCACCTGGACGGGGGTCCCGGATGGCGCCGGCGGGCGGCCGTCAACGGCCTCGGGGCACTGCTGACCTTCGCGGCCCTGGTCGTCGAGCTGGTGTCGAAGTTCGGCGAGGGCGGCTGGCTCGTCTTCGCCGCGGTCGCCGTCCTGGTGGCCGTGTTCGAGTCGGTGCACCGCACGTACCGGCGCATCGGCGCGGCCCTGCACCTCGGTGAAGTCCCCGCACGGCCC
Organism: Streptomyces sp. NPDC004721; assembly: GCF_053601495.1. Classification (NCBI taxonomy): domain Bacteria; kingdom Bacillati; phylum Actinomycetota; class Actinomycetes; order Kitasatosporales; family Streptomycetaceae; genus Streptomyces; species Streptomyces sp. NPDC004721. The sequence continues at coordinate 58,358 of NZ_JBSGBZ010000037.1, forward strand.
GAGCCGCGCCACTCGGTCGTCGTCGTTCCCGTCGGTGCCGTCAACCTGCTCACCAGCGAGGCCATCAGCGCCGCGCTGTCACTGAGCGACGAGGTGCGCGCGGTCACCGTCGTGCATCCCGAGGACCGCGACGCCCCCTCCGCCGACGAGGTGCACGCCGCCTGGAACGCCTGGCAGCCCGGTGTCCCCCTCACCGTGCTGCACAGCCGCACCCGCTCCCTGACCCGGCCCTTCGTCGACCATCTGCGCGCGCTGGCCGCCCAGGAGCGGCAGGACCGGATCGTGGTCCTCATCCCGGAGATGCACCTGCCCAGGCCCTGGCAGCGGCTTCTGCAGAACCAGCGCGGTGCCGTCCTGGACCGCGCCGTCCGCCGCGACACCGACGCCGTCATCTGCCGCCTGCGGTTCCGCATCCACCTCGGTCACTGACCCTCACCGACCGGCGGGCGCCCGCCCGCGTCGCGTGCGCGGCTCCGCCACGGTGGGGCCCCGCTCGCGATCGGCGGGGTCGGTCACACTGGGAGCCAGTCCGCCGGAGCCGAGAGAGAGGGCGTCGATGCCCCACCCGTACGTCCTGCTGTCCGCCGCCGTCTCGCTCGACGGCTACCTGGACGACACCGGTCCCGAGCGCCTGCTGCTCTCCAGCCCCGCCGACTTCGACCGGGTCGACGAGGTACGGGCGTCGGCCGACGCGATCCTGATCGGCGCCGGCACTCTGCGGGCCGACAACCCGCGGCTGCTGGTGAACTCGCCGCAGCGGCGGGCCGCACGCCGCGCCGCCGGGAAGCCGGAGTACCCGTTGAAGGTCGCGGTCAGCGCCTCCGGCGAGCTGGACCCCGGGGCGCCCTTCTGGCACACCGGCGGCGAGAAGGTCCTCTACACGACCGACGAGGGCGCGCTGCGGCTGCGGCGTACGGGCCTGGCCGCCGACGTGGTGCCGCTGGGCGCCGAACTCGGCTGGCCCCGGCTGCTCGAGCACCTGCACGACGTACGCGGGGTGCGCCGGCTCATGGTCGAGGGCGGCGGGACCGTCCACACGCAGCTGCTCCAGCAGCAGCTCGCGGACGAGGTGCAGCTCGTGCTCGCCCCCGTGTTCGTGGGGGACGCGGACGCGCCCCGGCTGTTCGGACCCGGGACCTACCAGGGCGGGCGGCTGCGGCTGGTGGAGACGCGGACCATCGAGGACGTCGTCCTCGTGCGCTACGAGCCCACCGCTCCCGGCACCGCCGGCCGCGCCGTGCCCGCGGACCGGCACTGGCTCCGGCTCGCCTGCGAACTGGCGGCCCAGTGCCCGCCGTCCCGGACCGCGTTCAGCGTGGGCGCCGTGGTGGTCGCCGCCGACGGGACCGAACTCGCCCGCGGGTACTCGCGGGAGGGCGGCGACCCGGTCGTGCACGCGGAGGAGGCGGCGCTGGCCAAGGTCGGCCCGGCGGATCCGCGGCTGCCGGACGCCACGGTGTACAGCAGTCTGGAGCCGTGCGCCCGCCGCGCCTCCCGGCCGCGTCCGTGCGCCCGGCTGATTCTGGACGCCGGGGTGCGACGGGTGGTGACCGCGTGGCGGGAGCCGGACACGTTCGTTGAGGACGCCGACGGGACCGGGGTGCTGGCGGCCGGTGGCGCGGACGTCGTCGTGGTGCCGGAGTTCGAGGAGCGGGCCAAGGAACCGAACCGGCATCTGCTCGGCTGAGCGGGGCCTCGTCGCACGGCCGGGAACCGTGGGGCGAGCAGTGGCAGGTGGGGTGGGTGCGAGCAGTCCTCCGGATGACATACACTGGTGTCACAACGACGCGGGGTGGAGCAGCTCGGTAGCTCGCTGGGCTCATAACCCAGAGGTCGCAGGTTCAAATCCTGTCCCCGCTACTGAAGGCTCAGGGCCGGAATCCGATCAATGGATTCCGGCCCTGAGTGTTTCGCGGACACATGGCTCTCCCCGAGATGCGGTCAACTCGCCCGGTTTTCGGTGGTCATGGACCGTAAGGTCGGGCCGGAAGGTTTAATGATCAAGCCGAACGGCTTGGAATCCGGGCCCCGAGTCTATTAACGTTCGATAACGCAACACGGTCGTCCCAGCCGTCACAAGAGTCGGCTCCGTGCGCGCACGCCGAATCCCGCAAGGGAACCGGGGAACCACCAACTTGGGGTGAATCGAGCGTAACCGCCGTGTACGTACGGCTTGTTTACGCGCGTAGGAGACCTTCCCGCTCCGAACCCGTCAGCTAACCCGGTAGGCGAGACGGAAGGAAAGGAGTACGCCTTCGTGGCGTCCAACCCGCCTGCCCCGGAAGCCCCGTTCGCGCCGAGTCGGCAGCACGGAGAGACCTTCGGTTACGACAGCCGCCGCGCCGACGAGGGCCTCTGGGAGGAGTGGAACCCCACCGCGGAGTCCATCCGTCCCGTGCGCGGCCGGCACCGCGTCGCCAAGCAGCGCGGCGGCGGACTCGCCCGCAGCTCCACCGTTCTCGGTGTCGGCGTCATCGCCGCCGTCGGCGCGGGCGGCATGGCGAGCGCCAACAGCGGCAAGCCGCCGGTGTCCATCTCGCTGCCCGACCTGCCCTCCGTGGGCTCCCTGTTCGAGGACTCCTCCGACACCGCACCCGCGGGCTCGTCGACCGCGCTCAGCGCCGTCGGCGTGACCGCCGCCGAGGCCGAGGACGGCACCTCGGACGCCGGCGAGGTGCTGCGCAACCGGATCATGGCGCAGGCCGAGCAGCAGCAGGTCCAGATCGAGGCCAAGACCCAGGCGGACGCCGAGGCCGCCGCCGCCAAGAAGGCCGCCGAGGAGGCGGCGAAGGCGCGGGAGGCGGCCGAGGCCAAGGCCGCCGCGGAGAAGAAGAAGGCGGAGGAGGCGGCCAAGCGGAAGGCCGAGGAGGCCGCGAGGAAGGCCGAGGAGGCCCGGCTGGCCGAGCTGGCCAGGCAGTACGCGCTGCCCACCTCCTCGTACACGCTCACCTCCACCTTCGGCCAGGCCGGCTCCATGTGGTCCTCCGGCTACCACACCGGCCTCGACTTCGCGGCGCCCACGGGCTCCCTGCTCAAGGCGATCCACACCGGCACCATCACCGAGGCCGGCTGGGCCGGCTCCTACGGCTACCGCACGATCCTCACCCTCGAGGACGGCACCGAGCTGTGGTACTGCCACCAGTCGTCGATCAGCGTCAGCGTCGGCCAGAAGGTCAGCACGGGCGAGGTGATCGGCCGCGTGGGCGCCACCGGCAACGTCACCGGGCCCCACCTCCACCTGGAGGTCCACCAGGGCGGCCAGTCCAGCGGGATCGACCCGTTGGCGTGGCTGCGCGGCAAGGGCATCACCCCCTGACGAACGCGGACCGGTCTCACCCCTGACGAGCCCGTGAGACCGGTTTGCGCAACCTTTGCGGCCGGATGCGGCCCGGCCCGGAATGGGCCGCTCCGGCGCGGTTGTTGATGTTGGACATGACTTCTCTACGCAAACTGGGTTCGTCCGATCTCGAGGTCTTCCCGCTCGCCCTCGGTGGCAACGTCTTCGGCTGGACCGCCGACCAGGAGCAGTCCTTCGCCGTCCTCGACGCCTACACGGCCGCCGGAGGCAACTTCGTCGACAGCGCCGACTCCTACTCCGCGTGGGTGGAGGGCAACCAGGGCGGCGAGTCCGAGACGATCATCGGCAAGTGGATCAAGGCGCGCGGCAACCGCTCCGACGTCGTCATCGCCACCAAGGTCAGCCAGCACCCCGACTACCAGGGCCTGAGCGCCGCCAACATCAAGGCCGCGGCCGACGCCTCCCTCAGGCGCCTGGGCACGGACCACATCGACCTGTACTACACGCACTTCGACCAGCCGGAAGTCCCCGTCGAGGAGATCATCGGCGCGCTCGACGAACTGGTCAGGGCGGGCAAGGTGCGGCACATCGCCGCCTCCAACATCTCCGCCGAGCGCCTCCAGGAGTCCCTGGACTTCTCCGACCGCGAGGGCCTGGCCCGCTACGTGGCGCTCCAGCCGCACTACAACCTGGTCTCGCGCGACACCTACGAAGGCGGGCTGGAGAACGTCGCCGAGCGGTCCGGCCTGGCCGCCGTCCCGTACTACGCGCTCGCCTCAGGCTTCCTGACCGGCAAGTACCGGCCCGGTACGACGGTGGACAGCGCGCGGGCGCAAGGCGCGGCCAGGCACCTCGAGACCGAGCGCGGCCAGAAGGTCCTCACGGCCCTGGACGAGGTGGCCCGCGCCCATGACGCCGAGGTCGCCACGGTGGCCCTGGCCTGGCTCGCCGCGCAGCCTACGGTGACCGCCCCGATCGCCTCGGCGCGGACGGTGGAACAGCTCCCGGCGCTGCTCGGGGTCGCGGAGCTGCGGCTGACGGAGGAGGAGCTCGGGAAGCTGACGCGGGCGTCGGCGTAACTCCCGTCCCCGGGGCCGCTAAGGCTGTGTCCGGTACGGGTTGTACGAGGGATACGGCACCGCCGGTCCGTACGACCCGTACCCCAGCGGCCGCGGGTGGACCCCGTACACCCCGTACCCCGGCCAGGGCGGCGGGGCCATGGGCGTCGTCATCCTGGCCGCGTGGTCCAGCGCGGGCTGCGCCACCTCCCGCCTGCGCCACAGCTCGTGCAGCAGCTCCCGCTCCCGTACGGTGAAGTCGGCTCCGGCCCGCCCCCGGCGCCCGCGGTGCCGGAGGAACGCCAGCGAGGTCGCGTACGCCTCGTACTGGGCGACCGTCCGCGCCGCCGTCCTGCCGAGCCGGCGCCGCGCGTGGACGCGAGCCAGTCTGCGCGCCCGCATGGAGGCCAGGGCGAACGGTTCGGCCGGGGTGAGCCATCCGGCGGCGGTGTACGCGGGCAGCTCCTCGCGCACGGTCCTCAGCTCGCGCTGCCGGGTCCAGACGACCAGCCAGGTCAGCAGCCCGAACGCGGGCACCATGATGGCGGCGTACACCGCGAAGAAGCCGTACTCGCCGAAGGTCGCCGAGCCGTTCCACAGGGCGTGCATGCCCATCGCGAGCAGCAGCCCGGCCGGCGGCGGCAGCAGGCGGCGCAGGCGTCGGCGGTCCCCGGACATCGCGGCGATGCCGAAGCCGATGCCGGTGAGCACGGTGAACATCGGGTGCGCGAACGGCGACATGATGACGCGGACGAAGAACGTCGCCGCGGTGACGGAGGCGATGCCCCGGTCACCGGTGAGCTGGTCGGTGCCGAAGGCGTTGCCGAGGTAGAGGATGTTCTCGGTGAACGCGAAGCCGGTCGCGGTCACCCCGGCGATGACGACCCCGTCGACGATGCCGGTGAAGTCGCGTCTGCGGAAGAGGAAGACCAGCAGGACGGCGGCGGCCTTCGCGGACTCCTCCACGACCGGCGCTATCACGGTCGCGCCCAGGGTGTCCGCGCTCGCGGGGTCGGCGGTCGCCGTGGCGATCCAGTGGGTGGCGAAGCTGTTGGCGACGATCGCGATCAGGGCCGCCGCGCAGGCGCCCCAGGCGAAGGCGAACACCAGGTTCCGCCAGGGGCCGGGCTCGACCCGGTCCAGCCAGCGGAAGGCGGCCGTCAGCAGCGGTACGGGCAGCACCGCGAGCCCGAGCCCGACGAGGAACCCCTCGGTGCCGGTCTGCCGGCGTACGAGGGCGAGGATGACCAGCCCGGACAGGGCGAGCAGGGTGACGAGCGCGCCGTACCTGACCCATCGCCGCTGCCACCAGTGCGTGTGGCGGGACGTGCCGACGGGAGCGCCGGGAGGTGTCGGGTACGGGGGGCAGGCGGCCACGGCATCGGCCCTCACGAGGTCACTGCGGGTGCTGGTCTTCGTGTGGCACGCGACGGAAGAGCAGATCGTTCACCACATGACCCTTCTCCAGTCCCTGGCCCTCGAAACGGGTCAGCGGCCGGAAGCCGGGACGTGGCGCGAAACCGCCGTCGGCCCGGGAGTTCTCGAAGTCCGGGTGCGCCGTCAGCACGTCGAGCATCTGCTGGGCGTACGGCTCCCAGTCCGTCGCGCAGTGCACGATGGCCCCGGGCCTGAGCCGGGTGGCGGCCAGCGTCAGGAACTCCGGCTGGATCAGCCGCCGCTTGTGGTGCCGCTTCTTCGGCCAGGGGTCGGGGAAGTAGACGCGCAGCCCGTCGAGGCTGTCGGGGGCGAGCATCTCGCGCAGCAGGATGATGGCGTCGCCGTTGCCGACGCGGACGTTGCCGAGTCCGTGCCGGTCGGCGAGGCTCAGCAGGTTGCCCTGGCCCGGGGTGTGCACGTCGACGGCGAGGATGTTGGTGTCCGGGTCCTCGGCCGCCATCCGGGCGGTGGCCTCGCCCATCCCGAAGCCGATCTCCAGCACGACCGGGCGCGTGTTCCCGAACAGCTCGGCGAGGTCGATCACCCGCTGCCCGTCGATGTCCAGCCCCCAGGCGGGCCACAGCCGCTGCAACGCGTCCGCCTGCCCCGCGGTCACCCGGCTCCGGCGCGGCTGGAAGCTGCGGATCCGCCGCTCGAAGTGCGAGCCGGCCGGATCGGCCTTGGGCCCGTCGGGGAAACGCGGCTCCCCCTTGGCCCGGGTGTGCCGCACGGACACGCCGGGCGTGTGCCGGGGCAGCTCACCGGGGGCGGGAGCCTGGGGGGTGTTCAGCGAGTCAGTCACAGTGGGAACGATTTTACGGGGGGCCGGCACGGACCGGCTCTCAAGGCCGACGGGAACCAGCGTGCCCTTCATGCCGATTCCAGGACGGCCAGGACCGTCCTCGCCACCTCGCGCCCGATCGGCAGCGAGGCGGTCGCCGCGGGACTGGGCGCGTTGAGCACGTGCACCGCCCGTGGGCCCTCCCGGATCAGGAAGTCGTCCACCAGCGTGCCGTCCCGCAGGACGGCCTGCGCGCGCACCCCGGCGGCGGCCGGCACCAGGTCCTCCTCCCGCACCCCCGGCATCAGCCGGCGCACCGCCTGCGTGAAGGCGGCCTTCGACACCGACCGCCGCAGCTCCCCGGCCCCGTACCGCCAGTGCCGGCGGGCGAGCCGCCACGACCCGGGCCAGCCCAGCGTCCCCGCCAGCTCCCGCGGCCGTACGACCCCCCATCCGTAGCCCTCGCGGGCCAGTGCCGGCACCGCGTTGGGTCCGATGTGCACACCGCCGTCGACCCCGCGGGTGAGATGCACGCCGAGGAAGGGGAACGCCGGGTCGGGCACCGGATACACCAGCCCCCGCACCAGCTCCGGCCGCGCCAGCTCGTAGTACTCCCCGCGGAACGGCACGATCCGCACCCCGGGCTCGTCCCCGGTCAGCCGCGCCACCTCGTCGCAGTACAGCCCCGCGCAGTTGACCAGCACGCGCGCGCGGACGACGTCACCGCGCCCGGTCAGGACGGCCACCCCCAGCTCCGGCCGCCGGTCCACCCGCACCACCCGGGCCCCGTACCGGATCTCCGCGCCGGATGCCTCCGCCAGCCGCCGGGCCACCGCCGTGAAGTCGCAGATCCCCGTCGTCCCCACGTGGATCGCGGCCAGTCCGCCGATCTCCGGCTCGTACTCCTCGATCTGCGCGGGGCCCAGCTCGCGCACCGGAATGCCGTTCTCCCGGCCGCGCTGCACCAGTGCGTGCAGCCGGGGCAGCTCCTCCCGCCCGGTCGCCACGATCAGCTTGCCGGTCACCTCGTGCGCGATGCCGTACTCCGCGCAGAACTTGACCATCTCGGCGGCGCCCCCCGCCGCGTACCGCGCCTTCAGCGAGCCCGGCCGGTAGTAGATCCCGCTGTGGATCACCCCGCTGTTGCGTCCCGTCTGGTGCCGGGCCGGGCCCTGCTCCTTCTCCAGCACGGTCACGCGCGTGCCCGGCGCGGCGCGCGTGATCGCGTACGCCGTCGACAGGCCGACGATGCCACCTCCGATCACCAGCACGTCGCAGTCGTAAGCGATGTCCGGCCGCACCTGCTCCACCTCCCGCCTCGATAGTGCACTGCGCCACTGACAATGCCCTCGAACCGGTGGGACCGCGCGGCCGGGGTGTCCGGCCGGGCGGGGCTCAGGCCGGGGTCATCAGCAGCGGGCGGGCCCGCTCGCGCAGCTCCACCACGCGCGGCTCGTCGCTGTAGGGCTCGAGCCGGTGCAGGAGGTCCTTGACGTACTCCGTGGTGCGCGCGGAGGAGATCCGCCCGGCGACCTCCACGGCCCGCACGCCCTGCTCGCAGGCCGCGTCCAGGTTGCCGGACTCCAGTTCGGCGACGGCCGAGACGACCAGTCTGAGGCCGTGCGAGCGGACGAACTCCTCCGTCGGCTTGGACAGTGCCTGCTCGGTGAAGCGGCGGACCTGGCGGGGTGCCTTCAGGTCCCGGTAGCACTCGGCGGCGTCGGCGGCGAACCGGTCGTAGCCGTAGAAGCCGAGCCAGGACGGGTCGTTGTCCCCGTCGCGGGACCGCTCCAGCCAGCTCTCGGCCGCCTTCAGGGCGGCGCCGGCCGCCTGGGCGTCGCCCGCGCGCGCGTGGGCGCGTGCCTCGACGAGCCGGAAGAAGCTCATGGTGCGGGCGGTGGCCAGGCCCCGGTTGCGTTCCAGGGCGGCCTGTGCGAGGTCGACGCCCTCGTCGCCGAAGCCGCGGTAGGTCGCCTGGAGGGACATGGAGGCCAGGACGTAGCCCCCGAGGGGCACGTCGGCGGCGGCACGGGCCAGGCGCAGCGCCTGGATGTAGTAGCGCTGGGCGGCCTCCTGCTGGCCGGTGTCGAAGGCCATCCAGCCCGCGAGCCGGGTCAGTTCGGCCGAGGCGCCGAACAGCGCCCTGCCGACCTCGTCGGAGTACGAGGCGAGCAGCAGGGGCGCCGCCTCCACGCGTAAGCACTCCGGCACCATCGACGAACGCCAGTCGCCGCCTCCGTACTTGGAGTCCCAGCGCCTGGCGTCCTCGGCGGCCTCCCGCAGCTTCCGCACTTCGCTGTGGCCGACTTTGACCGGTGTGCCCGAGGCCTCCGCAGGGCTCGCCTCGCGCGCCACCGAGCTGTCGGCCGGGGTTATCAGCCAGCGCGAGGCGGGCGTTGCGTATGCGCTCACTGCGAACGATCCGGCGAGCGACTGCCAGATGCCGCCGGAGCCGGCCCGGCGGCCGGCGAGGTCGAGCCGGTACAGCTCCGTCGCCGACTTCACCGCCTGACCCACGTCCCTGGGGAAGGCGAGGCCCACTTCGGGTGCGGGATCCGCGTCCGCCAGGCCGATCTCGTGGAGCGGCACCGGGCGGCCGAGCTTCTGCCCGATGGCGGCCGCGATGAGGTGCGGCGCCGCACCCTGCGGCACCATCCCCTTCGAAACCCAGCGCGCCACCGAGGTCTTGTCGTAGCGAAGTGTCAGCCCGCGCTGGGCGCCGAGGTCGTTGACGCGCCGCGCGAGTCCTGCGTTGCTGATTCCCGCGAGGGCGAGAACGGCGCCGAGCTTTTCGTTCGGCCCGCGTTGCTCCCTGGACATGCGCCACCCCTCGACACAGACGGCTGCCGCGCTGGCATAACCACGCGGCATTCGTAAACCCAGCGTAGTTCGCCGCATCCCAAGCGTTAAGGGGCATTCTTCCGGATGGCGGGATTGTGGCCCGCACTCAAGTGCGGGCCCTGCACGCTGGGTTGCGGCGTGCCCCCGATGTGTGGCCGTGCGCCCGTCCGTGCGCTCTTCTCCGGCCACAGGGGGAGCGATTCCATGGTCCTGCGTGGGTCGGCCCGCTGTACTGGATCCAGTGGGCTGGGGGACACCGCTGCCTTCATCCCCGCGGGTGGCGGAACGGTCCGGGGGGCGAACTCCGCCTCCCGGACTGCGTGTTGTCTGCGCGATGCGCAGAGCGAGTACGGAGCGTGCGCACACGTGTCCCCATGACGCGGAATTGGCCGAAAATCGCCCCCGCTCCCCATCGCCGACTACCGCTCCCACCACGGCAGTTGAGGGCGTGAAGGGTGTTGTGGGGAGCGCATCAGGGGGCGCATTCGAGTCGCGGAGGCCTTGCGCGGTACGGGCGTTCGCCACCACCGGGGCAGGCGCACGGGGGTGTGGGCGGTGCACCGAAGGCGGCTCCGCCTCCCCTCCGGCGCGCCTCCTTCGTGGCAGCATGGTGACCTGGTTCGTTGCGGTGCACTGGTTGCCCACAAGCGGTGGAGGCTTCGATGCGGTGGTTGGTGGGATGGAGCAGCACCGCCGCAGGCGTTATCGGGACCGCATCCGCCGGCGCCACCGGACACGACGGCCAGACCCTGCACCCGGTGGGCTCCCAGCTCCTGTGGGGTGATCCCGATCCGCTGTGGGCGGTCGGCGACTGGCGCCCGGACGAGGTCCGCGTGGTGCAGGCCGACGCCCAGACCAGGGTCGCGGTGCTCGGTATCTGCGGGGCCTCCGACGAACAGCTGCGGGTCGGCCTGTTCGCCGCGCGCGGGGGCGCGCTCAGGCATCTGACGGCCTGGCCGGGAAGCTACACCGCCGTCGTGCAGGTGGGCCGCCGCATCACCGTCTGCGGCGATCTCGCCGGAGCCCGCCCGGTGTTCCACACCCCGTGGGCCGGCGGCACGGCGTACGCGACGGCCGCGCTGCCGCTGGCCGACCTCATCGAGGCCAACCTCGACTTCGGGCACCTGGCCGCCCTGCTGGCCGCCCCCGACGTACCGGCCGCGCTGGACGACTCCACGCCCTACGAGGGCGTACGGCGCATTCCGCCGGGGCACGCGCTGATCCTGCGGGCGGGGGCGCGTGAGGTCGCCGGGTACGAGCCGGTCGCCTCGCTCGCGGTGGCCGCACCGCCGGCCGACCCGGACAGCGCGGTCGACGCGGTGCGCGACGCGCTGGTGGAAGCCGTCCGCGCCCGTCTGTCCGCGCCTCGGCACGTACCCGACATCGACCCCGGTCCGGTGCCCGGCATGGGCCCCGCCGAGCGCCGCGCGGCCCGCGGGATGCCGGTGCCCGGCATCGGGGCCGACCTTTCCGGCGGACCGGCCTCAGGCACGCTCGCGCTGCTGGCCGCCGGGCTTCCGGGTCGGCCCGGCACCCTCCTGGGCCACGGCACGGGAGCGGGCGAGCGCCTGCTCGCGGTCACCTTCAACGACCTGACGGCCGACGGGCGCGAGGCCGAACTGGAACGCGCCGGGACGCTCGCGGCCAACCCGCGCCTGCACCACGTGGTGGTGACCGGCGGCGAGGACGTGCTGCCCTACGCCGAGCTGGACGGGCCCCTCACCGACGAACCCGGCCCGTCCCTGGTCGCGGCGGCACGGCACCGCGCGCGGCTCGCGGCGGGCAGCGCGGACCACTTCACCGGCCACGGCGCCCGGCAGGTCCTGGACGCCCACCCCGCGCGCCTGGCCGACCTGCTGATGGACCGCAAGCGCCGCCATCTGGTCCGGCCCGTCGCCGCGCTCGCCAAGGCCGATGGATCGGTCATGGTCCCCGCGCGCGTGTACGGCGCGGCGCGGCGGCTGGCGCGGACGCCCTACCGTGCGGGACTCGACCTGCTCGCCGAGCGGCTGATGCACCGCCGCTTCGACGAGCCCGGGGGCACCGTCGGGGCGTCGCTGGCCGCACTCACCTGGGCGAGACCCGGGCCGGCGGCCCGGTGGCTGACCGGCGAGGCGCTGGCTGAAGTATCGGTTCGTCTGCAAGGGGCGACGATCCGTTCGGGGGTGGGGCCCGGGCAGCGGCCGGGCGACTACCGCGCGCGTGCCGCCCTCACCCGGCAGGCGGCGGACCTGCGGGTGCTCGAGCAGGCGGCCGAGGTCCGCTCCCAGCGGCTGCACACGCCCTTCCTCGACAACCAGGTCGTCCGCGCCTGCCGGGCTCTGCCGGAGGCCCTGCGGGTGCAGCCGGGCGCCCGCGCGGTGATCCTGCGCACGGTCCTCCAGGGCGCCGGGGTGGGCGACCTGCCACCCGGCTGGGGTGCCCCCTCGCACGCATCCGCCGCGGCGGCGTCCCGCACCGGCCTGCGCGTCGCCGTCAACGACCTGGTGGACCTGTTCGCCACCCCCCTGCTCGCCGAGGCCGGCCTGGTGGAGGCCCGTGTGGTCCGCAAGGCCCTGCGCGCTGCGGCGCAGGGTGAGCCGCTGCCGCTGGACGGCCTGGCGGAGCTGGTGTCCCTGGAGCTGTGGCTGCGGCGCCTGCTGTCCCGCCGCGGCACCTGCTGGACCGGCACACCCGCGCGTGCCCGCGCGGTACCGGCGGGCATCACCCCGCAGCGGGGCGCGCTGGCCTCCGGCGGCCGGCCGAGCCCTACCGGCAGCTGAACCTGGACTCGGCCCAGTCCGAGAGGGCCACGGTGTCGAAGGCGCTGTGCGGCTCGACGACCAGCCGTACGGTCCGGTGGCCGGCGAGGCTCACATGGACGGGGACGGCCGGGTCACCGCCCGCGATGGTCCCCGAGTTCCACAGGCGGACGCCATCGGCGTACACCGAGAAGGAGACCCGGCCGAGCCCGGCCGTCAGGTCGTCGACACCGACCACGGCGTCGTAGGCGGAGCACTCCCGGTTGAGGTCGACGGTGACGGACGACTCGCCGTGCACGGTCACCCCGTGCGCGTACCGCTGGCCGGCGATCGACAGGCTGTGGCGCTGCCACACCCAACTGCTCGCGCCGAGCCGCATCTCGGGGCGGGTGCCGTCTCCGGTGACGTCGTACTTCAGCTCGTTCCACGGGTAGACCACCGGCGCGGGAGGAGGAGTCGGCGTCGGCGTGGGAGCCGGCGTGGCGGTGGGCGCGGGCTCCTTGGTCGGGGTGGGCGTCGGCGACGGTGACGGCTCGGGTGCCGGTGTGGGGGTGGCAGCGGGGGGCGGCGTCGCCGCGGCGGGAGGCACCGGGGGCTTGGCGCTCGGTGTCGGCTTCGGCTTCGGTGCCGGCCTCGGCGGCTCGGGCGTCGGGGTCGGTGCGGGCGGAGGAGGGGGCGTCGGTGCCGGCGGCTGCGGCTCGGCGACCGGGGCGGACGCGACGGGCCGCGCCTCCGGCTTCCCGACCGGGGCCTCCCGACCGACCAGCGACAGCGCGACCGCCGCGGCGGCCACGGCGACCACACCGGCCGCGATCCCCGCCTTCACCGGCGCGCCCAGCCCCTCCGAGGCCGCCGGCGCCCCCGCCACTGGAGGCACCCCCGGACGCGGCACTCGCGGCTCCTGCCGCGCCCGCGCAGCCGGCGACGATGCCGAGCGCCTTGGCGTACCCGGCGGCGCCGAACCAGCCGATGACGGCGACCGGGACCACGGCGGGGATGCCGCCGGCGACCTCCGCGATCTGGGTGGCCGCCAGCCGGCACCTGGCGCACTCCTCCAGGTGCTTGCGCAGCCTCCGCTCGGCACGGGTGCGCAGCTTGCCGCGGGCGTAGCCGCCGAGCTGGTCCGCGTACCGGGCGCACTCCTCGTCGGCGGTGAGGGCGGCACTGACGTGGGCCTGGAGGTAGGCCTGCCGCAGACCCTCCCGGGCCCGGCTGGCCAGCACCCGCGTGCCGTTGGCGTCCAGCCCGAAGAGCGTGGCGACCGAGCTCGGCGACTCGTCCTCGACCTCCGTGTGCCACAGCACGGCCTGCCACCGCTCCGGCAGCGAGCGGAAGGCCCGCATGGCCATCGACTGCTCGGCCTCGTGCATCGCGCGCACGTCGGCGCCGAGGTCCAGGCCCGCTCCGAAGGAGCCGGTGGACGCGGCGTCGTCCGACAGCTCCGCGGCCCGCGCCGCCTGCGCGGCGAACACCGCGAAGTCGGCGACCAGTTGCTCACGCCGGGCGAGGCTGGTCCACTGCGCGGCGACCCGCCGGACGGTGGTGAGCAGATAGGCGCGTACGGCGTGCTCGGGGCCGGAGCCGCCGCGCACCGCCTGGAACACCCGGGCGAACACCTCGGCGGTCAGGTCATCGGCGGTGTGGGAGTCCCGGCAGCACGTGCGCGCGTACCGGCGTACGGCGTCGGCGTGACGCCGGTACAGCTCCTCGTACGCGCTGTCGTCGCCCGAGCGCACCCGCCCGATCAGCTCGGCGTCCGACGGCGGCAGGTCCGCCGCGTACGCCGGCTCCGCCACGTACGGCGGCTCACCCTCCTCGAGCCGCTCCCGCTGCGCCGGTACGCCACCATGTGCCGGGGTGCCGCCCTGGGCCGGTACGCCGCCCTGTGCCGGGGTGTCTCCCTTGGCCCGCCCGGCGTCGCGCGGAACCCAGGACGGTCCGCCCTGGGCCGGCACCTGCGGAGAATCCGGCCCGTCCGTTCGCGACCCGCCGTCACCGGCGCCGTCATCACGCCCGTCAACGCTCATCGCGCAAACGCCCCCGTAGTCGGCCAGACCGTCCCGATCACCGGGCCAGACTGCCACACCGACCGTCACCGGGCCCCCGGCGGCAAGGATCCTCCACTCGTCCGTGGGGCCCGGTCGTGCCCGGGTACCGTCCTCACCCGTAAGAGGAAGGCCCGCCGACACGGCTCACGCGGGGGACACGGCTCACGCGGGCCGCGAGCGCAGCCCCTCCAGCAGGATGTCCAGCAGCCGGGCCGAAGCGGCGGACTGCTGCGCCGCGTCCGGCAGCGAGGGCGCCGCCGTCGCGATGACCAGCAGCACGTCCGACACCGACACGTCCGGCCGCAGTTCGCCCGCCGCGCGCGCCCGCTCCACGAGCCGGCCCACGACCTCCAGCAGCGCCGCCGCCCCCGCGTCGTCCTCCACCGCGCCGGACTTGAGCGCCGCCCCGTCGGCCACGAGCCTGAGCTCCCCGGAGCCCGGCTGGGCGCGCTGCTGCGGCACCCGGGGGTCGGCCCGGTCCTCGGCGACCGAGACCCGCAGCACCTGCGGCGGCAGCAGCCGCCCGGCGCCGGAGGCCACCGACGTCCGCAGGAAGCGGGAGAGCGCCGACCACGGCTCGTCCTCCTGTCCGAGCGCGGCCCGCGCCTGGTCGGCCAGCCGGGAGGTCTCCTCCTCGGCTATCCGCCGCACCAGGACGTCCTTGCTCGGGAAGCGCCGGTACACCGTGCCGACGCCGACCCGCGCGCGCCGCGCCACGTCCTCCATCGGCGCGCCGTACCCCAGCTCGCCGAAGACCTCGCGGGCAGCCCGCAGCACGTGCTCGAGGTTGCGCTGTGCGTCCACGCGCAGCGGCGCCGTCCGGCCCGTCCGGGGCTCGTCCCCGCGCCCGTTGCCCGCCGCAGCGCCCATCGCCCCGCCACCGGGTGCCACGGCGGACGCGGTGGACCAATGAGTGCCCTGAATGTGCATATGTGATCCCCCGGTTATGACGTCTCCCCCCGGAGACTCCCCGTCCCTGATTCCGGAGTGCGCGGAACGGGATCACGCACGATCGGGCCCGCCCCCGAGAGCCGGTGGTACTCGGCGGGCTCGCTCGGATCACATCCCCCACACCCCGTCGACACACGAACATAGTTGAGAGGGAGTCAATTCAGAAGGGGCAGGTTCCGCACGGAGCGCCCCCCGATCGGAGTACGAGCCGCATACGTCCGTATTGCGCCCCCTTCCGCACCCCGGCGCGCACCCACTGACCTGCGTCCTTTCCTCACACCCCGATAATTCGGCCAACCCCGCGCCGCTCCGGCCGACGGTCACACAATTCGTCGGGGCTGTGGACAAACGAGAGCGTCGGGTGCGTCATGGGATGGTGAAGGAACGTGCGCGCATTCTCGTTGTCGGCGGCGGCTACGTCGGGATGTACACGGCCCTGCGCCTGCAGCGGCGGATGAAACAGGAGCTCAGTCGGGGCGAAGCCGAGATCACGGTGGTCACGCCCGATCCCTATATGACGTATCAGCCCTTCCTGCCCGAGGCCGCGGCCGGCGCGATCTCACCCCGGCACGTCGTCGTCCCGCTGCGCCGCGTACTCGACCGGTGCCGCATCATCGTCGGCGAGGCCACCTCCATCGACCACGCACACCGCACCGCGACCCTCACCACCCTCGCCACGGAGGAGACCGGGGGCACCGAGAAGCTGGCGTACGACGAACTCGTCCTCGCCCCGGGATCCGTCTCGCGCACCCTGCCCATCCCCGGCCTGATCGACTACGGCATCGGCTTCAAGACCGTCGAAGAGGCCATCGGCCTGCGCAACCACGTCATCGAGCAGATGGACATCGCCTCCTCCACCCGCGACCCCGCAATCCGCGACGCGGCCCTCACCTTCGTCTTCGTCGGCGGCGGGTACGCGGGCGTGGAGGCGCTCGGCGAACTGGAGGACATGGCCCGCTACGCCGCCCGCTACTACCACAACGTCAAGCCCGAGGACATGAAGTGGATCCTCGTCGAGGCCTCGGACCGCATCCTGCCCGAGGTCGGCGAGGAGATGGGCCGCTACACGGTCACCGAACTGCGCCGCCGCAACATCCAGGTCCTCCTGCGGACCCGCCTCGAATCCTGCGCAGGCCGGGTCGCCGTCCTCAGTGACGGACAGCGCTTCCCGACCCGTACGGTCGTGTGGACCGCGGGCGTCAAACCGCACCCGATCCTCGCCGCCAGCGACCTGCCGCTGAACGACCGCGGACGCCTGAAGTGCACCGCGCAGCTGACCGTCGAGGGCGTCGAGCACGCCTGGGCCGCGGGTGACGCCGCCGCCGTCCCCGACGTCACCACCGGCGAACCGGGCAGCCTGACCGCCCCCAACGCCCAGCACGCGGTCCGTCAGGCCAGGCTCCTGGGCGACAACATCAGCCACTCCCTGCGCGGCGAACCCCTGGAGACGTATGCGCACAGGTACGCCGGCTCGGTCGCCTCGCTCGGACTGCACAAGGGCGTCGCGCAGGTCTACGGGCGCAAACTGAAGGGCTACCCCGCCTGGTTCATGCACCGTGCCTACCACCTCAGCCGGGTGCCCACGGTCAACCGCAAGACCCGGGTGCTCGCCGAATGGATGCTGGCGGGACTCTTCAAACGGGAGATCGTCTCCCTGGGTTCGCTGGAACATCCCCGCGCGGAGTTCGAACTCGCGGCTGGTGGAAAACATCCTCTCGACCCGAACATCAACCCGAAAGGGTCGTCCTGACCGGACCGGGGAACTCCGCCGCACGCCCCGGCGTCCAACGGATGTCGGCGCGGTCGGCCACACCGCCCAACCGGCCCGTGGCCGAGGACGGGCAGCCGCCCGCCCGGCACGGATGACGCATTCCCGCTGTGCCGCACCGCCGGGACAGTAAGAATGTGCGGTCACCGCCGCGCGGCCCCTGACCCCCGGCCGGGCCCGGAGCTGGCCTGAGACGACGACACGAGGCAAGGATTCGTGAACTTCACGCGCTGGAGCGCCCGGCTCCCCGGAATCAACGGAACGCAGCGCCGCACGGCGGCTCGGCCCGATCTCGCGACCGTCCCGGACCGGCGGGCGGACGGCACCGTACCCGCCGCCCGCGTCGAACAACTGACCGACGAGACGGTGCCGGTGCACGCCGTCGACGAACTCCCCGCACGCGAGGTCCTCGACCGCGTCCCGGCCCTCGTCGCCCTCGTCCACGGCTCCGACCACCGCATCGCCTACGTCAACGACGCCTACACGGCGGCCTTCGGCGTACGCCCGCTCGGCGGACCCGCCCACGAGGCCCTGCCCGAACTGCGCGAACTGGGTCTGCTCCCGCTCCTGGACCAGGTGCTGCGCAGCGGCAGGCCCCGCACCCTGAAGTCCCGCAAGGCACCCGACGGCCGCTCGTACACGTTCACGTGCACACCGGTCGCCGAACCGAAGGACGACGGCCGCGGCGTTCTGGTCTTCGCCACCGACGTCACCGACCACGCCGACGCCGCCGAACGCCTGCGCGCCAGCGAGCGCCGGCAGCGCGAGACCGCCGTCACCCTCCAGCGCTCGCTCCTGCCCCAGGTGCTGGAGCAGCCCGACGACCTGCGCATCGCCGCCACCTACCAACCGGGCGGCACGGAGGCCGCGGTCGGCGGCGACTGGTACGACGTCATCACCCTCGGCGGCGGCCGCACGGCACTGGTCATCGGCGACGTGATGGGCAGAGGGGTGCGCGCGGCCGCGGTCATGGGCCAACTGCGCACCGCCGTCCGCGCCTACGCCCGCATGGACCTGCCCCCGCACGAGGTCCTGCAACTCCTGGACGGCCTCGCCGCGGACATCGACGCCAACCAGATCGCCACCTGCGTGTACGCCGTCCACGACCCCAACGAGGGCCGGCTGGTGTACGCCTCCGCCGGGCACCTGCCGATCCTGGTCCGCGACGAGAACGGCACCGTGCTGCGCGCCGACGAACCCACCGGCCCGCCGCTCGGCACCGGCGGCTGGGTGCACGCCTCCGGCTCGGTCCCGCTGGGCCCCGGCTCCACGGCGGTCCTCTACACCGACGGCCTGGTGGAACGCCGCGACGAGGACCTCGACGAGGGGATCGCCGCGCTGGAGCGCGCGCTCGCCGGCGCCACCGGCTCCCCGCAGGTGGTCTGCGACCGACTGGTCCGCTCGGCCGGTGTGCAGGCCGACCACGACGACGACGTGGCCGTCCTTGTCCTCCAGCACCCCGCCCGCACCGGCCCGGACGGCGAACTCTTCCGCAACGCCGCACTGGAACTGCTCGGCGGAGTGGAAGCGGCCCCACGCGCGCGTGCGTTCGCCTCCGGCGTCCTCGCCAGCTGGCGCTTCCCGCCCGATCTGCACGACCTGGGCGTCCTCGCCGCCAGCGAACTGGTCGCCAACTCCCTCCAGCACGGCACCCCGCCCATGCGACTGCGGCTCCGGCGCACCGACCGCCGCCTCATCGTCGAGGTCACCGACGGCGACGACCACCTCCCCAGGCGCCGCCGCGCCGACCCGGGCGACGAGTCGGGCCGCGGCATCGCCATCATCGCCACCATCGCCACCAACTGGGGTTCACGCAGAACCCCGGGCGGCGGCAAGGCGGTGTGGTGCGAGTTCACCCTGCCGGGGGAAGTGGGCCGGCGGGGCCTGCGCTGAGGCGGACCCGCCCACGGGGGAGCGGGGGTCCGGGGCGCGGCCCCACGGCCGGCCGGCGGGCGCGGGCTCAGGCCTCCGCGCCCACCGGCTCCGCGGCCACCCCGCCCCGAGCGACCACCCGGCTCCGCGCGGCCCACGGATGGTCCTGCACAGTGCTGAGCCCCCGCCCCAGCCGCAGCGCCAGGACGCTGATCAGGAGCGAGAACAGCAGGAACGTCACCACGTAAGGTCCCGGCAGCGACGCCGCCAGCGGGCCGCCCGCAGCCGGGCCGAGCGCCAGCGCGAGCTGCTTCACCAGGGCGAAGGCCGAGTTGTACTGCCCGGCCATCCCCTCCGGAGCGAGGTCCGCCACCAGCGGCGCGACCGTCGGCGACAGCATCGCCTCACCGAGCCCGAACAGGGCGTATGTCGAGATGAAAGCGGCCGTGGCCATCGCCCGGCTGCCGTGCCCGAGTCCCGCGTACGCCGCCGCGGCCCACGCCACGGCCCAGATCAGCCCCACGGCCGCGATCATCCGCGACCGCCGCCGGCGCTCCACGAACTTCAGCACGGCGAACTGCGCCACCACGATCATCAGCGTGTTCGCGGCCAGCGCCGTCCCCAGCGTCGACGTGTCGATGCCGGCGGCCTCCACGCCGTACGCGCTCAGGCCCGACTCGAACTGCCCGTAGCAGGCGAAGAACAGCACGAAGCCCAGCACGCACAGCTGCACCATCGCGCGGTTCCCGACGAGCTGCCGCCAGCCGGTCCCCGTCGCCCTTCCGGCCTCCGCCGGGTCGTCGGCGATCCGCGGCGAGTGCGGCATCCGCACCGTCGACATCAGCGCGACCAGCAGCAGGAACACCGCCGCCTCGATCGCGAACAGCAGCGTGAAGGAGGAGACCCGGGTGGTGTCGACGAGGTGCCCCCCGATGAGGCCACCCACGCCCAGCCCGAGGTTCTGCAGGAAGAACTGCATCGCGAACGCCCGCGACCGCGTCTCCGCCGTCGAGCAGTCCACGATCATCGTCGCCAGTGCAGGCTGCATCACGGCCTGGCCCGCGCCGAGCGCAGCCGCCGACAGCAGTACGGCTCCGGCTCCACCCGCCAGCCCCAGGCTCAGCGCGCCGAGCGCGGCCGTGACCAGGGCGGCGAGCAGGACCGGCAGCGGGCCGCGCCGCACGATCGCCCGGCCGGCGAACGGCAGCACGATCAGCGCGGCGACGGCGAAGACGGCGAGGACGAACCCCGCCGTCATGGCCCCCAGACCCCGCACCTGCGCCACATAGACGTACAGGTAGGGAACGGTGAAGCCGAGCCCGAACGCGCTGAGTGCGTTGCCCACGTGGATCCGGCGCATCGCTGCGCCCATCGCCCTGGTCACGTTCACCCTCTCTTGAATCAGGTAGCAAGTAGTGGACAGGAGGTTGCTTGAAGTGGTCAGTAGTTAGAACTGAAGACTTCGAAGCTAAAGTTCGATGCTAAACAGTACACCTGGAAGGACTTCAACGCCAAGCAGCCCCGTGCCATACTGCGGACATGGGCGACACACCCGGCGGCATCGGCACCGAGCCAGCGCTCGAAGAACAGATCGCCGCCTACCAGCGCGAGTTCCAGGACCTCGACCCTCAGGTCGAGCAGATCGTCTCCGCGCTGTCCCGGCTCAACCGGCGGATGAACGTGGCCTACGGCCGGCAGACCGCCGCGCTCGGCATCAGCAACGCCGACTGGGAGGTGCTGAAGGCCCTCGTCCTCTCCGGCGCCCCTTATCGCCTGGGTCCGAGCGACCTCGCCAAGCGCCTCGGCCTCACCCCGGCCGCGATGACCCACCGCATCGACCGGATGGTGGCCGAGGGCCTGGTCACCCGGGAGCGCGACGAGGCCAACCGGGTCCGGGTCATCGTGGAGCTGACGTCCGAGGGCCGCGAGAAGTGGCTCGAG
Source organism: Streptomyces sp. NPDC004721 (assembly GCF_053601495.1). Lineage (NCBI taxonomy): Bacteria > Bacillati > Actinomycetota > Actinomycetes > Kitasatosporales > Streptomycetaceae > Streptomyces > Streptomyces sp. NPDC004721. The sequence continues at coordinate 79,094 of NZ_JBSGBZ010000037.1, forward strand.
GTCATGCGCCTGGCCACGGTCTTCGAGGGGGACCTCCTCCAGGACCTGTCCCCGGCCGAGCGCACGGCTCTTGGCGAGGTCCTGACCAGGATCCTTCGCCGTGTGGAGCACGACCAGCCGGACGCCGGCGGTCGGCTCACCGACCTTGACTGACACCTCGGCGGGGACGCTTGACAGTCGCCTGCCGGATCCGTAATGTTCTCCGGGTTGCCGCGGGGCCGTAAGAGTCCCTCGACGACACCTCTGCCGCATGAGCGGCACTCAAACCACCAGCACGATCTCCCATCCGGGATTGTTTTCGGCGTACCCGAATTCAATTCGAGTGGGACTCATCGATCTTGATCCGGCGCCCCGAGGGCCCGATTGGGAATCGCCGAGAGAATCCGCTAAGGTTTGGGACGTCGGAACGGCCCAACGGCTGTGAAGACAAACCCCGCTGACTGGGGGTCAGGCCGAGAAAAGGATCTGATAGAGTCGGAATCGCCGGAAAGGGAAACGCGAGAGCGAAAACCTGGAAAGCACCGAGGAAATCGGATCGGAAAAAGATCTGATAGAGTCGGAAACACCGAAGGGAAG
>NZ_JBSGBZ010000038.1:0-78004 GCF_053601495.1 Streptomyces sp. NPDC004721
TTTTTAAATCACTCTGCCGCAAACCTATCTTGTTTCTGAAGTGATTGGTTTTATTTCGTGTGCTCTTCCGAACCCCGCCCCCCCCCCCCCCCCCCCGGGGGGCTTCCGGCCACCCACATGTCTTCCGGCCCGAGTGTCTTCCGGCCCGGGGCCGGGCAGCCGCGGCCCCCGCCGACCGGCTCGCGCGGACTCCGGGAAGATGCACCGGTTCCCCGTCCGTCCGGCCGCCGCCGAGCGCGTTCTCAAGCTATCGCGGCAACTGCCTGCGGTGGGTCGAGGCGACGTCGCGGCTGGTGGCCAGGTGCTTCATGACCAGCTCCTCGACCCTCGGCACGTCCCGGTCCTCGATCGCCTCGTAGAGCGCCTCGTGCTCCTTCGCGACGGTCACGAGGTCGTCGTGCTGGGCCAGCAGCCAGCGCATACGGCTTCGGAGCGTGGTACCCAGCTCGTTCAGCAGCTCGTTGGCGGCCATCGCCGTCACGGTCTCGTGGAAGTCGGCCGCAGCCCGCCGCGCCTTGACGGCGTCTCCCTGGCGCGCCGCTTCGAGCTCGGAGTCCAGGTCCGCGCGCAGCTTCTCCAGGCCGGCGCGGTTGCGCCGCTGAGCCGCGAGCCGGAACGTCAGCGTCTCCAGGGCGGTGCGGACCTCGTCGAGGTCGGAGATGTCGGTGGAGGTGAACTCGCGTACGACGGCCCAGGTGCGCGGGCGCGGTGTGACCAGTCCCTCCGCCACCAGCGCCTTCAGGGCCTCGCGGACCGGGAGCCGGCTCACCCCGAGTTCGGCGGCGAGTTCCCGTTCGACGAGTTTGCTGCCTGGCCGTCGGTCACCGTCGAGGATCTGGTCGCGCAGCTGTCGCGTGACGCGTTCGGACTCGGACTCAAAACCCTCGGACCCTGGCATGGGCCTCATTCTCGCAGGTCCGCGCCACCCGTCTGCCGCATACCGGCACGTCCGTCCGGCGCGGGGGCGACGGGTCAGCATGAGCACGGTCGAAGGCGGTTACAGATGACTACTGACGCACGTGGACCAATTCCGGGATCCTGCCCTTTACCTGGCAAAACACCGGTCTGAAGCCGAGCTGGTCGGAGTGAGGGGCGAACCGTGTTCTACTACCTGCTCAAATACGTTCTGCTGGGACCGCTGCTCAGATTGGTCTTCCGGCCCCGTATCGAGGGACTGGAGCACGTGCCGGCCTCGGGAGCGGCCATCGTCGCGGGCAACCACCTGTCGTTCTCGGACCACTTCCTGATGCCCGCGATCCTGAGACGGCGGATCACCTTCCTGGCCAAGGCCGAGTACTTCACGGGCCCGGGCATCAAGGGCCGGCTCACCGCGGCCTTCTTCCGCAGCGCGGGGCAGATCCCGGTGGACCGCTCGGGCAAGGAGGCCGGGCAGGCCGCGATCCGGGAGGGGCTCGGGGTGCTGCGCAAGGGCGAGCTGCTCGGCATCTACCCGGAGGGCACCCGGTCGCACGACGGCCGCCTGTACAAGGGCAAGGTCGGCGTCGCGGTCATGGCGCTCAAGGCCGGGGTGCCGGTCGTCCCGTGCGCGATGATCGGCACGTTCGAGGCCCAGCCGCCCGGGAAGACCGTCCCGCGCCCGCACCCGATCGTGATCCGCTTCGGCAAGCCGCTGGACTTCTCCCGCTACGCGGGCATGGAGAACGAGAAGGCGATCCTGCGCGCCGCCACCGACGAGATCATGTACGCCATCCTGTCGCTGTCCGAGCAGGAGTACGTCGACCAGTACGCGGCCGTGGCCAAGGCGGCGCAGGACGACGCGAAGGGCGACAGGCGCAGGTTCCCGCGCGCGCCGCTCACCTGACGCCGCGGGGCACGCCGTACACGCGAGAGGGGCGGCCGGGTATCCGGCCGCCCCTCGTCGTCACCTTCCGCCGATCGCTACGCCTTCGGCGTGGCGTGCGGTGCGCAGGTCACGTCCGCAGTGTCGACCTTGCCGGTGAGCAGGTAGGTGTCCACCCGGTCGTTGATGCACGGGTTGGCCAGGCCGGTGACGCCGTGGGACCCCGCGTCCTTCTCCGTGATCAGACGGGAGCCCGCGAAGCGCTTGTGCAGCTCGACGGCGCCCGCGTACGGGGTGGCGGCGTCGCGCGTGGACTGCACGATCAGCACCTGCGGCAGGCCCTTGCCGGTCTTCACGTCCACCGGGTTCTGCTGCTTGACCGGCCACGTGGCGCACGGCAGGTTCATCCACGCGTTGGCCCACGTCATGAACGGGGCGGTCTTGTGGAGCCGCGTGTTGTCCCGGTCCCACGTCTGCCAGTTGGTGGGCCACTTGGCGTCGGTGCACTCCACGGCGGTGTAGACGGCGTTGCCGTTCTCCGAGGAGATGTTGCCCGCGATGTCGGACATGTCCGGGGCGGCGGCGTCGATCAGCGCCTGGGTGTCACCGGCGACGTACTTGCTGAACACCCTCGCCACCGGCGCCCACGACGAGTCGTAGTACGGCGCGCTCTGGAAGAAGGAGATCAGCTCGTTGGGGCCGACGACCCCGCCGATGGGGCTCTTCTTGGCGGTGGCGCGCAGCTTCAGCCACTGCTCCTGGACGGCGTCGCGGGTGGCGCCCAGGTGGTAGGTGGCGTCGTTCGCGGCGACCCAGTCCTGCCAGTCCTTCCAGCGGCCCTCGAAGGCGGTGTCCTGGTTCAGGTTGGCCTGGTACCAGATGTTCTCGCGCGCCGGGTTGACCACGCTGTCGACGACCATCCGGCGCACGTGGCCCGGGAACATGGTGCCGTAGACGGCGCCGAGGTAGGTGCCGTAGGAGACGCCGAGGAAGTTGAGCTTCTGCTCGCCGAGCGCGGCGCGGATGACGTCCAGGTCGCGGACCGTGTTCGCGGTGGTCATCGACTGGAGCATGGCGGCGCCGGTGCGCTCGATGCAGCCCTGCGCGTACTCGCGGGCCAGCTTGCGCTGGATGCTCTTGTCGGCCTCGGAGTCGGGCACCGGATCCATCCCGGAACCCTGGGCGAACTTCTGCGGATCCGCGCAGGAGATGGGCGCCGAGTGGCCGACACCGCGCGGGTCGAAGCCGACGAAGTCGTAGGCCTTCGCGACGTTGGCCCAGATGACGTTCTTGTTGGTGACCCGGGTCGGGAAGCGCAGGCCCGAACCGCCGGGGCCACCCGGGTTGTAGACGAGGGCGCCCTGGCGCTCCTCCTTGGTGCCGGTGTTGCCGATACGGTCGACGGCCAGCTTGATCTGCTTGCCGTACGGGTCGGCGTAGTCGACCGGCACCGAGACGTATCCGCACTGGATGGGCTTGACCAGCCCCCAGTCGGCGGGGCAGTCCTGCCAGTCGATGCCGGCCTTCGCGGCACGCTCCGCGGCGATCGCCGCGCCGCGGGTCTCGCGGTCCTGGCCCTGGCCGTTGTTCGCTCCGGCTGCGGGCGTCGCCATGGCGCCGGCTATCAGGGTCGCCGTGACCAGCGCGCCGGCCGAACCGAGCGCCAGCGCACGGTTCTTGGGTCTCATGTCCCTCAAGTGGGACCTCCCCGTACATCGTTGCGAATTGGGTACGGGGATCCTTGCTGCTGTGAGGTGCCTGAGAACAGGGGTCGTTGACCTTCTTTGCCAATCCGATAAGCGGCGCGGCGTGTCCCGCTGAGCGGAGTACCAAAGGGCTCGGCAGCGGCCTGAAGATAGGGCTGTTCGTCACTCACCCGGCCGTCGGAGCGCGCCGCCTTGCGGCGTGACAGCGGGGCGGGGCCCCTCACGGGCCCCGCAGGGAATTCAACTGCCTCTTCGGGCAGTGCAGTTCAGACCCGCCGGCGACGCGGAACACGCGCCGCCCCGGGCCTCACCGCTAGCGGACCTCCGGCCCCCGATGGTCCGCCGTGATGCCGAAGCGCTGCTGCTGCTCAGGAGGGGCGGACGGGACGTCGCGAACCTGCGAGACGGCGCCGACCACCGGGTCCCCGGCAGGCTCCGCGAGCTGCTCGAGTCGTTCCAGATCGGCGGCGGAGACCAGGGCGACGAGCGGCTTGCCGTGCCGCGTGACGACCACGCGCTCTCCGCCGTACACCACCCGGTTGATCAGGTCGGCGAGCTCAGCCCTGGCTTGCGTCACCGGAATCTCGTAGGCCATACCCCCACCTTACGGGGCGTTCGCGCCGCTCTCAGGGCTGCGACCGCTCGCCGCAGAAGCGTGCGGAGTACCGCCCCAGCGCCCGCCTCAGCTGCTCCAGCTCGATGTCGGGCAGAGCACCGCCCTGGGCGAACTTCAGCACGTGCTCGGCCACCGTGCGCAGCTTGGTGTTGGACCGCTGGGAGACCTCCCGCAGGACCTGCCAGGCGTCCTCCGGCGGGATCTGCCCGAAGGTCACCACGGCGCCGATCGCCTGGTCGATGACCGCGTGCGAGGTCAGGGCCCGCTGGAGCTGCTCGATCTCCTGGTGCAGTCGCTCGTGCTCCAGCACCGGATCGGTGGCGGAGAGCGGCGGGAGAGGGTGCCGCTCGGACATCGCGAAGAACACCATGACCAGTCCCCTGGGTCGTCGAGCACCCGTGCTTCCAGCTTCACCCCGGAGGACGCCGTGCACGACCCGGAGCCGTTCCCGCACCCGGCCCCGGAAAGCTCGCCGCGACTTACGTACATCCTGTACATTTTTTACAGAGGCCTCTCCGACCGGAGACGGCACCGCCGCATGGAGGGGTGTGCCATGACGCGACCGTCCGCCCGCTACGTCCTGCCGGAGTTCACCGAGATCACCAGCGCCGGCCGGCGGTCCCTGGATCCGTACGCGAAACTGCTCGAGGAGCGGATCGTCCTCCTCGGCACACCGATCGACGACACCGCGGCGAACGACGTCATCGCACAGTTCGTCCACCTGGAGCACCGGACGCCCGACCGGGACATCTCGCTCTACATCAACTCCCCCGGCGGCTCGTTCAGCGCGATGCTGGCCGTCCACGACACGATGCGGTACGTGTGCTGCGACGTGGAGACGATCTGCCTGGGCCAGGCCGTCGCGTCAGCGGCGGTACTACTGGCCGCGGGCACCCCGGGCAAGCGGTACGCGCTGCCCGGCGCCCGCGTGGTACTGCGGCAGCCGTCACTGCCCGAGCCGGTCGAGGGCCAGGCGTCCGACCTGGCGATCCAGGCGGACGAGCTGACGCGGGTGCGCGCCCGCCTGGAGGAACTGCTCGCGCGGAGCACCGGGCGGTCCGCCCGGCAGGTACGGACCGACCTGGAGCGGGAGCAGGTGCTGGACGCACAAGAGGCCCTGGAATATGGGCTGATTGACCGAATAATCCCGAACCGCGGGGCCACACGCACCGCGCCGGACGCGGGGTGAGCCGCCGATGCTGCCACCCGAGCTGCCGCCCCTGCCGGCGCTGACCCGCGCCGAGGCGGAGCTGATCGACCGTTACCTGGAGGCGGCCGACCTGCTGGGCCGCGTCAACCCGGGACGGCCCGGAGACACCTACCGGGCCCTGAGGGCCGCCCAGGCGCTCGTCGGCAGGGCGGTGGAGCTGCGGGACACGCTGGCGCTGATGCACCGGCGGGGCGAGACCGAGCTGCACGCGGACACTCTGGCCCGGGCGCTGCGAGTACTGGACGGCGAGCGGCGCACGGCCCGTGTCACCCTGCCGCCCGACTGCGGAAGTTGACGTCATCCACAGCCGCGGTCTCGGCGGGTGAAGGGGCCCATCTGTCTGGACACGGGGTGAAATCACCCCGAATGACCGACCGCCTTTCGGTGTAGGTTCAGCTCCCTTTTCGGGACCGCCGCAGTTGCGCAACACGCCTCCCCGGATGGCGGAATGAGGTGTTCCGGTGCTGGTCCGGGGGTCGTCGCGGGAGGGGGCAGCCGTTCGATCGCGAGGGTGTCCACCCGAACGGGCGCGTGGTGAGTAACAACACAAACACGCGGTTCCATTGGGATTTTCGGACATCCGTAGGTGAAGATCCCTGTCTGACGACAAGCCCCCGCCACAACGGCGGGGCGGTCCGGGCGGACGCCGAGTCCTGCCGCCGCCCGGATGACCGGTCGACAGGAGTGGATCGGCAGGAGTGGAGGACCCAAGCACGACGGGTCGCCGGAACGGTCACGCCATGGCCGGTCCGAGCAGCCCTTGGGGTGAAGCCGCGGCAACGCGGCCGGGCAACTTCGCCAGCCCGAATCCGACAGGTCATCCTTCACAGGCGGCTGACGAAGGGTTGCGCATGACTGCGCTCAATCGTGTCCCGTCGCTGATGGCCCGGGCCGGCACGGCCTCGGCTCTGACCCTGGCCGCCGTGAGCGGCTCGATCGTGGTCCCGGGTGTGGCCTCCGAGGCCTCGGCCGCGACGACCGCGAACGCGGCGCTGCGGATCGCGGCGTCCAAGCAGGGGTCGCCCTACCAGTGGGGCGCCACGGGGCCGCGGAGGTTCGACTGCTCCGGGCTCACGCTGTACTCGTTCAAGAGGGCGGGCAAGACGCTGCCCCGCACGGCCGCACAGCAGTACAACAAGAGCCGGCACATCTCCGCGGGCAGCCGCCGAGCCGGGGACCTGGTGTTCTTCCACTCGGGCTCGAACGTGTACCACGTGGGCATCTACGCCGGCAAGGGCAAGATCTGGCACGCCCCGAAGACCGGGGACGTGGTGAAGCTCCAGAAGATCTGGACGAAGAGCGTCTGGTACGGCCGGGTGCGCTGACCCGGCCGCGGTGCGGTGCGGTGGCGGAGCTTCGACTCGTCACCGCACGTTCCTACGGTTCCTGCCCCGCGGCCGTCACCGGGCGGGCGGGAACCGACCACGGAAGTTCGATGCAGACCGTCTTGCCGCCCTCCCGGGTCGGCCGCACGGTCAGGCTGCCGCCGCACTCGGCGGTGAGCCACCGGATGATCACCATGCCCCGGCCGTTGTCCTGCTGGACGGCGGCCGGCAGGCGTTTCGGGAACCGGGGGTGGCTGTCGGTGACCCCGATGTGCAGTCGTTCGTCACGCACGAGGACGAGGTCCACCGTGAAGGTGGGTGACTGCCCGAAAGTGTGCTGTACGGCGTTGGTGGCGAGTTCGGAGACGATGAGCCGGACCGTCTCGGCGGTGTCCGCGGCCGGCGGCAGGCCCCACTCCACGAGCGTGCCGGCCACATAGGCACGGGCCGCGCAGACCGAGGCGGGATCGCTCGGCAGAGTGACGGATGCTTCCAGATGGTCTGCCATGGCGACGTCGTCCCTTTCCCACGGGGCCGGAGTCCGACACTGAGCGGATGATTCGAGTACGGTCCCGCACTGGTGCTTCGCCGTCAGACTGCCATCAGCACTCCGCTCTCGGTGGCGATCCACCGAGATATGCATATATCTGTCGCTCGATGCGGTGAACTCTGCGACGGCAGACCGTATTCGGAGCGGGTCGCGTGGAGCGTTCAGAGGGAGCGAGGGAGTAGCCCATGCAACACGGTCCCGAGGTGCGCCGCCGGAAGCTGGGCGCCGAACTGCGCGCCCTGCGCACCGGCGCGGGTCTCACCAGCGGTGAGGCGGCCCGTCTGGTCGGCTGGCACCAGTCGAAGGTCAGCCGGATCGAGACCGGCACCAGCGGGGTGAAACCGGCCGACGTGCGCTCGCTCCTGGACGCGTACGCGGTCCACGACACCCAGCTGCGTGAGTTGCTCCTGGTCCTGGCGGGGCTGGACGACGGCGGCGACCGGCACCACTGGTGGCACGCCTACCGCGGAGTGCTGCCGCCGACCTACCGGGACTTCATCAGCCTGGAGTCGCAGGCGAGCGGGATGCGCACCCTGGAGACCTCGGTCGTCCCCGGTCTGCTCCAGACGCCCGAGTACGCGCGCGCGGTCACCCGGGCCGCCGTGGACAACCTCGACGAGGACCGGCTGGACGCGCTGGTGGAGGTACGGCTGGCCCGCCAGGACGTGCTGCGCTCGCGACCGCCGCTGGAGCTGGACGCGGTGCTGGACGAGGCGGTGCTGCGCCGGGAGGTGGGCGGGCCCGAGGTGATGAGGCGGCAGCTGGAGCGGCTGACGGAGGCGGCCCGGCTGCCCCAAGTACGGCTCCAGGTGTTGCCGTTCGCCGCCGGCGCCCACATCGGCATCACCGGCCCTTTCGTTATCTTCTCATTTTCGAACGCATCTGATCTGAACGTGGTGGTTCTCGACCACTTGACGAGTAGCCTCCACCTCGAGCGGAAAGAAGACCTAGAGGCCTACGCCGAGGCCTTCGACACCCTGCGGCTCCACGCCCTCTCGCCCGAGGACTCGTTGGACTTCATCGCCGGGATACGCCAGACCCCCTGACGGCGCACAACCGCGTACCGCGTTAAGGAGGCACCATGTCCGCTCCGCCTCGGCACGTACCTTCCAGCACCGATCTGCACGGCGTGCGCTGGCTGCGCAGCAGCTACAGCACGGGAGCCAACAACTGCGTCGAGACGGCCCGGCCCGCCACGGGACCGTGGGCCGGGCTGCTCGCCGTGCGCGACTCCAAGGCCCCGGCCGGGCCCGCACTGCTCTTCTCCCCCGCGAGCTGGGCAGGCTTCATGGCTGCGACACACCGCACCTGACGGACAATCCGGTCATATCCACACCCGGTGACGCCCGGCCGTGTCACGCCGACTCATGGCCGTGTTCCACCGATCACCCGTACAGCGCGTTCGATCTGCGCCCCGGAGAGGTCCGCGCGGGCGGTCAGCCTCAGCCGTGAGATGCCGTCGGGCACGGAAGGAGGACGGAAGCAGCCCACGGCCAGCCCGGCCGCCCGGCAGTCGGCCGCCCACCGCACGGCCCGCTCCGGGGACGGCGCGCGGACCGAGACCACCGCAGCGTCCGGACGTACGGCCTCCAGGCCCGCGGCGGTCAGGCGGGCGTGGAGTTCGGCCGCCACGGCACGCGCGCGTGCCGCCCGCTCCGGCTCGCGGCGCAGCAGTCGCAGCGCCGCGAGGGCGGCCCCCGCGGCCGCGGGGGCGAGACCGGTGTCGAAGATGAACGTCCGGGCCGCGTTGACCAGGTGGTCGATCACCCGCGCGGGCCCGAGGACGACTCCGCCCTGGCTGCCGAGCGACTTCGACAGCGTGGCCGTGACGACCACGTCGCCGGCGCCCGCCAGCCCGGCCGCGTGCGCGGCGCCGCGGCCGCCGGCGCCCAGGACGCCCAGCCCGTGGGCGTCGTCGACGACGAGACCGGCGCCGTGCTCCCGGCAGGCCGCGGCGAACTCCCCCAGCGGGGCCGCGTCGCCGTCGACCGAGAACACCGTGTCCGACACGAGCACCGCCGGCCCCTCGTGCGTGCCGAGCGCCTTGCGCACGGCGTCCGGGTCGGCGTGCGCGACGACCTGCGTCGTACCCCGGGCCAGTCGGCAGCCGTCAATGAGCGAGGCGTGGTTGCCCGCGTCGGAGACGACGAGCGAGCCGTGCGGCGCGAGCGCGGTGACCGCGGCCAGGTTCGCGGCGTATCCGGAGGAGAAGACCAGCGCCGCCTCGAAGCCGCAGAAACCGGCCAGCTCGCGCTCCAGTTCGGCATGGAGTTCGGTGGTGCCGGTGACCAGCCGGGAGCCGGTCGAGCCGCCGCCCCAGGTGCGCGCCGCGGCCGCGGCCCCCTCGGTCACCTCCGGATGGCGGGCCAGCCCCAGGTAGTCGTTGCCCGCGAGGTCGAGCAGCGGCGAGTCGGCGGGGCGGGGCCGCAGGGTCCGTACGAGTCCGGCCCGGCGGCGTGCGTCCGCCTGCTCCTCGATCCAGCCGAACGCCATGGGTCCTCCGGGGCATTTGTAGGCAGTGGACAGACCCTAGCGGCAGGGCGGGCCGCCCATGATGTGGCAATACCCACATGTCGATGTGCCCGTCGTTGTGCGGAGTCTCCTTGGCCGCGGACCGGGCCGTAGGACAGGATCAGCTCTCATGAACCTGCTGAACACGCTGGTGGACAAGGGGCTTCGGCGCGAGTCGCCGACCCGCGGGGAAGCTCTGGCCGTACTGGCCACCTCGGACGACGACCTGCTCGATGTGGTGTCCGCGGCCGGGAAGGTGCGCCGCCACTGGTTCGGCCGGCGGGTGAAACTCAACTATCTCGTCAACCTCAAGTCGGGCCTGTGCCCCGAGGACTGCTCCTACTGCTCCCAGCGGCTCGGCTCGAAGGCCGACATCCTCAAGTACACCTGGCTCAAGCCCGACGACGCCTCCAGGGCCGCCGCGGCGGGGCTGGCGGGCGGCGCCAAGCGGGTCTGCCTGGTGGCCAGCGGGCGCGGCCCGACCGACCGTGACGTGGACCGGGTCTCCGACACCATCAAGGCGATCAAGGAGCAGAACGAGGGCGTCGAGGTGTGCGCCTGCCTCGGCCTGCTCTCCGACGGCCAGGCCGAACGGCTGCGCGAGGCCGGGGCCGACGCCTACAACCACAACCTCAACACCTCCGAGGCGACGTACGGCGACATCACCACCACCCACACCTATGCCGACCGGGTGGACACGGTGAACAAGGCGCACGCGGCCGGGCTGTCCGCCTGCTCCGGGCTCATCGCCGGGATGGGCGAGAGCGACGAGGACCTGGTCGACGTGGTCTTCTCGCTGCGCGAGCTGGACCCGGACTCCGTTCCGGTGAACTTCCTGATCCCGTTCGAGGGCACACCGCTCGCCAAGGAGTGGAACCTGACCCCGCAGCGCTGCCTGCGGATCCTGGCGATGGTCCGGTTCGTCTGCCCGGACGTGGAGGTGCGGATCGCGGGCGGCCGCGAGGTGCACCTGCGCACCATGCAGCCCCTCGCGCTGCACCTGGCCAACTCGATCTTCCTCGGCGACTATCTGACCAGCGAGGGCCAGGCGGGCAAGGCCGACCTGGAGATGATCGCGGACGCCGGGTTCGAGGTGGAGGATGCCGACCAGGTGACGCTGCCCGAGCACCGGGGGGCGGCCGGGGGCGGGTGCGGGTCGCACGACGGCGCGGGGTGCGGGTCCCACGAGGGCTCGGGCCGCGGTGCGCACGAGGGGCCGGGGTGCGGGTCGCACCAGGGTGGCGGGGTCTGCGGTTCCGCCGCTGCACCGGCGGAGGAAACGGCATCGGCACCGGCCGCGACCGCGACCGGCAGCGAGCCGCGTACGGATCTCGTCGCCGTACGCCGCCGGGGCGCCGGAACGGACCTCGCACCCAATGCCTGAACCGCACGCCACACCCGGCAAGAGCGTGCCCGAACTGCTGGAGCTCGACCGGCGGCACGTGTGGCACCCGTACGGACCCATGCCCGGCCGCCACGAACCGCTCGTCGTGGAGTCGGCGAGCGGGGTGCGGCTGCGGCTCGCGGACGGCTCGGGCGAACTGGTCGACGGCATGTCGTCGTGGTGGGCGGCGATCCACGGCTACAACCACCCGGTGCTGAACGAGGCCGCACGGGAGCAGTTGGAGCGGATGAGCCACGTGATGTTCGGCGGGCTCACGCACGAGCCCGCCATCCGGCTCGCGAAGCTCCTTGTCGACATGTCACCAGAGGGCCTCGAGCATGTGTTCCTCGCCGACTCCGGTTCGGTGTCGGTCGAGGTCGCGGTCAAGATGTGCCTTCAGTACTGGCGCTCGCTCGGCCGCCCGGACAAGCGGCGGCTGCTGACCTGGCGGGGTGGCTACCACGGGGACACCTGGCAGCCGATGTCCGTGTGCGACCCCGAGGGCGGGATGCACGAGCTGTGGACCGGTGTGCTGCCACGTCAGGTCTTCGCGGACGCGCCGCCGACCGAGTACGAGGAGGCGTACGCCGACCATCTGCGGGAGACGGTCGAACGGCACGCCGGCGAACTGGCCGCCGTGATCGTCGAACCGGTGGTCCAGGGCGCGGGTGGGATGCGCTTCCACTCCCCCGCCTATCTGCGGGTGCTGCGCGAGGTGTGCGACGCGCACGACGTGCTCCTGGTGTTCGACGAGATCGCGACCGGGTTCGGGCGCACCGGCGCCCTGTTCGCGGCGGAGCACGCCGCCGTGACGCCGGACGTGATGTGCGTGGGCAAGGCGCTGACCGGCGGCTATCTGACGATGGCGGCGACGCTGTGCACCACGCGGGTGGCCGAGGGGATCTCGCGCGGCGAGGTGCCGGTGCTCGCGCACGGCCCCACGTTCATGGCCAACCCGCTGGCGGCGGCCGTGGCCTGCGCGTCGATCGGACTGCTGCTCGGCCAGGACTGGCGCATGGAGGTCAAGCGGATCGAGGCGGGGCTGCGGGACGGACTGGCTCCGGCCGCGGAGCTGCCGGGGGTGCGGGACGTACGGGTCCTGGGCGCCGTCGGAGTGGTCCAGCTCGACCACGCGGTGGACATGGCGGCGGCCACCCGGGCGGCCGTCCGCGAGGGCGTGTGGCTGCGGCCGTTCCGTGACCTGGTGTACACGATGCCGCCGTACGTCACCGGTGACGTGGACGTGGCACGGATCGCGCGCGCGGTGTGCGCGGCGGCGCGGGAGGGCTGAGATGCCGGTACTGGTGATCACGGGAACGGGCACGGAGGTCGGCAAGACGGTGGCGACGGCCGCCGTCGCCGCTGCGGCCGTCGCGGCCGGGCGGTCGGTGGCCGTGCTGAAGCCCGCGCAGACCGGCGTGGGGCCGGGCGAGCGCGGGGACGCCGACGAGGTCGCTCGGCTGGCCGGTGCGGTGACGGCGCGCGAACTCGCCCGCTATCCCGAGCCGTTGGCGCCCGCGACGGCGGCCCTTCGGGCCGGGCGGGCGCCGGTGCGCCCGCCCGAGGTGGCCGAGGCCGCCGCCAAGCTGGCGACCGAGCACGATCTGGTCCTGGTGGAAGGCGCGGGCGGGCTGCTCGTCCGCTTCGACGCGGACGGCGGCACGCTGGCGGACGCGGCGAAGCTGCTGGGTGCCCCGGTGCTGGTCGTGGCCACGGCGGGTCTGGGCACGCTGAACACGACGGAGCTGACGGCCCGTGAACTGCGTTCCCGCGAGCTGGATCTCCTCGGCGTGGTGATCGGCAGCTGGCCCACCGCGCCCGACCTCGCCTGCCGCTGCAACGTCACCGACCTCCCCGAAGCGGCCGGCGCCCCCCTGCTCGGCGCCCTCCCCGAAGCCGCCGGAGCCTTGCCCCCGGCCACCTTCCGGACCATGGCCCCCGAGTGGCTGGCCCCGTGTCTGAACGGCTTGTGGAACGCGGAGGAGTTCACCGCCCGGGAGGCACCCGCGCCGTTCGTACGGGGAGCCTGAGCGGGGCAGCGGATGTACGGACACCTGGCCCACGTGCTCGCACGCCGCCCGTGTGCGGCCGGGTCGCGGCCGGGTGACCGGCCACGACGGCCCGTGTGCGGCGGCCGGACGCTGAGCCGTCGAGCCAGCTCGGACGAGCGCACGGCCGACGGCACAGGCGGGCGCGCCGCGGACGGATACGGCTTACGTCATCCCACGCGCGGCGGGCCGCGACGAGCCATCCAGCGCGCATCGGGCGGCCCTCGGACCACGACGCCCGGGCGACCGACCACTACAGGCCAGCACGCGGCAGCCGGGTGCCGGACCGTCGCCCGCGCCGGCAGGCTCGTCGGACCAACCCGGCCAGCGCACGGCCGACGACGCAGGCGGGCACACCGCGGACGGCTAGGCCTTGCGCCACCCAACGCGGTCGGCCGCCGCGGCCACCCAGCGCGGATCGGGCGGCGCTCGGGCTACGGCAGCCGGGCGACCGACCACGACAGACCGGCACACGGCAGCCGAGCGCCGGACCGTCCCCCGTGCCGGCAGGCTCGTCGGACCAACCCGGACCAGCGCACGGCCAACGGCACAGGCGGGCACGCCGCGGACGGGTACGGCTTGCGCCATCCAACGCGCGGCGGGCTGCGACGGCCTCCCGGCGCGGAGGCGCGTTGCGGTCCTGCGGACGAGCGCGCCAGGCGGCCCCGGGTGACACCCGGAGACCACCCCAGCCCTGCGGATGTGCGGCACGTACGACGAGCCCCCGCGTACGTGCGCCACGCACATCGGGGACGCGGACCGGACGGCGGGGGACGGCGCACGGCTCCAGCGCACGTGCCGCAGGCTCGGCCGGGACGTGCGGGCGGGGTTGGGGATCGGCATGGGTGGGCGTGCGGTGGGCAGGCGTGGGGGACACTCACCGTAGGCCCGTCGCGGTCGGGGAGGGTGCCATGTTCTTGCGGTCCGTCGACTCCGGGAAGGCGGCACGGGATGCCGTGCGTCATCCGGTGTTCGCCCGTTACTACGCCCGCGCCAGCGTGGCCGCGGAGACCAGCATGGGCATCGCCGGGGTGCGCCAGAGACTGCTGGCCGGGCTGTCCGGGCGGGTGATCGAGATCGGCGCGGGCAACGGGCTGAACTTCGCGCGCTATCCGGGCTCCGTCGCGGAGGTCGTCGCGATCGAACCGGAGCGGCTGCTGCGGCAGCGGGCGCTCGAGGCCGCCGTGCGCGCCGAGCTCCCGGTCGACGTGGTGCCGGGCTGCGCGGAGGCGCTGCCGGTGAAGAGCGAGGCGTTCGACGCGGTGGTGCTCGCGCAGGTGCTGTGCAGCGTGCGCGACGTGCCGCGCGCGCTCGCCGAGGCGCGGCGGGTGCTGAAGCCCGGCGGCGAGGTGCGGTTCTTCGAGCACGGCAGGGGCGGTGGCCGGGCGATGACCCTGACCCAGCGTGCCCTGGACCTCACGGTGTGGCCATTGCTGAGCGGCGGCTGCCATCTGTCCCGCGATCCGGTCTCCGCCCTGCGCGACGCCGGGTTCGAGCTCGGCCCCTACCGGCGGATGCTGGTTCCGGAACAGGGTCCGGTCCTGCCCTCCTCGTACTGCGCGCTGGGCACCGCCTGGCGACCGGTCTCCACCGGCCTCGGTGATCGGCCGGCCACCTGATCGGCCCATCAGGTGTTCACTCGCGCCTCGGCCGCGTGGGCACAGGCACAGGGTGGAGCCCGCATGCCCCTTACAGGGGTATCAGGGCCCCGTCCTGAAGGCGGAGACCGCTTCTGGGCCCAACGGAGGATACCGACTGTGGGCCCGATCACATTACGCTCGTCCGGGGACAAACCTGTCATGAGCCAGGACGTAACGGGTCGAAGGACCCCCAAGGAGGCCCCCGTGTCCACACCTGCTGCGCCGCCGGCCCAGGCGTCGGTCGACGGGATCGCCGCCCGCGCCCGCGGACTGACCAAGTCGTACGGATCGGACGAGACCGCCGTCCTCGCGCTGGACTCGGTGGACGTCGACATCGAGCGCGGCCGTTTCACCACGGTCATGGGCCCCTCCGGCTCCGGGAAGTCCACGCTGATGCACTGCCTGGCCGGGCTCGACACCGTCTCGGCCGGTCATGTCTGGGTCGGCGACACCGAGATCACCGGACTGAAGGACCGCGAACTGACCCGGCTGCGCCGTGACCGGATCGGCTTCATGTTCCAGTCGTTCAACCTCATCCCCACCCTGAACGCGCTGGAGAACATCACCCTCCCGATGGACATCGCGGGCCGGAAGCCCGACGAGAAGTGGCTGGACGAGGTCATCGACACCCTGGGGCTGCGCAACCGGCTCAGGCACCGGCCGTCCCAGCTGTCCGGCGGCCAGCAGCAACGCGTGGCCTGCGCGCGGGCCCTGGCCTCGCGGCCGGAGTTGATCTTCGCCGACGAACCGACCGGCAATCTCGACTCGCGGGCCGGCCTGGAGGTGCTCGGCTTCCTGCGCGACGCCGTCGACAGCCTCGGGCAGACCGTCGTCATGGTGACCCACGACCCGAACGCCGCCGCCCACTCCGACCTGGTGCTGTACCTCGCGGACGGCCGGATCGTGGACACGATGGAGCACCCGACCGCGGAGGCCGTTCTGGAGCGCATGCGCCTGTTCGCCGGAGGGGCCGTTCCCACTCCCAGCCCCACCCCCAGCCTCACCCCCGGCTTCGACGTGGTCCACGACCGGTTCGACGGGGACGGCGTCGCCGTCGAGGAGGCCTGACCCCGTGCTCAAGGCGACACTGCGCAGCTTCCTGGCCCACAGGGGGCGGCTGCTGCTCTCGGCCCTGGCCGTCATCCTGTCCGTGGCCTTCGTCACGGGCAGCCTGATCTTCTCCGACACCGTCGCCCGCACCTTCGACCGGCTCTTCGCCTCCACCGCAGCCGATGTGACGGTGGCCCCGAAGCAGGAGCTGCAGTCCGCGCTGCCCACCGGGGTCGTGCAGACCGTGCCGGCGTCCCTCGCCCAACGGGTGGCCGGGGTCGACGGCGTCGCGGCGACGCACGTGGACGTGGCCGTCCAGAACGCCATGGTCGTCGACAGCCACAACAACCCGGTCGGCCCGACCACGGGCGCCCCGACGATCGTCTCCAACTGGCAGGTCACCGACCGCAGCCCGGTGCGGCTGACCTCCGGCCACGCCCCGCACGGCGACGCCGAGACCCTGCTGGACGCCGACACCGCCCGGCACAACGGCGTGCGGATCGGCGACGTGCTCGCGGTCCAGGCGCAGCTTGGCTCGTTCCGCGTCCGGGTCGTCGGCATCGCCACGTTCACCACCACCAACCCGGGCGCGGCCAGGCTCTTCCTGGACACCCCCACCGCCCAATCCAGGCTGCTCGGCTCCACGGCCCGCGCGACGAGCATCTCGGTCGACGCGGCCAAGGGCGTCACCGACGCCGAGCTCAAGCAGCGCGTCGGCCGGGCCGTCGGTACCACCGGCTACGACCTCAGGACGGCCAGTGAGCAGGCCAAGTCCGCCGCCGCCCGGCTCGGCGGATTCGTCAAGATCATCAAGTACGTCATGGTCGGATTCGCCGGGATCGCGGTCCTCGTCGGCATCTTCCTGATCGTCAACACCTTCTCCATGCTGATCGCCCAGCGCACCCGCGAACTGGGCCTGCTGCGCGCCCTGGGCGCCGACCGGCGGCAGGTTCGCCGCTCGGTGCTGGCCGAGGCGGTGCTGCTCGGCGTGGTCGGCTCCACGGTGGGGCTGGCGACCGGGATCGGCCTCGCGGCCGGGCTGATCCGGCTGATGAGCGCCTTCGGCATGAACCTGACGACCGCGGCGATGGTCGTCCGGTGGATCACGCCCGTCGCCGCGTACGCCGTCGGCATCGGCGTCACCTTCCTGGCCGCCTACCTCCCGGCCCGCCGCGCCGCCACCGTCTCGCCCATGGCGGCCCTGGCGGACGCCGAGGTGACCGGGGTGGGCCGGCCGCTGCGGGTGCGCGCATTGGCGGGCGCCGGCGTGGGAGCGGCCGGCGCGGCCGCGCTCGCGGGCTGCGCCGCCGCGCACCGGACCGCGACCGCCGCCTCGCTCCTTGGCGTGGGCATCGTCCTCACCCTGGTCGCCGCCGTCGTCGCGGGGCCGCTGCTGGTGCGCCCGCTGATCCGGGTGCTGGGCGGGGCCTTCCCGGCCCTGTTCGGGTCCATCGGACGGATGAGCCAGCGCAACGCGCTGCGCAACCCGCGCCGGACCGGTGCCACCGCGGCCGCCCTGATGGTGGGCCTGGCCCTGGTCGGCGGGCTGTCCGTGGCCAGTGCCTCCATGACCAGCTCCCTGGACCGCCAGATCGACAAGGTGCTGGGCGCCGACTACCTGGTGCAGAACCGCAGCTTCCTGCCGTTCTCCGCGGAGGTCACGGACGCGGTGCGCGGCACCCGGGGCGCCGGCACCGTCGTACGGCAGCGGTTGGCGGCGGTCGCCCTGCGGATGCCGGACGGCAAGCGCGTCGAGACCACCGCATCCGGGTACGACCCGCGGCTCGACTCGGTCGCCCACATCAAGTACGTCCACGGCGACACGGCGGCGGCCCTCGCCGACGGGCACATCGCCATGGACGCCCGCTTCGCCGGGAAGCACGGGGTGCGGGCCGGAAGCGTACTGCCCGTCGAGTTCCAGGGCGGACGGCTGGCCCGGCTGACCGTGGCGGCGCTGACCAACCAGGACGCGGCCGAGGGGTTCGGCATCGAGGGCGGCGTGTACTTCGGCATGGGGACCCTGGAGAAGTACGTGCCGGGCACCCCGGACGCGGTCCTGTACGTGAACGCCGCGCCCGGCACCGGCACCGGCCAGTTGCGCTCCCACCTGGAGAAGGCCCTGACTCCGTACCCCAATGTGGAGGTGCGCGACCAGGCGGACTACAAGAAGCTGGTCCACGACCAGATCGCGGTCCTGCTCTACCTCGTCTACGCGCTGCTCGGCCTCGCGATCGTCATCGCGGTCCTGGGCGTGGTCAACACCCTCGCCCTGTCGGTGGTGGAGCGCACCCGGGAGATCGGTCTGCTGCGGGCCATCGGGCTGGCCCGCCGGCAACTGCGGCGGATGATCCGGCTGGAGTCGGTGGTGATCGCGGTCTTCGGCGCGGTCCTGGGGCTGGCACTGGGCCTGGTGTGGGGCCTGTGCACCCAGCGGGTGCTGGCCCTCCAGGGCATGAAGGCGCTGGCCATCCCGTGGGCCACGATCGTGGCGGTGGTGGTCGGCTCGGCGCTCGTGGGCGTCGTCGCGGCCCTGCTGCCCGCACTGCGCGCCTCCCGGATGAACGTGCTGGCGGCGATCGCGCACGAGTGACCCGGTCGCAGCACTGGCGTCCGGATGCTGGAATAGGGCCCGGCGGGCGGCGGTGCGTGGTCTGATCACCGCATGAGCGATCTGCACATACGCGCCGCGACCGCCGACGACCTCGACACCGTGCTGGCCTTCTGGACGACGGCCGCGGAGGGCACGAGCATCAGCGACGACCGGAACGGCATGGCCCGCCTGCTCGCCCGCGACCCGGAAGCCCTGCTGCTGGCGGAGCAGGACGGCGAGCTGGCCGGCACGGTCATCGCGGGCTTCGACGGCTGGCGCTGCCACCTGTACCGGCTGGCCGTGCACCCGGACCGGCGGCGCCGGGGCATCGGCTCGGCCCTGCTGGCGGCCGCCGAGGAGCGGTTCGTGCGGCTCGGCGGGCGGCGCGGGGACGCCATGGTGCTCACCCGCAACGAGACCGCGCACCGCGCCTGGCGGGCGGCGGGCTACGCGCCCGAGGAACGCTGGCGGCGCTGGGTGAAGCCCCTGACGGACTGACCCGTGAGGTCCTGACCCATTGGCCCGTGAGGTCCTGACGGACTGGCCCCCGACTCCACTTTGCCCTTCCTTTACTCTTGGAGGACACACGGTCCTCCATGAAAGGTTGTGAGCGTCCGCCCATGGGCGAGCCTCCCCGAGCGCGACATAGCGCGCCTGTCCCCGTCCTGCCCGACCATAGGTCGGGGGTGACCCGATGACCGAAGTGCTCCTGTTGCTGGTGGCGGTGCTGCTGAGTCTCGCCTGCGGCGCCTTCGTCGCGGCCGAGTTCTCGCTGACGACCGTCGAGCGCGGTGCCCTGGAGCGGGCGGCCGAGCGCGGTGAACGCGGCGCGGCCGGCGCGCTGAAGGCCGTACGGAACCTGACCTTCCAGCTCTCCGGCGCGCAGCTCGGCATCACCGTCACCAATCTGGTGGTCGGCATGCTCGCCGAACCGTCGATCGCCAAGCTGATCGCGGGCCCCATTCAGGCGCTCGGCCTGTCCCGGTCCGCCGCGACCACGGTGGCGCTGGTCCTGGGCACGGCCCTGTCCACGGTGTTTCTGATGGTCGTCGGCGAGCTGGTGCCCAAGAACTGGGCGATCTCCTCGCCGCTCGCGGTGGCCAGGCGGGTGGGCAATCCGCAGCGCTGGTTCAGCGCCGCCTTCCGCCCCTTCATCACCCACCTGAACAACACGGCGAACCACGTGGTGCGCCGGCTCGGCGTGGAGCCCGCCGAGGAACTCGCCTCCGCACGCGGCCCCCAGGAGCTCGCCGCCCTGGCCCGGCACTCCGCCAGGGAGGGCGCCCTGGAGGCGGACACCGCCGAGCTGTTCGTGCGGACCCTCAACCTGGCCGACCTGACCGCGGAGAACGTGATGACCCCGCGCGTCCAGGTCGTGGCCCTCGACGCCCAGGCGACCTGCGAGGACGTGGCGAACGCGACCCGGGCGACCGGGCTGTCGCGGTTCCCCGTGTACCAGGGCGGCCTCGACTCGGTCGTGGGCACCGCCCACATCAAGGACGTGCTGGCGGTGCCCTCCGAGCGGCGCACCCGCACGCGGGTCTCCGAGATCATGCGCGAGCCGCTCCTGGTCCCCGAGTCGCTGACCGTCGACCGGCTGCTGGACCGGCTCTCCGGGAAACGCACGATGGCGGTCGTCATCGACGAGTACGGCGGCACCGCGGGCGTGGCGACGCTGGAGGACATCGTCGAGGAGGTGGTCGGCGAGGTGCGTGACGAGCACGACCCGCACGAGACACCCGACCTCGCCCCGGCCGGGGCCGATGAGGAGGGCCGCGGCCTGTACTCGGCCGACGGCTCCGCGCGGGTGGACCAGCTCGCGCGGGTCGGGCTGCGGGTGCCGGAGGGCCCGTACGAGACGCTGGCCGGCCTGATCGCCAACGAGCTGGGCCGGATCCCCGAGACCGGCGACATCCTCCAGGTCGCCGGCTGGCGGCTGGACGTGGTGGACGCGAGCGGCCGCCGGGCCGCGCGCGTGCTGCTGCACGCGCCGCTCGACGACGAGGACGGCGACGGCCGCGAGGACTGCGGGGACCGCGAGGGACCCGCAGGGCGGACCGATCATCCGCGCGGTGACGCGCACGACGAGAAGAGGGCCGGCCGGTGACCGCCGTACAGATCCTGATCGGCCTGGCGTCCCTGGTCGTCAACGCCTTCTTCGTGGGCGCCGAGTTCGCGCTGATCTCGGTGCGCCGCAGCCAGGTCGAGCCGTACGCCGAGGAGGGCGACCGGCGCGCCAGGAGCGTGCTGTGGGGCCTGGAGCACGTGTCCGCGCTGCTGGCCGCGGCGCAGCTGGGCATCACCCTGTGCACCCTGGTCCTCGGTGTGGTCGCCGAGCCGGCGATCGCGCACCTGCTGGAGCCGGTGTTCCACGCGGTGGGCGTACCGCCGGGTGCGGGCCACGCGGTGTCGTTCGTGATCGCGCTGGCCCTGGCGACGTATCTGCACATGCTGCTCGGCGAGATGGTGCCGAAGAACGTCGCGCTCGCGGAGCCCGTGCGCAGCGCGCTGCTGCTCGGGCCGCCGCTGGTCGCGCTGTCCCGGGCACTGCGTCCGGTGATCTTCACGGTGAACACGTTCGCGAACACCCTGCTCACGTTGTTGCGGGTGGAGACCAAGGGCGAGGTCTCGTCGACCTTCACGGACTCGGAACTGGCCCAGATCGTCAAGGACGCCAGCGCGGCCGGCCTCATCGACGACCGGGCGCAGGAGAGGCTGCACGACGCGCTGGAGCTCGGCAGCCGGCCTGTGCGCGACGTGGTGCTCCCGCTGGAGCGGGTCGTCCACGCGCGTCTGGGGGTCACCCCCGAGCAGTTGGAGGCGCTGTCGGCCGAATCCGGTTTCTCGCGCTTCCCCGTGGTCGACGAGGAGCGCCACATCGTCGGCTACCTGCATGTGAAGGACGCCCTGGACGCCTCACCACGAGGAGAGCCGTTCCGGCTGCGGGACATGCGCCCGATCGCCCGGGTCCGCGAGGGCACACCGCTGGACGACGTGCTCACCGCGATGCGCGGCGGTCGTGCGCATCTGGCGGCCGTCCTGGGTGCCGACGACCGGCTGGCGGGCCTGGTGACGATGGAGGACGTGCTGCGGGAGCTGTTCGGACCGGCGGGAGTGACCGGGACGGCCTGAGCCCGGCGGACCAACCGCTTGGTATGGCGCTGGGCCGCACGGATACCATCACTCACGCCATGCAGACGAATCCCACTTACACCAGCCTGGTCGCGGTCGGCGACTCCTTCACCGAGGGCATGTCGGACCGGCTGCGGGACGGTTCGTACCGCGGCTGGGCGGACCTCCTCGCGGCGCGGATGGCCGCCCGCACACCCGGCTTCCGGTACGCCAACCTCGCCGTACGCGGCAAGCTCATCGGACAGATCGTCGACGAGCAAGTGGAGACGGCGGCGGCCATGCGGGCCGACGTCGTGACCCTGGTGGGCGGCCTCAACGACACGCTGCGCCCCAAGTGCGACATGGGCAGGGTCACGGGGCTGCTCACGGAGGCCGTGGAGCGGCTCGCGCCGTCGTGCGAGCGGCTGGTGCTGATGCGCAGCCCCGGCCGGCAGGGCCCCGTCCTGGAGCGCTTCCGGCCCCGTATGGAGGAGTTGTTCGCCTGCGTCGACGAGCTCGCCGAACGGCACGGCGCGCTCGTCGTCGACCTGTACGGGGCTCCGTCGCTCGCCGACCCCCGGCTGTGGGACGTGGACCGGCTGCACCTGACCGCCGAGGGCCACCGCCGGGTCGCGGAGGCGGTGTGGCAGACGCTCGGCCACGAGCCCGAGGACTCCGAGTGGCACACGCCCATGCCGGCGACAGCGCGTCCGGACTGGCGCGCCCGCAGGGTGGCGGACGCCCGTTTCGCCCGGCAGCATCTGCTGCCGTGGATAGGACGGCGCCTGACCGGCCGTTCCTCGGGCGACGGCCGCCCCGCGAAGCGGCCCGAGCTGCTGCCCTACGAGGACCCGGCGCAGCCGCCGACGGCGGCCGACGCGGAGCTCTCGTAGCTTCCCACGAACACCCCCGCGGCGCTGGCCTGCACGAATCGCCAGTAGAATCCGTCTACGTGACTTCAGCGCCCGCCAAGCCCCGCATCCCGAACGTCCTCGCCGGACGTTACGCCTCCGCCGAGCTCGCCACGCTCTGGTCGCCCGAGCAGAAGGTGAGGCTGGAGCGGCAGCTATGGCTCGCCGTGCTGCGCGCCCAGAAGGACCTCGGCATCGAGGTGCCGGACGAGGCGATCGCCGACTACGAGCGGGTCCTCGACCAGGTCGACCTGGCCTCGATCGCGGAGCGCGAGAAGGTCACCCGGCACGATGTGAAGGCGCGGATCGAGGAGTTCAACGACCTCGCCGGGCACGAGCACGTGCACAAGGGCATGACCTCCCGCGACCTGACCGAGAACGTCGAGCAGCTGCAGATCCGGCTCTCGCTGGAGCTGATGCGGGACCGCACGGTCGCCGTCCTCGCCCGGCTGGGCAGGCTGGCCGCCGAGTACGGCGAGCTGGTCATGGCCGGCCGCTCGCACAACGTCGCCGCGCAGGCGACCACCCTCGGCAAGCGTTTCGCGACCGCGGCGGACGAGCTGCTGGTGGCGCACGGGCGGGTCGAGGAGCTGCTGGGCCGCTACCCGCTGCGCGGTGTCAAGGGTCCGGTGGGCACGGCCCAGGACATGCTGGACCTGCTCGGGGGCGACGCGTCGAAGCTCGCGGAGCTGGAGCGGCGCGTCGCCGGGCACCTCGGCTTCTCGCGGGCGTTCACGTCGGTCGGCCAGGTCTACCCGCGCTCGCTGGACTACGAGGTCGTCACCGCGCTGGTGCAGCTGGCGGCAGGACCCTC
Organism: Streptomyces sp. NPDC004721; assembly: GCF_053601495.1. NCBI lineage: Bacteria > Bacillati > Actinomycetota > Actinomycetes > Kitasatosporales > Streptomycetaceae > Streptomyces > Streptomyces sp. NPDC004721. Next base: position 23,268 of record NZ_JBSGBZ010000038.1, read on the forward strand.
CTCGCTGGCGAAGACGATCCGGCTCATGGCCGGGCACGAGCTGGTCACCGAGGGCTTCAAGCCGGGCCAGGTCGGCTCCTCCGCGATGCCGCACAAGATGAACACCCGCTCCTGCGAGCGCGTCAACGGCCTGATGGTGATCCTGCGCGGCTACGCCTCGATGACCGGCGAGCTGGCGGGCGACCAGTGGAACGAGGGCGACGTGTCCTGCTCGGTGGTGCGCCGGGTCGCGCTGCCGGACGCGTTCTTCGCGCTGGACGGCCTGCTGGAGACGTTCCTGACGGTGCTCGACGAGTTCGGCGCCTTCCCCGCGGTGATCGCCCGCGAACTGGACCGCTACCTGCCGTTCCTGGCCACGACCAAGGTGCTGATGGGCGCCGTGCGGGCCGGGGTCGGCCGCGAGGTCGCCCACGAGGCGATCAAGGAGAACGCCGTCGCGACCGCGCTCGCCATGCGCGAGCAGGGCGCCGAGCGCAACGACCTGCTCGACAAGCTGGCCGCCGACGACCGACTCCCGCTCGACCGAGCGGGGCTGGACGCGCTGATGGCCGACAAGCTGTCCTTCACCGGCGCGGCGGCCGACCAGGTCGGCGCGGTCGTGGGCCGGATCGAGGAGATCGTGAAGCAGCGCCCGGAGGCCGCGGCCTACGCGCCGGGGGCGATCCTCTGACCCGTTTCACCCCGGCGGAGCTCGAGGCCGCCCGCGACCATCCGGTCCCGGATGTCGTCGCGGACGGCCTGAGGGTGCTGTTCTGCGGCATCAACCCCGGTCTGATGACGGCCGCGACCGGCCACCACTTCGCCCGGCCGGGCAACCGGTTCTGGCCGGTGCTGCACCGGTCGGGGTTCACCCCGAGGCTGATGAAGCCCGCGGAGCAGGGCGAGTTGCCGTCGTACGGGCTGGGCATCACGAACGTCGTGGCGCGGCCGACGGCCCGGCGCAGGAGCTGACGTCCCAGGAGTACCGGGAGGGCGGACGGCTCCTGGCGCTGAAGGTGGCGCGGCTGCGGCCGAGGTGGCTGGCCGTGGTGGGCGTCACCGCGTACCGGGCGGCGTTCGGCGACCCCACGGCCCAAGTAGGGCCGCAGGAACGGACGTTCGACGAAACGCGGGTGTGGGTACTGCCCAATCCGAGCGGGCTGAACGCGCATTGGACGGCCGAGACGATGGCCGAGGAGTTCGCACGGCTGAGGGTGGCCGCGGAGGCGTCCTAGTGCCGCGGCAGGCAACGTTTGCCCGTGAAGGAGCGGCGTCCGGTGCGTGCTCTGGGGGTACCCCCTGCTCGAAGAGCTTGGGGGAGTGCCGGCCGGAAGTCCTCGTACTGGACGTACTGGGGCTTTCGGCCGGTGCGGCGAGAGGGCGTGCCGGGCGTCGCGACGGGGCGAACGTTGTCTGTCGGGGCACTAGCGGACCGGTCACGGTGGATCCACGTCGGTGACGACGGCCAGGAGCTGGAACGGCAGCTCCTTGTCCCACTGGGAGACCGCGAGCGCTATCCACGGGCCGGTCTCCTGCGCCCTCCACAACTGGACGTCCGGTACGTGCCCGCTGAGCGAAGCCCACGGCTCGGGCACGTCCTCACCCGACAGGGTCCGTTCGAGCACGCTGTACAGGCTGAACACCTGCGGCGGGCCCCAGCGCCCGGTGAGCCGCTCCCCCAGTCCGTCCCGGTCGACTTCGTACTGCTCCGCCGTCGCCTCCCGCCGGCTGCCGTCGTCCTCCCAGAAGTCGTCGCTCGTCTCCAACTCGGCTATCCGGTAACCGGGTCCGGCCGTGCCGACGTCCGTCCTGGTGCGCTGGGCGGGATACTCCCCGCGGCGCAGCCGGTCGATGACGGCGAGAGCCTTCGCGATGTCCATGTGCTCCAGTAAACCGGCCCCCACTGACAACTGGCGGGGCGTCAGCGACCGCACCCGGGGCGGGTGGCGCTCCGCCGGTGCGCGCTCGTGCCGTCCCCGGCGCTCGCTGCCCCGGCCCGTGCCGAGTACGATCCGCCCAACACGCGCACGAGCTGGGAGGACGGACGGTGGGGCGGCTGACCGGCGGGGATCCCTCGCTGCTGCGAAGGATCAACTCCGCGGTGGTGCTGCACGCGCTGCGTGCCACCGACTGTGCGACGCTCACAGAGATCACCCGGGTGACGGGGCTGTCCCGGCCGACGGTCGAGGGCGTCGTGGAGGGCCTGATCGAGGCCGGACTCGTCGTCGAGACGGCGGCCGAGGAGGGTGCCGCACGACGGCAGGGACGGCCCGCGCGCCGGTTCCGGTTCCGGGCCGAGGCCGGGTACCTGCTCGGCCTGGAGATCGGCGCGCACCGGGTCGCCGCGCTGCTGGCCGACCTGGACGGCCGCGTGGTGGGTGCCCAGACCAAGGACGTGGAGGAGACCGCCGAGGCGGACGAGCGGCTGGAGCGGCTGCGCGGCGCGGTCGCCGAACTGCTGCGCAGGGCCGGTGTCCCGCGCAGTTCGCTGCGGGCCGTCGGGGTCGGCACGCCCGGGATCGTCGAGGCGGACGGCACGGTACGGCTGGGCACCGCCCTGCCCGGGTGGACCGGCCTGCACCTGGGCGAACGGCTGAGCCGTTCGTTCAAGTGCCCGGTGCTCGTCGAGAACGACGCGAACGCGGCGGCGGTGGCCGAGCACTGGAAGGGCGCCGCCACCGAGTCCGACGACATGGTCTTCGTACTGGCGGGGCTGAGCCCGGGCGCCGGTTCGCTGATCGGCGGGCGGCTGCACCGCGGGTTCGGCGGGGCCGCCGGGGAGATCGGCGCGCTGCACCTGCTGGGCCGGGAGGCGACCCCCGAGACGCTGCTGTCGACGACGGACCAGCCGCTGCACCCGCTGGACGAGCGGGCGGTGGCCGAGGTCTTCGCACTGGCCCGCCGGGGTGACCGGAGGGCCGGCGCGGCCGTCGAGCGGTTCATTCAGCGACTCGTCCACGATGTGGCGGCGCTGGTGCTGGCCCTGGATCCGGAACTGGTCGTCATCGGCGGCTGGGCGGCCGGGCTGGACGGCGTGCTGGAGCCGCTACGGCGCGAACTGGATCGCTACTGCCTGCGGCCGCCCAAGGTCACCCTGTCGATGCTCGGCGAGGCGGCCGTGGCGACGGGCGCGCTCCGGCTGGCCCTCGACCACGTCGAGGAGCAGCTGTTCGCGGTGGAGGGCACGGTGACGGCGCGCCGCTCCCAGTGACGGCCGGGCGTTGCCGGCGAGGGCCCGCCGTTCCCAGTCAGCGCCCGCTGTTCCGGTGCGGGCCTGCTGTTCCGGTGACGGCCCGCCACCGAGGGCGGGTCCCGTCGGCCAGGAGGCCTGCCGGTTAGGAGGCCTGCTGGTGCGGTCCGTGGTGTATCTCCACGCCGCCCGAGTCCCCGAAGGTCAGCCGGCAGGTGTCGGCGCGGTAGGTGGCCACGGAGATCGCGGCGGTGCGTCCCCGGACGACGAAGCGGGTGGTAACGACGAGAACGGGGGCGCCGGGGAGCCGGTCGAGCTCCTTGGCGTCGTCCGCGCGGGCCGAGCCCAGCTCGACCGAGCGGTCCTGGCCCTCCAGCTCGAGGCGGTGCAGCTCGCGCAGCACCGCACGCGCGCGTGCGGGCCCGGAGGGCGCGTCGATCGCGCTCAGGTCGGGCACCGAGCCGTCCGGAACGTAGAGCAGTTCGGCGGCGACCGGCTGACCGTGGCTCATCCGGGACCGGCGCACGGTGTGCACGGGCTCCTCGTGGCCGATCTCCAGGGCGTCGGCGATCGCGGCCGGCGGGACGGCCCGGGTGCAGTCGACGCTCTGCCAGGCGTCGCCTGCCGCCCCCGGCCAGGCGTGCTGCTCGGTGCCGACGGCCACACCCACGCGTGGCGGCGCGACGGTCGTACCCACACCGCGGCGGCGCTGCAGCCGTCCCTCCAGCTCCAGCTGCTCCAGTGCCTGGCGCAGCGTGGCACGGGCCACGCCGAAGCGGGCGGCGAGCTCCCGTTCGTTGGGCAGGATCTCGCCCACCGAGAACTCGGAGTCCAGTGCCTCGCTGAGCACGGTCTTGAGATGCCAGTACTTCGGCTCCGGCACCGATTCCAGCTGCGTGGTCCCCACCCTGTCCTCCGCAATCGCCGTGATCCGGCCGCGTTTTAGCGCCCTTGTTTATTAAAGGTTGTTGTACTTATCTGCGACGATAAGGCGGCCCCCACCCTTGGTCAAGACCAATCCTCGTTCCCTCGGACAGCGCACAGGCGCCTGTCGCGCGGTGTTCACGCCCCGTTCGCACGGGGCCGGATTCCCGGGCACCACGCCGCAGCCCCCGCCATCCGGGTCGGGGCCGGCAGCCGTGCGGGCGCCTGGGACCGGAGGCCGCGGCAGCCGCGCAGACGTCCGGGGCCGGAGGTCGCGGCGGCCGTGCGCATCGGGGCCGGCAGGCTCAGGCGGTCAGGGACCGCAGCTTGTCGGGGTTGCGGACGATGTAGACGGCCTGGACGCGCCCGTCGGCCACGTCCAGTTGGAAGACGCTGTCGGGCTTGCCCCCGGACAGGATCAGCACGGCGGGGCCGCCGTTGACCTCCAGGAAGCGGACGGACGGATCCGGGATGCCCTTGTGCGCCACGCCGACCAGGAAGCGGCCCACCTTGTCGGCGCTCTCCAGGACCCGCAGCGGCGCCCTGGCCTTGCCGCCGCTGTCCCCCACCAGACGGGCGTCCGGCGCGAGCAGCGACATCAACCCGTCCAGGTCGCCGCCCGCCGCGGCGGCGAGGAACCGCTCAGTGAGGTCGCGCCGGTGCGCGGGGTCGACCTCGTAGCGCGGCCGGCGTTCGCCTACGTGCCTGCGGGCCCGGCCGGCCAGTTGGCGCACCGCGGGCTCGCCGCGGTCGAGCAGGGCGGCGATCTCCGCGTACGGATAACCGAAGGCCTCTCTCAGGACGAACACCGCGCGTTCGAGCGGTGACAGCGTCTCCAGGACGACCAGCACGGCGAGCGACACGGAGTCGGCGAGGACGGCCCGCTCCTCCGCGTCCGGGACTGTCCCCGCGAGATCCGTGACCAGCGGTTCCGGCAGCCAGGGGCCGATGTAGGACTCGCCGCGCGCCTGGATCCGGCGGAGCCGGTCGATGGCGAGCCGGGTGGTGACCCGCACCAGGTAGCCGCGCGGTTCGCGCACGGCGTCCCGGTCGGCGGTGGACCAGCGCAACCAGGCTTCCTGAAGCACGTCCTCGGCGTCCGCCACGCGCCCGAGCATGCGATAGGCGACACCCATGAGGACGGGGCGGTGCTCTTCGAAGACTTCGGTCCCGCTATCGATGGTCACGCCCTCATCCCAGCCGACGTTCGGCATTCGTGTCCAGGCGCGCCGGGTTGGGGGCCATGGCCGCGGAACGGCGTGTGAGTCTCGGGGTCGGCGCGATCCCCGGAGATCGGGGGCTACCCGTCGGTAGCAATTGCTGACAGTCTGCCTACCGTCGTTGTCGGCGATTCCCCCACGAGGAGCACCCATGTCCGCCACCGTCTCCTTCGAGGTCCCCTCCGCGCGCGGCCCGCGGACCGTGACCCTCTCCTACGCACGCGTGGGCGGCGGCGAGCCGCTGCTCCTGCTGCACGGCATCGGACACCACCGCCAGGCCTGGGACCCGGTCGTCCACCTGCTCGCGGCCGAACGCGAGGTGATCACCGTGGACCTGCCGGGCTTCGGGGCCTCCCCCGCACTGCCCGAAGGGCTCCGGCACGACCTGCCCACGATGAACGTGGTGCTGGGCGCCCTGTGCGAGGCGCTGGAGATGGAACGGCCCCACGTGGCTGGCAACTCCCTGGGCGGCCTGCTGGCCCTGGAACTGGGCCGCGAGAGGCTCGTACGGTCCGTCACCGCCCTGGCCCCGGCGGGGTTCTGGACGCAGGCCGAGCGGCGTTACGCCTTCGGCGTGCTGCGGGCAATGCGCACGCTCGCCCGACGGATGCCGCTGCCGCTGGTCGAGCGACTCTCGCGGACGGCGGCCGGCCGCACCGCCCTGACCAGCACCATCTACGCCCACCCGGCCCGCCGTTCACCCGAGGCCGTGGTGGCCGAGACGCTCGCCCTGGCACAGGCGGACGGATTCGAGGAGACCCTCCGGGCGGGCGTCGGCGTCCGCTTCACCGATGTCCTGCCCGGAATCCCCGTCACCGTCGCCTGGGGCACCAAGGACCGGCTGCTGGTGCGCCGACAGGGAGTGCGCGCCAAGCAGACCATCCCCCGGGCCCGGCTCGTGCGCCTGCCCGGCTGCGGTCACGTCCCGATGAACGACGACCCGGCACTGGTCGCGCGCGTCATCCTGGACGGCAGCCGCTGACCACCGCCGGCGTCGGTCCGGACGCAACACCCCCGTCCCTCGGGGCCGTTCGCATGGCCGAGGCCCACGTCGCGGTGCGTGCCCTGTCGGCGTACCGGCAGGCGGTGGCCGCCGACTCCGGCCACGAGGGCGTGCGCCTCGTCCTCGGTTACGCCCAAGGGAAGCGACTCGCCCACTGGCTGACCGCCGGCGCTCCCGCACTGCCGGCGATCCGGCGCCGCACATCGGGGCCGCGCATACTGGCGGAGTCCGGTGAACTTCCCGGGCTGCAAGAGGACTTCACCGACGCATTCCGCGCACTGGGCAGGCCGGCCGGCGCCTTCGCGGAGAGCCGGCACTGCGCCCACTGGAGCGGTTCCGCGCACCCCCACTGGCTGGCCGTGCTCCCCGAACTGCGTGAACTGGTGGCCGTGCGGATCCTGCGGGACCTGTCCGCCGTGGCCGTGGACGACAGCCGGGGCGCGGCCTCCGTCCTTCCGCTGCTCGCCGAGTCCGGCGGCGAGGCGGGCGAGGCGACGCACCTGCGCGTGGCCTACGGACTGGGCGCCCGGCACCGAGGACCGGCGGGCCGCCGTGGACGCGCTGCTCGTCCTCGCCGCGCGCGGTCAGCTGGACGCCGCCCGTCTCGGCATGGACCTCGGCGAGCTGGTGCGGCATGGTGCGGTGAAGCCGCTGCGGCTGGCGGAGTCCCTGCGCACGGCCGCATGCACCGGGGCGTACGCCACCGTATGGGGTCTGCTCGGCCACGCGCTGCCGTCGCTGCTCTCCGACCTCGCCGCCGACGGACCGGCCGGTCCGGTGCGGGGGCTCGGTGATCTGCTGGCCGTCGCAGCCGAGTGCGCCGAGCGGTCCGGTGCGCGGGGCGAGCTGCCGCACCTGGCACCGCCAGCGGACCGGCGCCGCTCGTCGCGCCTGGTCGCTGAGGCCCGCCGGCTGCGCGGCGCGCTGGCTCCGGAGGTGGCGGCCTGACCCGCCGCCCCCCGGCTCGCCCGCTGGAACAGCCGTAGAAGACAACCCCGAGAAACAGCTACGAAAGGTGCGAACATCGCTTTACTCATCGGTCACAGCGCGTTCGCGATCACGCAACACCGTTCCGGCACAGTGGCCGTATGACTCGAGAAATGTCGAACACGACGTGGGCGAAGCACAGTCGCCGGGCGCATCACTGGCGGCGGGACCTGGTCGAACTGGCCGCGCTCTTCACGGCCGTCGCCGTGGCCGACGGGGTGGCGAACCTGATCGGTCACGGCCCCGACGGTCCGGCCCTGCTGGTGATCTCGGCGTTCGCGCTGGTGGCCACGGCGGCCTTCCACACCTGGTGGGCACGGCGCCACGGTCACGCACCACCCGCGGACGATACCGGCGCCCGGCCGCTCGCCGCCCAGCAGGCCGGGCCCTCCGCCGCCGGCCCCGCGGCGGCCGAAGCGGCGCCGGGCGACCGCACGCTGTGGCGGATGCGGACGACCGTGCGGGACGCGCCCGGTTCGCTGGCCTCGCTCTGCGCGGCCCTGGCGGCCCGGCACGTGGACATCCTGAGCCTGCAGACACATCCACTGGCCGACGGCACGGTGGACGAGTTCCTGCTGCGCGCTCCCGGCGGGCTCGAGGCGTCCGGCATCACCCGGGCGGTCGCACTGGCCGGCGGCGCCGACACGTGGATCGAGCGGGCGGACGCGCACGACCTGGTGGACGCGCCGACCCGGGTCCTGGGCCTGGCCGCGCGCACAGCGCTCGACGCGGCGGAACTCCCGCTGGCACTGCGGCAGTTGCTGGGGCGGTGCACCATCCGTTCACTGCCTGACCGGCCGGCGGCGGCCAGGGACCCGCAGGAGGTGCCGGCCGAGGGGGTGCTGGAGGAGACGGTGATGCGGCTGCGGGCGCCGGAGGGCGGGACGATCACCGTGGAGCGGCCGTATCTGCCCTTCACGCCCACCGAGTTCGCGCGGGCGCGCGCCCTGGTGGAGCTGGACACCCGGCTCGGACCGCGCGTTCCGCGCGGCCAGGACGTGCTGACGCTGCCCGAGGGCGAGGCGATCACCGTGCGCAGGGCCGACACCGGCGACCTCGCGGCGGCCAGGGCGATGCAGGCGCGCTGCTCGGCGCGCACCCTCGGCCTGCGCTACCACGGGCCGGTCGGCGACGCCGACCGCTATCTCGAGCACCTGCTGAGCCCGCGGTTCGGCCGCACACTGGCCGCGCGGACCGCCTCCGGACGGATCGTGGGCCTCGGACATCTGCTGTGGGACGGCGACGAGACGGAGGTCGCGCTGCTCGTCGAGGACGCCTGGCAGCGCCGCGGCGTCGGCGGCGAACTGCTCGGCCGGCTGGTGGCGATGGCCGTCGAGGCGGGCTGCTCGAGCGTGTACGCCGTGACGCAGGCGGCCAACACCGGCATGGTCGCCGCCATGCGGGGCCTGGGCCTGCCGCTCGACTTCCAGATCGAGGAGGGCACCGTGGTCGTCACGGCCCGGCTGGACGCGACCCCGGTGGCCTCCCGGCTGCCGTACGACGCCGAGCAGGCGCAGGCCGAGGAGGCACAGTACGGGGCGTCGCGCCCTCGGGACTGAGCAGCGGCCCCGGAGGGCGCGCGGCCCGGCACTGCCCGGCCGCGCGGCCTCCGGACGGCCCCGCTCAGCTCATCGCCTGGTGCAGCCCCTTCACCTGCGGCTGTCCCGGCCGCGCCCCCAGCGCCCGGTCCAGGTCGGCCCACAGGTCCTCGACGTCCTCCAGGCCCACCGACATCCGCAGCAGCCGGTCGCCGACCCCGGCGCCCCGCCGGTCGTCCGCGTCGACGATGCGGTGGCTGATGGACGCCGGGTGCTGGATCAGGGTGTCGACGCTGCCGAGGCTCACCGCCGGCGTGATCAGGCCGACGCCGCCGATGACGGCGTGCGGGTCGCCGTGCACCTCGAAGGAGACCATGGCACCGCCGATGGACGGGTAGTGCACCCGCTCGACGCGCGGGTCGGCCGCCAGGCGGGCGGCCAGGTCCGCGGCGGTGGCGGAGGCGGCCCGCACCCGGACCGGAAGCGTGGACAGCCCGCGCAGCAGCAGATAGCCGGCGAGCGGGTGCAGCACCCCGCCGGTGGCGAACCGTACCTGCCGCAGCCGTCCGGCGAGCTCCTCGTCGCAGGCCACCACGCCCGCCATCACGTCGCCGTGGCCGCCCAGGTACTTGGTGGCGCTGTGCAGCACCAGGCGCGCGCCCTGCTCGGCCGGGCGTTGCAGTACGGGGGTGGCGAAGGTGTTGTCGACGAGGAGCGGCACGGAGCCGCAGGCGTGGGCGACGGCCCGCAGGTCCACCTCGGCCAGCGTCGGGTTCGCCGGTGTCTCGACCATGACCAGGCCGGTGTCCGGGCGCAGCGCGTCGGTGATCCCGGCCGGGTCGGTCCAGGTCACCTCGGTGCCGAGCAGACCGGCGGTGAGCAGGTGGTCGCTGCAGCCGTACAGCGGGCGCACGGCGACGACGTGCCGCAGGCCCATGGCGGACCGGACGAGGAGGACCGCGCTCAGCGCGGCCATGCCGCTGGCGAACGCCACCGCGGACTCGGTGCCCTCAAGCCGGGCCAGGGCGGTCTCGAAGCGGGCGACGGTGGGGTTGCCGAGCCGTCCGTAGACCGGGGTGCCGTCGAGTTCGGCGCCGTCGGTCGCGAAGGCGTCGATGCGGGCGGCCTCGGCGCGGCTGTCGTAGGACGGGTAGGTGGTGGACAGGTCGATCGGCGGGGCGTGCAGTCCCTGCCGGGCGAGGTCGTCACGGCCGGCGTGCACCGCCTCGGTGGCCAGTGCTCTGGGTGCGGTGCGTACGTCGTCGTACGCGGGCGTGCTCGCGGAGTCCAAGGGCGTGTCCATGACCGAAGGGTGAACAGCGGCCGGGATCACTGGGCCGAGGGCCGTGCTACGTTCGCCACATGGCCGAATCCGTCGTACTGGATCCGGTGGATCTGCATCTGCTGCGGCTGTTGCAGAACGACGCCCGGACCACCTACCGCGACCTCGCCGCGCAGGTCGGGGTCGCTCCGTCGACCTGTCTGGACCGGGTGACCCGGCTGCGCCGCTCGGGGCTCATTCTCGGCCACCGGCTGCGGCTCGACCCCGCCAAGCTGGGCAGGGGTCTTCAGGCGCTGCTGTCGGTGCAGGTCAGGCCCCACCGGCGGGAGCTGGTGGGGCCGTTCGTGGAGCGGATCCGGGCCCTGCCGGAGTCGCTGACCGTGTTCCATCTGACCGGTCCGGACGACTATCTGGTCCATGTCGCGGTCGCGGACATGGCCGATCTCCAGCGCCTGGTCCTGGACGAGTTCACGGCTCGGCGGGAAGTGGCCCGGGTGGAGACCCGGCTGATCTTCCAGCAGTGGGACTGCGGCCCCCTGCTGCCGCCCGGCGCGCAGCCGGGCACGCCCTCGGCGAAATCGGACCGAACACGGCCCGATGCCGGGTAAACCGGGCTGACGCGAGCCGCCCGTCCATACGAGGATGGTCGGCATGTCACAGACCAAGAGCCCCCTGCCCCGTCAGGTCGCCGACGCCTACGTCGACGAACTCATCGCCCTCGACCCGATCACCGGTACCTATCTCGGCGTGAAGGAGAGTTCGAGCAGGCTGCCCGACACCTCGCCCGCCGGCCAGCAGGCGCTCGCCGACCTGGCACGCACCACCCTCGCCCGGCTGGACGAGGCCGAGCGGCAACCCGGCGCGGACAGTGACATCGAGCGCCGCTGCGCACGCCTGCTGCGCGAGCGCCTGACCGCGGAACTCGCGGTGCACGACGCCGACGAGGGCCTGCGCACGGTGAGCAACATCCACAGCCCGGTGCACTCGGTGCGCGAGGTGTTCACGATCACGCCCAGCGCCACCGACGAGGACTGGGCCGCGATCGCCGAGCGCCTGCGGGCCGTGCCGGCCGCGCTGAGCGGCTACCGCGAGTCCCTGGCCCTCGGCCTGGACCGCAAGCTGTACGGCGGCCCGCAGCCGACCGCGATCTTCATCGAACAGCTCACCGAGTGGTCGGACACCGACGGCAACGGCCGCGGCTGGTTCGAGGACTTCGCCTCCGAGGGCCCCGAGTCCCTGCGCGCGGAGCTGGACGAGGCCGCCCGCGCGGCGACCGCGGCCGTCGTGGAGCTGCGGGACTGGATGCGCGACGTGTACGCGCCGACGATCGGCGACGCCCCGGACACCGTCGGCCGCGAGCGTTACGCCCGCTTCTCGCGCTACTTCAACGGCACGGACCTGGACCTCGACGAGGCGTACGCGTACGGCTGGTCGGAGTTCCACCGCCTGCTCGGCGAGATGAGGCAGGAGGCCGAGAAGGTCCTGCCCGGCGCCGAGACCCCGTGGGTGGCCCTCGCGCACCTCGACGAGCACGGCACGCACATCGAGGGCGTCGACGAGGTCCGCCGGTGGTTGCAGGACCTGATGGACGAGGCGATCGAGGCACTCGACGGCACCCATTTCGAACTGGCCGAGCGGGTGCGGAAGGTGGAGTCGTGCATCGCGCCGCCCGGAGGTGCCGCGGCCCCCTACTACACGGCGCCGTCCGCGGACTTCTCCCGGCCGGGCCGGACCTGGCTGCCGACCATGGGGCAGACCCGCTTCCCGGTCTACGACCTGGTCTCGACCTGGTACCACGAGGGCGTCCCCGGCCACCATCTCCAGCTCGCCCAGTGGGTGCACGTGGCCGAGAACCTCTCGCGCTACCAGGCCACCGTCGGCGGGGTCAGTGCCAACGCCGAGGGCTGGGCGCTGTACGCGGAACGTCTGATGGACGAACTCGGCTTCCTCACCGACCCGGAGCGGCGGCTCGGCTATCTGGACGCGCAGATGATGCGCGCGGTCCGCGTCATCATCGACATCGGCATGCACCTGGAGCTGGAGATTCCGGCGGACTCGCCGTTCCACCCGGGTGAGCGCTGGACGCCGGAGCTGGCGCGGGAGTTCTTCGGCGCGCACAGCAGCCGCCCGAGGGACTTCGTGGCGAGCGAGCTGATCCGCTATCTGTCGATGCCCGGCCAGGCGATCGGCTACAAGCTGGGCGAGCGGGCCTGGCTGCTGGGCCGGGAGAAGGCCAGGCAGCGCCACGGTGCCGCGTTCGACGCGAAGGCCTGGCACATGGCGGCCCTGTCGCAGGGCTCGCTGGGCCTGGACGACCTGGTGGACGAGCTCGCCCAACTGTGAGCCCCCTGGGGCGGCCGGCCTCCGGCCGCCCCACGCCGGTCCCGCACCCCTGCCGGTCTCGCGTCGGGCGCTGGTTCCGTTCCCCCGCCACTCCCATGCCCCACGCCGGTCCCGCGTCCGGCGCTGGTCCCACTCTCGCGCCGATCCCGCTCCCCCGCCCGTCCCGCGTGCGAGCGCCGTCCCGGCGGTCCTGAACCGCCGCTCCGGGTCGCTCAGCCCGCTCCGCGCAGCCGTACGGCGGATCCCGACCTGCCCTTGACGACCTCGAGTTGGGCGTGGACGCGCCGCCGCAGGTCGGCGACGTGGCTGACGATCCCGACGCTGCGGTCGCGTTCACGCAGGGAGTCGAGGACGTCCAGGACCTCGTCCAGGGTCTGGTCGTCGAGGCTGCCGAAGCCCTCGTCGATGAAGAGCGTGTCCAGGCGCACCCCTCCGGCCTCGTCCGTGACGACGTCCGCGAGACCGAGGGCGAGGGCGAGCGAGGCGAAGAACGTCTCGCCGCCCGACAGGGTCGCCGTGTCCCGTTCCCGGCCCGTCCAGGCGTCGACGACGTGCAGTCCCAGACCGCTGCGGCCGCGGCCGGCCCGGTCGTCGGAGTGGACGAGGGTGTAGCGGCCGGACGACATGCGCTGCAGGCGTACGGTCGCGGCGGCGGCCACCTGTTCCAGGCGGGCCGCGAGGACGTAGGACTCCAGGCGCATCTTGCGCTCGTTGTCGGCCGAGGTGCCCGCGGTGAGCGTGGCGAGGCGGGCCACGCGGTCGTACTCCTCGCGCAGCGGCGCCAGCCGGCGCATGCCGGTCGCCGCGCTCGCGGAGAGCCGGTCGAGTTCGGCGCAGCGGCGGTCGGCGGCGTCCCGCGCGGAGGCGGCCTCCCGCAGCCGCCGGTCCGCGGCGGCCGCGGCGGCCTCCGCGGCGGTGAGGTCGGCGGGCGGCTGCCCGGCGGCGGCCGTGGTGTCGGCCTCGGCGAGGACCGCGCGCACGGCGGCCTCCTCCGTGTGCCAGGCGTCCAGGCGCCGTTGCAGCTCGCGGTGGGCGGCATCGTCGAGGAGGGCGGCGGACGCGGCCTCGGGGGTGTCGAAGCCGGCCCGGAAGGCGGCCTCGGCGAGCCGCCCGTCGGCGTCCTTGAGCCGCTCGGCGCTGTCCTCGGCGGTGCGTGCGGCGTCGGCTGCCTCGGTGAGCAGTGCCGCGCGCCGCTCCAGTTGGGCGGCGCGCGCGGCAACGCTCTCGGCGGTTTCCCTGGCCTCGGCCAATTCCGCCTCCAGGGCGGCCTTCTGGCGGTCCAGGTTGTCCCGCTGGGCCAGCCGGGAGGTGGCTCGGAGTTCGGCCTGTCTGCGGTCGGACAGCCGCCGCTCGCGCTCCTGCTCGGCGCGGTGCAGTTCCTGCTGTGCCGCGTGCAGGGCGGAGGCGTCCCGGCGGGCCCGGGCCAGCTCGGCCTCCAGGTCCCCGGTCTCGTCGGCGAGTTGTGCGGTGGGGGTGTCACCCGCCTCGGCGGTGGCTGCGGCCAGCTCCTCGCGTACGGCGCCGAGGCGGCGCTCGTCCTGGGCGCGCCGCTCCTCGGCGGCCTGGTGGTCGCCGAGCGCGCGCTCCTCCGCCTCGCGGTCGACGTGCCCGGCGACCTTGCGCGCGGGCGCGGGGTGTTCGGTGGCGCCGCAGACGGCGCAGGGCTCTCCGTCGGCGAGGCTCGCGGCCAGTTCGGCCGCGATGCCGTTCAGGCGCTGCTCCTTCAGGTCCAGCCAGTGGTCCTTGGCGCTTGCGGCGGCTTCGGCGGAGACGAGGGCCCGCCGCCGCGCCTCTTCGGTGTCCGCGGCCAGTGAGTCGCGCATCCTGGCGGCGGCGAGCCGCTGTCGCGCGGGTTCCAGCCGCAGGGCGAGCCGCTCGGCCAGGGCGGCCGCCTCCTGGGCGGTGTCGATGCGCGTCTGCAGTGCCGGCCGGGCCGTCTCCCATCCGGCGAGCCAGGCCTCGGCCTCCTGGAGGACGTCGTCGTCGGCACGTTCCTGCCGGTCCGCCGCGCCGCGCTCGGCGACGACGTCGGCCAGGCGCCGCTCGGCGCGGCGGGCCGACTCCAGTCCGCCCAGCTCCTCGGCGGCGCGGCGCGCGTCGGCGGCCAGTCCGCCGGCGCCGGCGCCGGCGAACTCCGCCGGGAGCACCGCACGCGCGCGCGCCTCGGCGGCGGCCGCACGGCGGTGCGCGGCGTCGGCGGCCTCACGCAGTTCCAGCGCCGGTGCCACCGTCCCGGCCTTGCGCCCCCGCTCCATCCGCGCATGTGCCTCCTGGTGGGCGCCGGCCCGCTCCGCCAGGCGCTCGGCGCGCTCCCGCGCCTCGGCGGACCGCCGTTGCAGCCGGGCCACTTCGCGTACCCGGTGCAAGGACGCCTCGGCGGCGGCGTGGGCGGACTCGGCGGCCGTGAGCCGGCAACGGGCGACGGTCAGTTGCTCGCGCGCGGTGGCGCGGGCGACGGCGGCCGCGGTCAGGACGGCCTGGGCCAGGCCGGGCTCGCCGGGTGCGAGTTCCGGCAGCTCCATGGTGTCGCCCGCCGCCTGCTGCATGCGGTGCGCGTCGGCCAGCAGCGCGGCGTCGCCCTCGCGCACCCGGGCCTCGGTGGCGCGCCTGCGCTCGGCGAGGCGCTTCTCCACCTCGGCGAAACGGTGTGTGCCGAACAGCCGGCCGAGCAGCTTGCCCCGGGCCTCGGCGTCGGCGCGCAGGAACCGCGCGAAGTCGCCCTGCGGCAGCAGCACCACCTGGCAGAACTGCTCGCGGCTCATCCCGAGCAGCTGGGTGATCTCCTCGCCTATCTCCTGGTGGGAGCGGCTGAGGTCCTTCCAGGCACCGGCCGCCGCGTCGTACTCGCGCAGCAGGCTCTGGGCCTTGTCGAGCGTCGTGCCCGTGCCGCGCTTCTTGGGGCGCTCCCAGGGCGGCAGGCGGGTGACCTCCAGCCGGCGTCCGGCGACGGTGAGGTCGAGGGTGACCTGGGTGCGGGTGCCCGCGGCGGCGTGGTCGCTGCGCAGGGTCGTGCCCTGCCCGCTCTGCCGGGCGCCGGGGACCGCGCCGTACAGCGCGTAGCACACGGCGTCCAGCACGGAGGTCTTGCCGGCGCCGGTGGGGCCGTGCAGCAGGAACAGCCCGGCGGCCGACAGCGCGCCGAAGTCGACCGTCTGCGAGCCGCCGAAGGGGCCGAAGGCGGTGATGTCGAGCCGATGCAGCCTCACCGCGCCACCTCCCGTACCGCCTCGTCCGCGCGCACCG
The DNA here is from genome assembly GCF_053601495.1 of Streptomyces sp. NPDC004721. Classification (NCBI taxonomy): domain Bacteria; kingdom Bacillati; phylum Actinomycetota; class Actinomycetes; order Kitasatosporales; family Streptomycetaceae; genus Streptomyces; species Streptomyces sp. NPDC004721. The sequence goes on from NZ_JBSGBZ010000038.1 coordinate 38,977, forward strand.
CGTCGAACGTCTCGCGCAGCACCGTCCGTTCGTGCTCGTCGGGTGCGGCGCCGCGCACGTGGGCCACGAAGTCCTCCGCGATCTGCTGGTCGGCGCGGCCGGCGAGCCGGCGGGCGTAGGACACGTCCGGCTCGCCGGGGGCGCGTTCGGGCTCGAAGACGAGGCTGACGGTGTGCGGGAAGCGCTCGGTGAGGCGGGCCATGGGTTCGGCGGGGCGGACCGGATCGGTGAGCGTCGCCTCGACCCACGCCTCGCGGTGGCGGGCGAGGTCCGGGTCGGCGAGCAGGTCCTCCAGCGTGCCCCGGATGCGGGCCAGCGCGCGGGGGACCGGGCAGTCGACCCGCTCGGCGCCGGCGAAGCCGTCGGCGTCCAGGTCGACGATCCACATGCTCTTGCGGTGGGCGGCCTCGGAGAAGGAGTACGGCAGCGGGGAGCCGGAGTAGCGCACGCGCTCGGTGATGGTCTGGCAGCCGTGCAGATGGCCCAGGGCGGTGTAGTCGACTCCGGCGAAGACGCCCGCGGGGACGGCGGCGACCCCGCCGACGGTGATGTCCCGTTCGCTGTCGCTGGGCTCGCCGCCGGTGACGAAGGCGTGCGCGAGGACGACGGAGCGGGTGCCGCGCGCGCGTGCGGCGAGGTCGGCGCGGACCCGGTCCATGGCGGCGGCCAGCACCGCTTCGTGGCCCGCGCTGTCGACCTCGAACTCGTCCTTGACCAAAGCCGGTTCGAGGTAGGGAAGACCGTAGAAGGCCACCTCGCCGTGCACGTCCGCGAGGACCACCGGGGTCCCGCACGCCGACGGCTCGGTACGCAGGTGGATGCCCGCGCGGTCGATCAGCCCCGCGCCGACGCCGAGGCGGCGGGCCGAGTCGTGGTTCCCGGAGATCATCACCGTGGGCACGCCGAGGCCGGCGAGCCGGTGCAGCGCGTCGTCGAAGAGCTCGACCGCGGCCAGCGGGGGCACCGCGCGGTCGTACACGTCTCCCGACACGACCACCGCGTCGACGTCGCGCTCGCGCACCGTCGTGACGAGGTGCCCGATGAACTCGGCCTGGGCGTCGAGCATGTTCACGCGGTGGAACGCCCGGCCCAGGTGCCAGTCGGAAGTGTGCAGGAGCCTCATGATCCTCGAAGACTAACGGCCGGGTCTGACATCACGGGCGGTTACTCCCGTATCGGCCGTCATGCACGGCACCGGGCAGGCCGATTGGCGCGATATGCCCGATGTGTCACGCATCTCCGTAGGCCTCGCCGCCCAGTTCGAACCCGGCGGTCCCGGCCGTGGCGTCCGCGAGCCATCCCCGGAAGGCGTCCACGTCGGCGTCCGGCAGGCCGATCTCGATGGTGACGGCCTCGCCGTAGCGCACGTCCCGCACCTCGCGCCCGGTGGCCCTGAGGTCGTTCTGCACCTTGCCGGCCCGCTGGTGGTCCACGGTCACGGTGGCGATGCGGAACCTGCGGCGGGTGCGGGTCCCGAGCGTGTCCAGCGCCTCGCCGACGGCTCCGCCGTAGGCCCGGATGAGCCCGCCCGCGCCGAGCTTGACGCCGCCGTAGTAACGGGTGACGACGGCCACGACGTACCGCATGTCGCGGCGCAGCAGCATCTGGAGCATGGGGACGCCGGCGGTACCGCCCGGTTCGCCGTCGTCGCTCGCCTTCTGGATCCCGGCGTCGGCGCCGATGACGTACGCCCAGCAGTTGTGCGTGGCGTCGGCGTGCTCCTTGCGGACGGCGGCGACGAAGTCCCGGGCCTCCCGTTCGGTGGCCGCCGGGGCGAGAGCGCACAGGAAGCGCGAGCGGTTGACCTCGGTCTCGTGCACGCCCGCGCGTGCGACTGTGCGGTACTCGTCCTGCATCGGTCCAGCCTATGCGGCACCCGCGCGGGTGCCGCACGAGGGTTCGCTCAGGCCGGCCGGCGGGAGAACCGGCCGCCGGGCACGCGCGCGGTTCACCGCCGTTTCTTGGCGCCCCGCGGCACGGTCAGGTCCGTCAGGAGGGCGGCGCCCGGGGCGAGGGACGGCCAGCCGGGGCCGTGCCAGGACAGGATGGCGATCGCGGAGGTGGGGAACTTCGTCCGGAGCCGGTCCAGCGTGTCGTCCAGACCGTCCCCGGCAAGTTCCAGGACCAGTTCCTCCAGCCCCGGGTTGTGACCGAGCAGGAGCAGCGTCCCGACCTCGGGCGGCGCCTCGCGCACGGCGGCGAGCAGGTCGGGGGCGTCGGCGGCGTACAGCCGGCGGTCGTAGCGCACCGGCGGTGGGGTGCCCCACTGGGCGGAGGCCAGTTCCCAGGTCTGCCGGGCGCGCAGCGCGGTGGAGCACAGCGCGAAGTCGGGGAGGCAGTCGGACTCGGCGAGCGCGCGGCCCGCCGCGGGCGCGTCCCGGCGGCCGCGGGTCGCGAGCGGGCGGTCGTGGTCGGCGACGCCCTCGGGCCAGGCGGACTTGGCGTGCCGCAGGACCACCAGGCGGCGCAGCGGGCCGGCTCCCGCGCGGGCGATCACGCCGCACGCCCCAGGTCGCGCGTGAGGTCGAGGCCGAGCAGCCGGTCCGCGTACGCGTACGTCTCGAAGCGCGCGCCGTCCGCCAGGTCCGGATCGGTCCCGACCCACTCCAGCACCCGCAGGACCGCCGGCACGTCCAGGTCGTCCTCCCAGGCGCCGCGCAGCCGTCCGCGCGCCTCGTCGGGGACCGGCCGGGAGGGCTGCCGCGCCCAGTCGGCGACCGCCGCGCGCCATCGCGCCAGAGTCCTGCGGGCGTCGTCCAGCGCGGCCTCGTCCAGCCGGACGTGCCGGGTGTGGCGGCGGGAGAGCAGTGCCAGACGCCAGGCGGCGGGGTCGTCGTCGCGTCCGGGAACGGCGGGTACCGTCGCGTCGACGGGCGCGACGGCGATGCGGACGCCGCCGGTCGCGGTATCGGCGCCCTCGACGGCCACATGGACGATCTGGGCCTCGCCCAGGGCGGTGCCGGTGCCGCGGCCGTCTTCGAAGGGCCGGATGCCGAGGGCGGCTGCGGCCGCCCGCAGCTCCTGCGCCTGTTCCCGGCCGCCGGACAGCAGCGACCACACGGGCGTGCCGCTCAGTTCGAGGGCGCGGACCAGGATGTCGGCGACCAGCAGGGCGCGCAGGCCCGACGCGTCGCAGCCCGACGCGTGCGCCTCGACACGGGTCAGCCCGCGGCGGGCGGGGGCGGCGTCCACGGGCTCGCCGGTTCGGGCGTCAATGATGCGCAGCACGGCCCGAGCGTAGGCCGCCGGACGCCCGCGCGCAGGCCGGCGGGGCACGTTCCGGACGGGACGGCGGGTTCCGCGCCGGCCGGGAATCGCCGGGCGGCGCCCGTCGTTGGCCGGACGGCAACCCTTCCCGAGACGAGGAGACCCCTGGTGTACGGCGACGCTGCGACCATCCGGAAGATCCTGACCGAACACGGTGACACCTGGGCGGTCGTGGGCCTGTCCTCGAACCGCGGCCGGGCCGCGTACGGCGTCGCCGAGGTGCTGCGCCGCTTCGGCAAGCGTGTCGTCCCGGTCCACCCGAAGGCGGAGACGGTGCACGGCGAACAGGGGTACGCCTCCCTCGCGGACATCCCGTTCGAGGTGGACGTGGTCGACGTGTTCGTCAACAGCGATCTCGCCGGCCAGGTCGCCGACGAGGCGGTCGCCAAGGGCGCGAAGGCCGTCTGGTTCCAGCTCGGGGTGGTCGACGAGGCCGCCTTCGAGCGCACCCGTGCGGCGAGCCTCGACATGGTCATGGACCGCTGCCCGGCCATCGAGATCCCCCGTCTGGGCTGACCTTCGCCGCCTCTTTCCGGAACCGGCCGCCCTCGCCCGTGGGGGGCGCCTCAGTCGTGGAGGGGCCGGTCGCCAAGCCGGTGGTCGGCGACGTTCAAGGCCTCGTCGACCAGCCGGCGCAGGTGGCCGTCGCGCAGGGAGTAGACGACCCTGCGGCCCTCCTTGCGCGTGTTCACCAGCCCGGCCAGCCGAAGCCTGGCCAGATGCTGGCTGACCGCCGGACGGGCCGCCCCGCACGCCTCGGTGAGCGTGGTGACGTCGGCCTCGCCGGACGTCAGCGCGTGCAGCAGGGCGAGCCGGGTGCGGTCGCCGAGCAGGGCGAGGAGTTCGGCGGCCAGCGCCAACTGCTCCTCGCCCGGGATGCGCGGGTGCGCATCATGCGCAGATGACAGGTGCATGCGTGCGCTCATACGCACATAATGGCGTCGTGGGCGCCACGCGTCCACCTCCGCGCGCACGGAAGGGGATCCACGTGACCGACCGGCACCACCACGGGCACCACCACGGACCCGGGCACGAGCCCGCGCACGGGCGCTCTCTCCGCCACCGCCTCGCACACCTCCTCGCCCCCCACTCCCACGACTCCGCCGACCGGCTGGACCGCGCGCTGGAGACCCACAGCGCCCGCGGCATGCGGGCGCTGTGGGTCTCGCTTGCCGTGCTCGGCGTCACAGCGCTCGCGCAGGCGGTGGTGGTGGTCGCGTCCGGCTCGGTCGCGCTGCTCGGCGACACGGTGCACAACGCGGCGGACGCCCTGACCGCCGTACCGCTGGGAATCGCCTTCGTACTGGGCCGCCGCGCGGCGACCCGGCGCTTCACCTACGGCTACGGACGCGCCGAGGACCTGGCGGGCCTGGTGATCGTGGTGACGATCGCCGCGTCCGCCGCCTTCTCCGCCTGGGCCGCCTTCCAGCGGCTTCTCGATCCGCGCCCCGTCGAGCACCTGCCCGCGGTCGCCCTGGCGGCCCTGGTCGGGTTCGCGGGCAACGAGTGGGTGGCCCGCCACCGGATCCGTGTGGGCCGTGCCATCGGCTCGGCCGCGCTGGTCGCCGACGGGCTGCACGCGCGCACGGACGGATTCACCTCACTGGCCGTCCTGCTGGGCGCCGCCGGCTCGGCCCTGGGACTGCGGGCCGCCGACCCGATCGTGGGGCTGGCGATCACGGCGGCCATCGCGCTGGTGCTGCGCGACGCGGCGCGCGAGGTGTTCCGGCGGATGATGGACGCCGTCGACCCGGCCCTGGTGGACCGCGCCGAACGGGCGCTGGGCGAGGTACCGGGCGTACGGGCGGTCGGCGAGCTCCGGCTGCGCTGGATCGGCCACCGGCTGCGCGCGGAGGTCGCGGTGGTCGTGGACGGCGAGGCGACCGTGCGTCAGGCCCACGTCACCGCCGTGGAGGCCGAGCACGCCCTGCTCCACGCCGTACCCGGCCTCACCGCGGCCCTGGTCCACGCGGACCCGGCCCCGGCCCCGGGCGAGGCCGACCCCCATCTGCGCCTCGCCCACCACGCGCCGGCCTGAGCGCCGCGGGCGGGATCAGACCCCGAGCCCGTCCAGCACCACCGCGCCGGGCAGCTGCGCGAACGCCTTGCCCGGCACCAGGAGCTTGCCGCGGCGCCGCCCGCTGCCGACCAGGACGTAGGGCAGGTCGACGACGCGGGAGTCGACCAGGAGGGGCCAGTCGGCGGGGAGGCCGATGGGGGTGATGCCGCCGTACTCCATGCCGGTCTCCCCGGTCGCCACCTCCATCGGCGCGAAGGAGGCCTTGCGGGCGTCGAGTTGGCGGCGCACGACGCCGTTGACGTCGACACGGGTGGTGGACAGGGCCAGGCAGGCGGCCAGCCGGGTCTCGCCGCCGCGCCGTCCCGCCACGACCACACAGTTCGCGGAGGCCTCCAGCAGGTCCCGGCCGTAGTGCTCGACGAAGACGGCGGTGTCGGCCCACTCCGGGTCGGTCTCGACGTAGACGATCTGGTCGGCCGGGACACCGCCGTGCCAGTGGCGTACGGCGTCGGCGACCGGGCGGGTCAGCTCGTCGAGGCAGTCGGGGGCGGGGGTGGCCTGGTCGAAGTTCCCGATGGGTGCGCGCATGACCGCACGCTAACAGCCGCGGCGGACCGTGCGGCGGGGCGTCTCAGTGCACGGGCGGGACCGACACGGCCATCACCATGTCCATCGGCTCGGCGCCGTCGTTGGCGTACGTGTGCGGGGTGTTGGCCTCGAAGGAGGCGCTCGCGCCCGCCGCCACGCGGTACTCCACCGCGTCGACGGTGAGCGTCAGCTCCCCCGCGGTGACGTGCACCAGTTCGACGGTGCCGACGGGGTGCGGATCGGAGGGGCTGCCCTCGCCGGGCATCAGGCGCCACTCCCACATCTCCAGCGGACCGGGCGCCTCGACACCCGCCAGGAGCCGGTTGTAGCTGCCGGCGTCGGTGTGCCACAGCCGGACGGCCTGGTCGGCGGGGACGACGCGGACCCGAGGGCCCTGCTCGTAGTCGAGCAGGGTGGTGATGCTGACGCCGAGCGCGTCACCGATCTTGACGACGGTGCCGAGGCTGGGGTTGGTGCGGGCCTGCTCGATCTGGATGAGCATGCCGCGACTGACTCCCGCGCGTGCGGCGAGGGTGTCCAGGGTGAAGCCCCGCTCGGTACGCCAGCGTTTGACGTTGCGCGCCAGGGACTGGGTCAGCAGTTCGAGGTCCGACACATTCCGTCCAATATTCTGGATGACAGAGTTTACTTCGCTGAACTACGGTGGGTTGCACCCGATCGTTCACCGAACTGTACTGCGAGGCACGTCGTGACAGCATTCTTCGCCCTGGCCACCAGCCTCCTGTGGGGGCTGGCCGACTTCGGCGGCGGACTGCTCACCCGGCGCATGCCCGCGCTGACGGTCGTCGTGGTCTCCCAGTCCGTCGCGGCGGCGGTGCTGGGCGCGATCGTCGTCGCCACCGGCGGCTGGAGCGAGGCCGGACCGCGGCTGTGGTTCGCGTTCGCCGCGGGCCTGGTCGGCCCGGTCGCGATGCTCTCCTTCTACAAGGCGCTCGCCCTCGGCCCGATGGGCGTGATCTCGCCACTGGCCTCGCTCGGCGTGGCCGTGCCGATCTCCGTCGGACTGGTGCTGGGCGAGCGGCCGGGACTCCTCCAGGTCGCGGGGATCGCGGTCGCCGTCACCGGTGTCGTGCTCGCGGGCGGGCCGCGCCTGGGAGGCGCCGCCGTGCAGCGGCGGGCGATCGGGCTGACCCTGGTCGCGGCCCTCGGCTTCGGCACGGTGTTCGCGCTGATCGCCGAGGCCTCCACCACCGTCACCGGCCTGTTCCTCGCGCTCTTCGTGCAGCGCGTGACCAACGTGGCGGCGGGCGGGGCCGCGCTGTACGCCTCCGCGCGGCGCGGCGGGCCCGTACTGCCCGAGACCGGATTCCCCTGGCGCTCGCTGCCCGCGCTCGGCTTCGTCGGCCTCGCGGACGTCGCCGCCAACGGCACGTACTGCGTCGCCGCCCAGCACGGCCCGGTCACGGTGGCCGCCGTCCTCGCCTCCCTCTACCCGGTGGTGACCGCGCTCGCCGCCCGCGGCTTCCTCAGCGAACGGCTGCGGGCCGTCCAGGCGGCCGGAGCGGGTCTGGCCCTGGTGGGGACACTGCTGCTGGCGACGGGCTGAGCCAGTGGGCCGGGCGGAGGACGACCGGGACCGAATCAGCCGCCCTCGGTCTCCAGCCCCGCGAGCCGGGAACCGGGCTCCCGGCCCCACTCGGCCAGCCGGGCAGCGCTCTCCTCGTCCAGCTCCGCCAGCGCCAGCAACTGCTCCGGGGTGATGCCCTGCGGTATCGGCACCGGGGCCGGGGTCCGCAGCGGCGGCTGCCAGCCCTCGGCGGCGGTCCAGCGGCGTACGACCCGGGCGGGCGCCCCCGCGACCACCGCGTGGTCGGGGACCTCGCCGCGCACCACCGCGCCGGCCGCCACCACGACGTTCCGCCCGATCCGCGCCCCGGGCAGGATCACCGCGCCGGTGCCGATCCAGCAGCCGGGACCGATCTCCACCGGCTCCATCCGGGGCCACTGCTTGCCGATGGGCTGGTGCGGGTCGTCGTAGGAGTGGTTGGTGGAGGTGACGTAGACGTAGGGGCCGAAGTAGCAGTCGCTGCCGATGGTGACCGTGGTGTCGGCGATGACGTGGCTGCCGCGGCCGAGCACCACCCCGTCCCCGATGCGCAGGATCGGCTCCGGGCCGAGGTCCAGGTCAGGCATCAGACCGGCGGTCAGCGTGACCTGCTCGCCGACGATGCAGTGCGCGCCGAGGTGGATCCACGGTTCGCCGAAGACGGTGCCGAGCGGGAAGGCCAGCCTGGTACCTGTTCCCATCGCGCCGAAGCGGAGGCGTCCGGGCCGCTCGGCCGTGACGGAGCCCGTGCGTTGCACCCAGGCCCAGCCCGCGTGGACGGCGCGCTGCGCGAGGCGGCGCCACCATGGTGAGAACGTGTTCCTACGCGTGGGCACCCGCTCACCGTACTCAGTCCGGGCCACGCCCATGACGCCGCACGTCTGTGATCTTCGCCCCACCGGATGACGTACGGTGCCGTCGGACCCATGCGGTGAAAGGGAGACGAGGATGACGGACAAGGCGCTGATCGCGGGCATCGGCGGCCGCGAGCCGCAGGTGGACGAGGGGGCGTTCGTGGCGCCCACGGCCACCGTGATCGGTGACGTGACCCTGGGCGCGGGGGCGAGCGTCTGGTACGGCGCGGTGCTGCGCGGCGACGTGGAGCGGATCGCCGTCGGCGCGGGCAGCAACGTCCAGGACAACTGCACGCTGCACGCCGACCCCGGCTTCCCGGTCGGCGTCGGCGAGCGCGTCTCCATCGGGCACAACGCCGTGGTGCACGGCGCGACCGTCGAGGACGACTGCCTGATCGGCATGGGGGCCACCGTGCTGAACGGCGCGGTGATCGGCGCGGGATCCCTGGTGGCGGCGCAGGCGCTGGTGCCGCAGGGCATGCGCGTGCCGCCGGGGTCGCTGGTCGCGGGCGTCCCCGCCAAGGTCAGGCGGGAGCTGACGCGGGAGGAGCGCGAGGGGATCACCCTGAACGGCACGATGTACACGCAGCTCGCGCAGGCGCACCGAGAGGTGCACGCCTAGGACCCAGGATCCGCGCCCCCTCGGGGACGCCCGGCTACTCCGCGGCGGGGACCGGTTCCGGCTCCTCGGTCTCGCTCTGCGCGCCCGACTGCGCCTTCTTCGCCCTGCGCTTGAGCACCAGCATCGAGCCGAGCCCGAAGAGCACGGCCGCCACCAGGCCGAGCCAGGAGAACTTCTTCAGCCAGGACTCGGCCACGACACCCACGTAGTAGATGACCGCCGTGGTGCCGCCCGCCCAGCAGATGCCGCCGAGGACGTTGGCGACGAGGAACCTCCAGTACGGCATGTGCAGCACGCCTGCCAGGGGGCCGGCGAAGATGCGCAGCAGGGCGACGAAGCGGCCGAAGAACACCGCCCACATGCCCCACTTCTCGAAGGAGCGCTCGGCGGTCGCGATGTGCCCCTCGCTGAAGTGCTTGGGGAACTTCTTCCCCAGCCAGGCGAGCAGCGGCCTGCCGCCCTTGCGGCCGATGGCGTAGCCGATGGAGTCGCCGACGACCGCGCCCACGGTGGCGCACACGCCGAGGACGACCGGGTTGATCCCCGCGTGCTGCGAGGACAGCAGGGCCGCGGAGACCAGGACGATCTCGCCGGGCAGCGGGATGCCCAGGCTCTCCAGACCGATGACCAGGCCGACCACGGCGTAGACGGCGGCCGCAGGTACCGTGTCGAGCCATTCCTGGACGTGCACCGCCGGTTCCTCCCCGTTTCGCGTGCATGTGCTGCGGAGCGCCACGAAGACGCACCCCCGGGGAAGCCTACCGGTTCGGCCCGGCCGGACAGCTCCCGCGGACCGCGCCGGCGCTCCCGCCCGCGATCGGACGGGAGCGTCGGCTTGAAGGCTCGCCTGATGCTCGGGGACTCGCCCGATGTCCGCCTCGGCGCTCCACGGCCACGTGAAGGGCGGCGGCAGCCGCTCAGCCGTTGGGCCGCAGGGTCCAGACCACCGTCATCTCTCCCGTGACGGCCCCGTCCGCGCGCCGGATCTCGACCGAGACCGGGAACTCCGGCCGCTGTCCCGCGTCCAGTTCCGCGACGACGTCGGCGGCGGGACGGCCCAGGGTCGCGGTGGCGGTGACGGCTCCCATGGCCAGCTTCCGGTAGGCGATCTCGGCCCGCACGGCGAGGGGCACGGCACGGGAGAGCTGGTCGCCGAACGCGGCCAGCACGATGGCCCCGCTCGCGGACTCCCCCAGCGTGAACATCGCGCCGGCGTGCGGCCCGCCGACGTGGTTGTGGTAGTCGGCCTGGTCCGGCAGGGTCACCACCGCCTTCTCCGGCGTGGCCTGAAGGAACTCCAGGTTCAGGGTCCGGGCCATCGGCACGGTGGCGGCGAGCATCTCGCCGATCGACATCTGGTCAGCGCTCATGCCGGAATGTTACTCACCAGTAGGCCGTCCGGGCCAGAGCGGGCGGGCGGGTATCCGCGCCCGTCACTGGTACGTCCCTGACAAAAGGCGGTGACCGAATCGTGTCCCTGGCGCCACTAGGGTTACTGCCCATGTGGCCAGGACAGCAGCCGCCCGGGGGCGAGCAGAACCCGCAGAACAACCCGTACCAGCAGCCGGGATACCAACAGCCGAATCCCTATCAGCAGCCCGGCTACCAGCAGCCCAACCCATATGCCCAGCAACCGCAGTGGGGTACGCCCACACAGGTTGGCGCTCCCCAGTCGCCGAAGCAGCCGGGCGGGGGCGGCAACCGGACGAAGCTCATCGCGATCCTCTGCGTCACGGCCGTGGCTCTGACCGCCGGTGTGACCGGCTTCCTGGTTCTCGGCGGGAACAAGGACGACAAGGCCGACGGCGGATCGGACGACGCCAAGTCGAGCCCGTCGCCCACCACTTCGGCCTCCGTCGACCCGAGCGCCTCGGACTCGGGCTCCGGCTCGGACGACAATCCGCGCGGCACGGAGACGGAGAAGCCGACGATCCCCGGCTGGAAGGTCGTCGTGAACCCCAAGCGGGGCATCGCCTTCGACGTCCCGGCCGACTGGGAGGTCCAGTCGGCGGGGGTGAGCATCGGCTTCGAGGACCACAAGAACGGCAAGCTGCTCACCATCATGTCCGGCGTGGCCGAGTACAAGTCGAAGTGGTGCACGTCCGACGACGACAAGGACGGCCGCGACGAGGACACGTCGCTCGCCGCGGTGGGCACCAAGGGCGCCGACGGCGCCAAGGACACCAACGAGGTGGCCGTGAACACCGTGGGCTGGTGGGTCTACGGCGGCTACACCCAACCCGACAAGAAGAGCCTGACGTTCGACCAGAAGGCCAAGCCCTACACGACCACGTCGGGCATCAAGGGCAGCGTCGCCTGGGCCCAGTCGAACAACACGCCCCAGAAGGGCAAGTGCGCGAGCGACGGCAAGGCGCTCTCCTTCGGCTTCAAGAACTCCGCCGGGGACTTCGTGTCCTGGAACTTCTACGGTGCCAAGGGCGTGGGCGAGGAGGTCCCCACCGCGACCATCATGAAGATCCTCGGCACGGTCCGGCTGCACGGAACCCCGACCGGCGGCTGACCGGCCGCCGTGGCGGCGCCGGGCGGCCCTGGTCAGCCGATGCCGAACGCGCCGTCCGGAGGCTCGGGCGACGCTACGGCCTCGTCGTCCCGCACCGGCTCGGCGTTCCCGGTGAACTCCTTTAGTGCGGCGCCGTGTTCGACGCGGGCGGGGAACGCGTCGGAGGCGGTCCGCCGGGTCAGCGCGGCCACGTCGAGCGGGCGGTGCGCGGCGATCAGCACCGCGTTGCCGAAGCGGCGGCCGCGCAGCACCGCGGGTTCGGCGATCAGCGCGATCTCCTCGAAGGCCACCGCGAGGGTGGCGAGTTGGGAACGCAGGAAGGCGAACGGGGCGGCGTCGGCGAGGTTGGCGAGGTAGACGCCGTCGGGGCGCAGCACGCGCTCCGCCTCGTGGACGTAGCCGAGGGACGTGAGGTGGGCCGGCACGCGGGAGCCGCCGAAGACGTCCGCGACCAGTACGTCAGCCGAGTCGTCGGGGGCGGCCTCCAGCCAGGCGCGGGCGTCGGCGGTGTGCAGCGAGACGTCGGCGCCGTCCGGCAGCGGCAGCTGGGCGACGACCAACTCCAGCAGGCCGCGGTCGGCCTCGACGACGTCCTGCCGGGAGCCGGGCCGGGTCGCGGCCACGTACCGCGGCAGTGTGAGGGCGCCCCCGCCGAGGTGCAGCACGTCCAGCGGGGAGCCCGGCAGCGCGACCGTGTCCAGGGCGTGGCCGAGCCGCCGCGCGTACTCGAACTCCAGGTGGGTGGGCTCGTCCAGGTCGACGTACGACTGCGGCGCACCGTCCACGGTCAGCAGCCAGGCCCGCTCGCGGTCGACGTCGGGCATCAGCTTGGCGGTCCCGTGATCGACGGCTCGGGTCACGGGTATGGGCTCGTTCACGTGTCCATTGTGCCGGTCCGTCACACCCCGGACGGCCCCGTCACACACCGGACGCCTCCGCCATGCAAGGGGCGGCGAGGGGACCGCCGGCCGGCAAGCACCGGCCGGCGGTCCCCGGCCTCCGCGGTCCCCTTCACACGACGGCGTTCACACGACGGCGGTCACGGTCCCCGCGCCGACGGTGCGGCCGCCCTCACGGATGGCGAACCCCAGCCCCGGCTCCAGGGGCACCTCGCGCCCCAGCTCCACCGTCATCGTGACCGTGTCGCCGGGTCGCGCGACGACCGCCTCGCCAAGGTCGACGTCGCCCACCACGTCCGCCGTGCGGATGTAGAACTGCGGCCGGTAGCCGGTGGACACCGGTGTCGTACGGCCGCCCTCGCGCGCCGACAGCACGTACACCCGCGCGGTGAAGCGCCGGCGCGGGACCACGCTGCCCGGCGCCGCGACGACGTGGCCGCGGCGGACCGCGTCACGCGGCACCCCGCGCAGCAGCAGCGCCACGTTGTCCCCGGCCTGCGCCTCCTCCATGGGCTTGCCGAAGGTCTCCAGTCCGGTGACCACCGTCTCCAGGCCGGCACCCAGCACTTCGACCCGGTCGCCGACGCGGACCGTGCCGCGCTCGACCGCGCCCGTCACCACGGTTCCGCGGCCGGTGATGGTGAGCACGTTCTCCACCGGCAGCAGGAACGGCGCGTCCAGGTACCGCTCGGGCATCGGCACGTAGGTGTCCACCGCGTCGAGCAGCGCCTCGATCGACGCCGTCCAGCGCGGGTCGCCCTCCAGGGCGCGAAGCCCGGAGACCCGTACGACGGGTACCGCGTCGCCGCCGAAGCCGTGCTCGGTGAGCAGGTCGCGGACCTCCAGTTCGACGAGGTCGATGAGCTCCTCGTCACCGGCGTCGGCCTTGTTGAGGGCGACGACGATGTGGTTCACGCCCACCTGCCGGGCGAGCAGTACGTGTTCGGCGGTCTGCGGCATGATCCCGTCGAGCGCGGAGACGACGAGGATCGCGCCGTCGAGCTGCGCGGCCCCGGTGACCATGTTCTTGACGTAGTCGGCATGGCCCGGCATGTCCACGTGCGCGTAGTGCCGGGTGTCGGTCTCGTACTCGACGTGCGCGATGTTGATGGTGATGCCGCGCGCGGCCTCCTCCGGAGCCCGGTCGATGCGGTCGAACGGGACGAAGGTGCCGGAGCCGCGCTCGGCGAGCACCTTCGTGATGGCGGCGGTCAACGTGGTCTTGCCGTGGTCGACATGACCCATCGTGCCGATGTTCAGGTGCGGTTTGGTGCGTACGTACGCCGTCTTGGGCATGGCTGTACCTCGAAGCCTGGTCGATGCTGCGGGACCCCACGGGATGGCCGACCCTCCCCCTGAGGGGTCCGCCGGACGGTCCGGGGAGGGTCAGCTTCGGGCGCCGTCGACTGCGGCGACGAGGATGAGGACGGCAGCCTCCGGGGCATCCGCGACCGCGGATGCTGCGAGGACGAAGGCGTGCCGGAACATGGGACAGATCATTCACGACACCCCGGCCGCCCGTCGAACGGTTTTAGGGCGGCGAACGGTTCTCAGGACAGGAGGGCCGGGGGCTTGGTTGGGGACTTGGCCGAGGCGCCGGCGGCGTGCGCACTCGGCGCACTCGTGACCCGGGCCATGCGGCGATCACTCGCATCCGTCCGCTAATGTCACCGAATGCTCGATGCCACCACCCGCTCTGGGGGCACCGCCACGGCCTCTCCCCGGGCCGCCGCCACCGAGCCGGCCGCCGCCGTCCCCACCGGGCCGCCGGCCCCGGCCGTTCCGTCCACCGCGCCGGCCGGCCTCGCCTCCCGCTGCGCGGGCGTGCTGCTGTCGCCCTGGGCGCGGCTCTCCCTCCTGCTCGTCCTGCTCACGGCGGCCGGAGTGTCCGTGCTGCTCTTCGAGCCGCAGAGACTGCTGGCGCACGGCTGGCCGCCGCAGCTGGGCGGGGCCGGCGCGGCGGTGGTGTTCGCCGCGGCGTACGGCCTGTGCACGGTGGCGTTCGTGCCACGGCCGCTGCTGAACCTGGCCGCGGGCGCGCTGTTCGGCTCGCAGCTGGGACTGGCGGCGGCGCTGGCCGGCACCGTGCTGGGCGCGGGGGCGGCCTTCGGCCTCGGCCGCGTGCTGGGCCAGGACGCGCTGCGCCCGCTGCTGCGCGGCCGGCTGCTGAAGGCGGCGGACGGTCAGCTCAGCCGGCACGGCTTCCGTTCGATGATGGCGGCCCGGCTCTTCCCGGGAGTCCCGTTCTGGGCCGCCAACTACTGCGCCGCCGTCTCCCGCATGGGCTGGACGACGTTCCTCCTCGCCACGGCCCTCGGCTCGATCCCCAACACCGCCGCCTACGCCGTCGCCGGCGCCCGCGCCTCCGCGCCGACCTCTCCGGCCTTCCTCCTGGCGATGGCCTGCATCGTGGTACCGGCCGTGCTCGGCACGGCGGTCGCCTGGCGCAAGCGCCACCACCTGCGGAACCGCTGACGGCACCGCACGCGTACACGTACTCGGCGACCCGGTCGGTACGGAGGCCGGGACGGGCGCGGGTGACCGAGTCCATACGGCCGCTGTAGCCGTCCGGTAGCGCAGTGTCAGTCCTTGCCCCTAGGCTGTGGCCATGTTCCCCGATTCAGTGGCCCCTGGTTCCGTGCGGTCCGCCGCCGAGCTGAACGAGCAGATCCGGTCGCTGTGGCTGCGCTCGGGCGGGTCCCTGTCGACCCAGGAGCGCGAGGAGTACGAGTTGCTGGTGGTCGAGTGGGCCACCGCGATGAGGGACGAGCTCATCGCGGCCGCCTGACGCCCCCGGGCCACGGGCGGTCGCCGCTCCGGCCCGGGCCGGCGACCCGGTTCGAGCTCAGCGTCCGCCCGACACCCGCAGTACCGCTCCCGTCGTGTAGGAGGCGTCCGGTGACATCAGCCATGCGACGGCCGCGGCGATCTCCTCCGCCCGGCCCGCCCGGCCCAGCGGGATGTTTCCGGCCGCCCGCCGCACCCGGTCCGGGTCGCCCATCGCCGCGTGCATCCCGGTGTCGATCATGCCGGGCGCGACCGCGTTGACGCGGATGCCGTCCGGGCCGAGTTCCTTGGCCAGGCCCAGGGTGAGGGCGTCCACGGCGGCCTTCGTCGCGGCGTAGTGGACGAACTCCCCGGGGCTGCCGAGCGTGGCGGCCGCGGACGAGACGTTCACGATCACGCCGTTCTTCCGGGGCGCCATCAGCTGGGCCGCACGGCGCGAGCACAGCAGGGTGCCCAGGAGGTTGACGTCCACGACGCGTCGCAGGTCGGCGGTGTCGGTGTCGGCGAGCCGGCCCAGCGGTCCGCTCACCCCAGCGTTGTTCACCAGCCCGGTGACGGGCCCGAGTCGTTCCTCCGCCGTGGCGAAGAGCCGTTCGACGTCCGCCTCCACCGAGGTGTCCATCCGCACGGTCACCCCGCGCGCCCCGGCCTCGAGCACCTCGTCGGCCACCGCCTCGGCGGCCTCGGTGTCGTCGACGTACCCCACGACCACGTCGTGCCCGTCGGCCGCGAGCCGCCGGCAGATCGCGGCCCCGATGCCCCGGCCACCGCCGGTGACGACTGTCACGAGACGTTTCATTCGGACCTCCGCAGCCCCGAGCGACCACACCCCATGTGATCATCCTAGGACCCCGGCCGCCCGCGCGCGGAGGCGGGAATTCCGAGCCCCTCCAAGGCCCTCTGGGCGGGATCTTCCGGGGCGCGCACACTGGAGCCATCCGTGGGGGGGTAGGAGGGCACCGTATGAAGACGTTCGGCCGGTGGCTCACCTCCCCGTGGCGGCGTTCGGTGTTCGCCGCGCTCGCGGGCGCCCTGTTCGTGTTCGCGTTTCCCGCCCCGTCGCTGTGGTGGTTCGCCTACGTCGCCCTGGTCCCGTGGATCCTGCTGGTCCGCTCTGCCCCGACCGGGAAGCGGGCGGCGTACGACGGCTGGTTCGGCGGGCTGGGGTTCATGCTGGCCGTCTTCCACTGGCTGCTGCCGAACCTGCACGTGTTCACCGTCGTGCTCGCCGCGCTCATGGGCCTGCTGTGGGCGCCCTGGGGCTGGCTGGTACGGCGGTTCCTGGCGGGGACGCCCTCACCGGGGCGGGCCGCGGCCGCGCTGGTCGTGCTGCCGTCGGCGTGGCTGGTGGTCGAGCTCGTCCGGTCCTGGCAGGGGCTGGGCGGGCCGTGGGGCATGCTGGGCTCCAGCCAGTGGCAGGTCGCCCCGGCGCTGCGGCTGGCCTCCGTGGGCGGGGTGTGGCTGCTGAGCTTCCTGGTGGTGGCCGTCAATGTCGCCGTCGCGCTGCTCGTCGCGGTCCGCACGTCCCGGGTACCGGCGGTGGCCGGGCTGGTGGCCACGGCCGCGGCGACCTCGGCGGTGTGGATGTGGGCGCCGCGGCCCGACGTCGACGGCCACGTCCGGATCGCCGTCGTGCAGCCGGGTGTCGTGGCCGGCATCGAGAGCGGGCAGCGGCGGTTCGACCTGGAGGAGCAGCTGACCCAGCGGCTGGTGGGGCAGCACCCCGACCTGATCGTCTGGGGCGAGAGCAGCGTCGGCTTCGACCTGAGTCACCGGCCGGACCTGGCGCGGCGGATCGCGGCGCTGTCCCGCGCGACCGGCGCCGACGTGCTGGTCAACGTGGACGCCCGGCGCTCCGACCAGCCCGGCATATACAAGAGCTCGGTCCTCGTCGGTCCGGACGGCCCGACCCGCGAGCGCTACGACAAGATGCGACTCGTCCCGTTCGGCGAGTACATCCCGGCCCGCTCGGTGCTCGGCTGGGCGACCTCCGTCGGCCGGGCCGCGGGTGAGGACCGCAGGCGGGGCACCGAGCAGGTGGTGATGAACGTCGGCCACGGCCTGCGCGTCGGCCCGATGATCTGCTTCGAGACGGCGTTCCCCGACATGAGCCGGCATCTCGCGCAGGACGGCGCGCAGGTGCTGCTCGCGCAGTCCTCGACGTCGACCTTCCAGCAGAGCTGGGCCCCCGAGCAGCATGCCTCGCTGGCCGCGCTGCGTGCCGCCGAGACCGGGCGGCCGATGGTGCACGCCACGCTGACGGGTGTGTCCGCCGTGTACGGCCCGCGCGGGCAGCGCGTCGGCTCCTGGCTGGGCACGGACACGAGCACCGCGCGCGTGTACGACGTGCCGACCGCGCACGGCGCCACCCTGTACGTCCGCTTCGGCGACTGGCCGGCACACGGTGCGCTGCTGGTGCTGGCCGTGCTGGGTGCGACGGAGGGGCTGCGGGCGCTCAGGCGGCGCCGGAGCGCTCCAGAACCGTCCGTACCACCCGTTCGCACAGTTCGTGGGTCTCCAGCGCGTCACGGGCGCTGAGCACCTTCCCGGCGCGTACGGCGTCGAGGAAGGACAGCACGGCCTGTTCGATTCCGCGCTGCCGGGCGACGGGCACCCAGTCGCCGCGCCGGCGCACGGTCGGCTGGCCCTTGTGGTCGACGGTCTCGGCGAGGTTGACCACCTGCCGCTTGGTGTCCTGCCCGGAGACCTCGAGGACCTCCTCCGTCGAACCGCTGAGCCGGTTCATCACGCCGAGCGCGGTGAATCCGTCCCCGGCGAGTTGCAGCACGACATGGTGCAGCAGGCCGTCACGCACACGCGCGCGTACGGTGACGTCGTCGACCTCGCCCGGCACCAGGAACCGCAGGGTGTCCACGACGTGGATGAAGTCGTCGAGAATCATCGTGCGCGGGTCCTCGGGCAGTCCGATGCGGTTCTTCTGCATCAGGATCAGCTCGCGGGGGTGGTCGGCGCACTGCACGTAGCCGGGTGCGTGGCGCCGGTTGAAGCCGACCATGAGCGAGACGTTCCGCTCCTCGGCGAGTCCGACCAGGCGCGCGGAGTCGGCGAGTTCGTAGGCGAGCGGCTTGTCGACGTACGTCGGCACGCCCGCTTCCAGGAGCCGGGTGACGATCTGCGGGTGGACGGCGGTGGGGGCGTGCACGAAGGCGGCGTCGAGGCCCTGGGAGAGCAGGGAGTCCAGGTCGGTGTGGCGCCGCTCCGCGGGCAGGTGCA
Source organism: Streptomyces sp. NPDC004721 (assembly GCF_053601495.1). NCBI lineage: Bacteria > Bacillati > Actinomycetota > Actinomycetes > Kitasatosporales > Streptomycetaceae > Streptomyces > Streptomyces sp. NPDC004721. The sequence continues at coordinate 57,336 of NZ_JBSGBZ010000038.1, forward strand.
GGCTGTCCGCGACCCGCTGGAGCGTTTCGGGCGTCCGGGTCTGCAGGTGCAGGTCGACTCCGGGTTGGGTGCCGAGCACCGGCAGGTACGCCTTCTGCGCGATGTCGCCGAGTCCGATGCAGCCGACCTTCACGTAAGCTCCTTCACCGCTCTGCCGTGCCTGACTGCACGGCAGCATACGGGGGCTGCGGGGGACGCCAGTCGGCGATGCCGTCGAATCCGCGCAGGAGCAGGTTCGGGCTGATCCTGGACAGCGCGGCGATCGCGTTGTCGCGCAGGGCGATCCCGGCGCGATTGCGCATCATGTCGAGCCGCGCGGTCCGGACGGCCTGGCGGGCGATCGCGGTCGTGCGGGGCAGCCGGGCCGCGGTGTGGGCGGCGAGGTCGTCCGCGTGGTGGGCGAGGACGACGGCGTCCTCGATGGCCTGGTTGCCGCCCTGCCCGAGGGTCGGCGGCATGGCGTGGGCGGCGTCGCCGATGAGCACGGTCCGGCCGCGGTGGTGGGCGGGCAGCGGCTGCGCGATGTGGTGGACGTCGTGGCGCAGCACGTCCTCGGGGCGGGCGGCGGCGATGACGGCGGGGATCGGGTCGTGCCAGTGGCCGAAGCGGCGCAGGAGTTCGGCCTTCTCGTCGTCGGCCGCACGCTGTCCGGGAGGCGTGACCGCGGCGGCGTACGCGTAGACCCTGCCGTCCTTGAGCGGATGCGTGCCCCACAGGCATCCTCTGCCCCAGGTCTCGTGGGACGCGAACTCGGCACCGGGCACGGGGATCACGACCCGCCAGGTGGTGAATCCGGCGTAGACGGCCCCGGGATGGGCCGGGAACAGCGTGCGGCGCACGGCGGAGTGGACACCGTCGGCGGCCACCACCAGGTCGGCCTCCAGTTCACCGTCGGGGGTGCTCACGCGGGCCGGGCGCTGGTCGTCCCCCGGGTCGGCGAGGCGCGCGTCGGCGGCCGTGCGGACGGTGCCGGGCGGGAGGAGGGCGGCCAGGCTGTCGATCAGGGTGGCGCGGTGCAGCAGGACGAGGGGACCGCCGAACCGCTCGGCCGCCACGGCGGCGTCCGTCCTGGTGATCCAGCGGCCGGACGGGCTGCGCAGTCCGCCCTCGCCCTGCCAGGCGGCGAGATCGCGGATCCGGTCGCCGATGCCGAGGACGTCCAGGGCGCGCAGGGCGTTCGGGGAGAGCGAGATGGCGGCGCCGACGGGCTCCAGGGAGCGGGCTCGTTCCAGCACGGTGACCTGCCGGCCGCCGAGGTGCAGGGCCGCGGCCGCGGTGAGTCCTGCGATGCCGCCGCCGATGACGACGGCGCGTGGCTGCTGGGGCATGGCTCCTCCTGCACAGTGAGACTACATCTGTAGTGGACCGGCGGCTCGACGATACTACGGATGTAGTGCGCTGCACTACGGGTGTAGTCGCCGGGTAGGTTGATCTCCATGTCCGCACGTCCCGAGAGCGCTCAGCGCGCCGATCTCGTCGCCGACACCGCGCTCGCCCTGCTCGCCGAGCGCGGGATGCGTGGTCTGACGCACCGGGCGGTCGACGAGAGGGCCGGGTTGCCGCAGGGCTCGACGTCGAACCTCGCCCGCACCCGGCAGGCCCTGCTGGAACTGGCGGTGCGGCGGCTGGCCGAGCGGGAGGCACGGGTGCTGGCGCTGCACGAGATGCCGGATCCGCGAACCGGGGGTCTCGACTCGCTGGTGGAGGGACTGGCGCTGGCCACCCACCGAGCGCTGACCCGCAACCGGGCCCTGACCCTCGCCCGCTACGAACTGGCCCTGGAGGCCACCCGCCGCCCGGAACTGCGCTCCTACTTCGACGCGGCGGGTGCCCGCTTCCGTGACCAACTCGGCGCGCTGGTCACGGCGATGGGCTCGACCGCCCCGGAGCGGCACGTGCTGTCGCTGGTCGCCTGGGCGGACGGGCTCATGTACTCCTGCGTGGCGGGATCCTTCCATGCCCGGGTGCCGGAACTGGAGGAGTTGCGGGCGGGATTGCGGGAGCTGCTGGAGGGGATGTTCGGCGCCGGAAAACCCTTGGTGTGACGGGCCGGGTGTGGGCCAGGATCGGGGCATGACGACCGAGCGACGACAAGAGCCCGCCCAGAACGCCTCCGAACGCGACATGCTGGAAGGCTGGTTGGAGTACCACCGGCAGACGCTGGCGCAGAAGTGCGAGGGCCTGACCGACGAGCAGTTGCGGATCGCGTCCGCGGAGCCGTCCGAGCTGACCCTGATGGGTCTGGTGCGGCACATGGCCGAGGTGGAGAGGCACTGGTTCCGCAATGTGCTCGTGATGGACGACCCCGGACCGATCTACTACGACGAGCAGGACCCGGACGGCGACTTCCACGTCACCGAGGCGGACACCTGGGCGGAGGCGTACGCCACCTGGCAGTCCGAGATCGAGACCGCCCGCCGCAACGCCGCGGGTCTCGGCCTGGACGAACTGTCGCAGCGCAAGAGCAGGCGCACCGACGAACCGTTCAGCCTGCGGTGGATCTACACCCACATGATCGAGGAATACGCCCGGCACAACGGGCACGCCGACCTGCTCCGCGAGCGGATCGACGGAACGACCGGAGACTGAAGCCGGCCCGCGGCACCCGTGTCACCGCGGGCGCGGTGGCACACCCCTTACGGGGCCCAGGATCACCCGTCCGTGGCATCCTCCGCCCGACCGCGGTTCCGATCATGGCCCGGACCCAGCAGAGTTGCGCGGGTGCATCGTAAGACGACCACCGCAACGCTCCTGGTCTCCGTGGCCGTCTCGGCCCTCTCCGGCTGTGTCACGGTCGAGCGGCCGCCGGCGTCGGGCCCGGCGGCGGCCACCACCCCGCTCTCGGTCCCGCGCCCGGACGGCAGCGCCGGGCACCCGGCCGTGCAGGCCCCCGCCCGCGAGGCCCTCGAGCACGTCGGGAACCCGAACCACTCCGCCTCACCCGCCGGACCGGCCCAGGCGCCGTCCGCGGGAGCCCCGCCCGGCGAGCGGCAGCCCCCGGCACCGGCGCACTCCCCCAGCCGGGCACCGGCGCACGCGGCTCCCCGGCACCCACGGCCCGAGTCCCCGCCGCGCGCCCAGCTCCCCGGCACCAAGCACGCCCTGCCACCGAACGCGGACGTCTGCGCCCTCGGCAGGCACTACGGCGGCTGGAAACCGGACAGCCCGGAGAGCAGGATCTGCCGCCAGACGTACAACCGCTGAGACACGACGGGCCTGCGCCATGGGCACGGCGCGGAGCCCGCACGGGCGCAGCCTCCGGCGTCCGCGTGCTCGGCGCGGTACGACGTCGAACTGCCGGCAGCCCGGAAGCAACGCCGCCGGCCCGGCAGCAACCACGCACTGGCGGAGGTGCGCCCGGTGAGGCGCCCGCCCCCGTCGATCCCCGACGAGTGCGGCCTCGCGGCACCACGCCCGGGGTCACCGGCACGGCACCGCGCGGGCAGTGAGCCGTTGACCTCGCGGCGGGCACAGAGCGTCCGGGCGGTTGTTGTTCCCCACGCCCGCCTCCCCGGCCCCGGCGGCCCTGTGGCCCGTCCTACGACCGCTGCCGCGGTGGGCCCCCCGACTCCGGGCCTGGGCCACTCTCCCCCAGCCGCAGCGCGAGGCGCTGGATGGCCGAGCGGACGCCGTCGCCGTAGTGGTCGGGGCCGAGGGCGTCCGCCGCGGTGCGGGCGTGGTGGAGGTGGTCCCGGGCGGCCGCGCGGTGGTCGAGTTTCGCGTAGTCGGCGGCCAGGTTGAGATGCAGGGACGGGTACAGGGCGCGGACCGCGGGCGCGCCCTCGCGCCCGGCGAGCCGGTCCCCCGTGAGCTCCTGGGCCGCAGAGAGCGCCCTGAGATCCCAGGCCAGCTCGTCCGCGGGGTCGTCCTGGGTGTCGGCCATGTAGTGGGCCAGCGTGCAGCGGTGCAGCGGATCGCCGTCCTCGCCGATCTCCGCCCACAGGGCCAGGAAGCGCCCCCGGGCCTCCTCGCGGTCCCCGGCGTGATGCAGCAGGACACCCTGTCCGATCCGCGTCAGCACGGCGTCCGACGACGCCTGCTCCTGTCGCTCCACCACCGCACGCCCTCCAGGACCGTCCCGACCGACGCCTACGACGCTAACCGTGACAACCGCCGATCGGGCGCCCCCGCGCCCACGTCACCCCAGGTTCGGGATCGCCCAGTCGATCGGCTCGTGCCCCTGCCGTGCCACCGCCTCGTTGATCTGGGTGAACGGACGGGAGCCGAAGAACTTCTTCGCCGACAGCGGCGACGGGTGCGCACCCTTGATCACCACGTGCCGGGTCTCGTCGATCAGCGGGAGCTTCTTCTGCGCGTAGTTGCCCCACAGGACGAAGACCGCGGGGTCGGGCCGGCCGGCCACCGAGCGGATCACCGCGTCGGTGAACCGCTCCCAGCCGCGTCCCTTGTGGGAGTTGGCCTCGCCACCGCGCACCGTGAGCACCGCGTTCAGCAGGAGCACGCCCTGCCGGGCCCACGGCATCAGGTAGCCGTTGTCCGGCACCGGCGTGCCCAGCTCCTCGTGCATCTCCTTGTAGATGTTGCGCAGCGACGGCGGGACCTTCACTCCGGGGCGCACCGAGAAGCACAGGCCGTGGCCCTGGCCCTCGCCGTGGTAGGGGTCCTGACCGAGGATCAGGACTTTCACCTTGTCGTACGGCGTGGCGTCCAGCGCGGCGAAGACCTCCTCGCGCGGCGGATGGACGGGGCCCTTCGCCCGCTCCTCCTCGACGAACTCGGTCAGCTCCTTGAAGTAGGGCTGCTGCAGTTCGTCACCCAGAACCCCGCGCCAGGACTCGGGCAGCATGGCGATGTCGGTCACGTCAACGTCCTCACGATGTGTGGTCACTTCCAGGTCTCAGAACCTACAGGCGACCGCTGACAACGGGCCCACGCCCGGAAGAACGCCCCGCCTACCAGCTGGTCTTCCGGGACAGCTCCCACATCATCATGATCGTCGACGGGTCGAGCGCCCGCTCACCGCCGGAGATGTCGTCGTTGGCGCCCACGTACACCTTGCCCTGCCACAGTGGCAGCAGCCGCGCGTCGTCCACCAGGATCTGCTGCGCCCGCTGGAACTGCGTGATCACGTTCGCGCGGTCGGCCTCGCGGCGCGACTCGGGCAGCAGCTTCGTGGTGATCTGCTTCTCCGGGTAGGGCGTGCCGAGCGCGTTCTGCTCGCCCACGAACGGGGCGATGAAGTTGTCGGCGTCGGGGAAGTCCGGGAACCAGCCGCGTCCGAAGACCGGGTACTCGCCCTTCTGGTAGCCGACGACGTACGTCTTCCAGGGCCGGCTCTTCAGGGTGATCGTGAACAGGCCGGAGCCGTCGAGCTGCCGCTTGAGCTCCTCGAACTCCTTGGCCGTCTCCGAGCCGTAGCGGTCGGTCGTGTACCAGAAGGTGAGCGGGACCTTCTCGGTGATGCCCGCGTCGGTGAGGATCTTGCGGGCCTTGGCGACGCTGGGGTCGCCGAAGTCGTCGAAGAATCCGGTGGTGTGGCCGGTGAGGCCCTTGGGGACCATGGAGTACAAGGGGTCGACCGTGTCCTTGTAGACGTTGTGCGCGATGGCGGCGCGGTCGACGACCTGGGCGATGGCCTGGCGCACGGCCAGCTTGGCGGACCAGGGGTCCTTCGGGTTGAACACCAGGTAGCTGATGTCGGTGCCGGCGCCCTCGACGAGCTGGAGGTCCTTGGTGTCCCTGCGCTGGAGGGAGATGATGTCGTCGGCGCCCAGACCTCGGTAGGTCACGTCGATCTGCTTGTCCCGCAGCGCCTTGACCATGGCGGCCGAGTCCTGGAAGTAGCGTATGGTCACCGCGTCGTTTCTTCGATCGGCGAACCCCTTGTAGTGGTCGTTCCCGACCAGTTCCGCCTTCTTCCCCTCCTCGTACGTCTTCAGGGAGTACGGTCCGGACCCGTCGACCTTGTTGTCCTTGCGCAGTGAGCGCTCGGGGTAGTCCTCGGGGTCCACGATCGACATGGCCGGCGTGGCGAGCACGAACGGGAAGGTGGCGTCGGGCTTGTTCAGCTTGAAGACCACGACCCGGTCACCGTCCACCTGCACCTGGTCCAGGCTGCCGAGCAGCCCCGCCGGGCCGCCGGCCACGTTGATGGTCCTGATCCGGTCGATCGAGTACTTGACGGCACGCGCGTCCAGCACGTGCCCGTCGGCGAACTTCATGTCCGGGCGCAGCTCGCAGCGGTAGGTCTGGTAGCTGTTGTCGGTGAACTTGCAGCTCTCCGCGGCGTCCGGCTGGGGCGTGGTCGCGCCGTTCGGGTAGGCCAGCAGGGTCTGATAGATGTTCCGGAAGAGTTCCCAGGAACCGTCCCAGGAAGCGGCCGGGTCCAGGGTGCTGGGGGCGCTCGTGGTCCCGACGAGAATCGGTCCCTTGCCATTCGAGTCGCCATTGGAAAAGACGCCGCAGCCGGCCACCAGGGATAGGGCCGCGGTCGCGACTGCCGGCCGCAGGCATCGGTTCCGGTTGAACACGCGCACGCTCCTCGATCTGCCATACCAAGGGGTCGGCAGACCATACCGCAGAGCCCCGCCCGTTGAACCTGCTTCGGAAGGGGCTCTTGATCAGTTCGGAACATGACGACGTTGTCATCCCGCCGTGCGCGCGGGGACCTTCGGCACGGGCGCCGATTCCGCCAACTGAACGTCGACGAAGCCGTATGTCGACGAAGGGATGAAGAGACGGTATCGGCGCCCGGGTCCGTCGGCGGGTCAGCCCACCCCGGCGTTGAGGAAGATGCCGCCGTCGACGACGAGCGTCTGTCCCGTGACCCAGTCGGACTGCGCGGAGGTGAGGAACGCCGCCGCGCCGCCGATGTCGGAGGGCACGCCGAGCCGGCCCAGCGGATAGGAGGCGGCCGCCTCCTCCTCCCGGCCCTCGTACAGCGCCTTGGCGAACTTGGTCTTCACCACGGCCGGCGCGATCGCGTTGACCCGCACCTTCGGCGCGAACTCGTGCGCCAGTTGCTGGGTCAGGTTGATCATCGCCGCCTTGCTGACGCCGTAGGCGCCGACGAACGGCGAGGCCGACAGGCCAGCGACCGAGGCGATGTTCACGATCGCGCCGCCGTGGTCCTTCTGCCAGGCGTGCCAGGTGCGCTGGGCGAAGCCGAGCGCGGAGACGACGTTGGTCTCGAAGACCTTGCGCGCCACGTTCAGGTCGAGGTCGGCGATCGGTCCGAACACCGGGTTGGTGCCGGCGTTGTTGATCAGGAAGTCCACGCGGCCGAACGCCTCCATGACGCGCTCGACGGCCTCGGCCCGGTGGGCCTCGTCGTGGGCCTTGCCCGCGACCGCGACGACCCGGTCGGAGCCGAGCTTCTCCACGGCCTCCTTCAGGGCCTCCTCGTTGCGGCCGGTGATGCACACCCGGTCGCCCCGGGCGACCAGCGCCTCGGCGATGCCGTATCCGATGCCGCGGCTCGCGCCGGTGACGAGGGCTACCTTGCCGGAAAGTTCAGTCATGTCCGTGATCCCTAGTCGAGCGGCCCGCCGGCGACGTACAGCACCTGGCCGGAGACGAAGCCGGCCGCGTCACCGGTGAAGAAGGCGATGGCGTTGGCGATGTCCTCCGGTTCGCCGACGCGCTGCACCGGGATCTGGGTGGCGGCCACGGCCTTGAAGTCCTCGAAGCCCATGCCGACGCGTTCCGCGGTGGCCTTGGTCATCTCGGTGGCGATGAAGCCCGGGGCGACGGAGTTGGCGGTGATGCCGAACTTGCCGAGTTCCTTGGCGAGGGTCTTGGTGAAGCCCTGCAGACCGGCCTTGGCGGCCGAGTAGTTGGCCTGGCCGCGGTTGCCGAGCGCCGAGGACGAGGAGAGGTTGACGATCCGGCCGAAGCCGGCGTCCACCATGTGCTTCTGGCAGGCACGGCTCATCAGGAAGGAGCCGCGCAGGTGGACGTTCATGACGGTGTCCCAGTCCGAGACGCTCATCTTGAACAGCAGGTTGTCGCGAAGCACGCCCGCGTTGTTGACCAGGATGGTGGGCGCGCCGAGTTCCTCGACCACACGCGCGATTGCCGCCTCGACCTGTGCCTCGTCCGAGACGTCGGCGCCGACCGCGATGGCCTTGCCGCCGGCCGCGGTGATCTTCTCCACGGTGTCCTTGCAGGCGGACTCGTCGAGGTCGATCACGGCGACCGCGCGCCCCTCGGCGGCCAGTCGTACGGCGGTGGCGGCGCCGATGCCGCGCGCGGCACCGGTGACGACGGCGACCCGCTGCTCAGTGGTGGACATTGCTGCTTCTCCTCGCCCTTGAGAGAACCTGATCTACGGTGAGCGACCGCTTAGTACCTTTGGTGGATGCGACGCTAGAAGCCGTGGCACCCGGTGTCAACGGCGCACCGGGTGCATGTGATCCATTACCTCACCAGGAGGTCCAGCAACCGCTCCGGCTCCGCGGCCGGGTCGGTGGTCAGTCCGGTGTGCACCGGACCGGGCTGGACGACGGTGGAGCGGGGCGCGACCAGCCAGCGGAAGCGCCGCCCGGCGTCGTCGCCCGCGGCCTGCCCGGCCCCCGCTCCCCCGGCGCACACGCTCTCTATCGCGGCGAGCGCGGCGCGGACGCCCGCGACGTCCGCGTCCGGGTCCAGGGCGAGCAGCCGGGACTCGTCCAGGTGGGTGCGGGCGCCGACGTAGGCCCGGGCGCGGCTGTAGACGAGTACGCCCGCGTTGATGCACTCGCCGCGCTCGACGCGCGGGACGACGCGCAGCAGGGCGTACTCGAAGACGTCGCGGTCGTCCGTCCGGCCGGCCCGGACGATGTGGCGGTCGCCCGCTCGGCCGCCTCCGGCGAGGTGACGCTCGCTCACTGGGCCTCCTCGATGCCGTGGATGCGCTCGTGGATCACGGCGGCCCGTGCGAGCAGCGGTCGTGCGTAGGCCCGTCGCAGCTCGTCGGGCGTGTCGAAGCCGGGCTCGCCGGTCAGCCATGCGTCCGGGATCTCGGCGGTCACCTCGGCGAGCAGGTCCTCGGTGACCAGGGGCGCCAGCCGTCGCGCGGCGGCGGCGACGTCCGGGCCGAAGGGTGCGAGGGCGTGGTCCGAGGCGTCGTACGGCCGGCCGGCCGAGCCCTGCGCGCCGGGCCAGTTGTGGTGCCAGATCATCGTGGCGCCGTGGTCGATGAGCCACAGCTCGCCGCGCCATCTGAGCAGGTTGGGGTTGCGCCAGGAACGGTCGACGTTGTTCACCAGGGCGTCGAACCAGACGATCCGGCCCGCCTCTTCAGCGTCCACCGGGAAGGCGAGCGGGTCGAAACCGAGCGCTCCGGAGAGGAAGTCCATGCCGAGGTTGGTGCCGCCGCTGGACCTGAGCAGTTCCTGCACCTGCTCGTCGGGTTCGCCGAGTCCCAGCACCGGATCGAGGTCGACCGTGACCAGCCCGGGCACCCGCAGTCCCAGCCGGCGGGCGAGTTCCCCGCAGACCACCTCGGCGACGAGCGTCTTGCGGCCCTGCCCGGCACCGGTGAACTTCAGGACGTACGTCCCGAAGTCGTCGGCCTCGACGAGCCCCGGCAGCGAGCCGCCCTCGCGCAGCGGAGTGATGTAGCGGGTCGCGATGACTTCCTTGAGCACCGCCCCACTTTACCGGTGCGCTGCCGGGCGTCCCGCCGCCGTCCGATTCGCCCGCCGGCCGGGATCCGGACCCGATCTGAACACCGGCTGCCCGCCGCCCGTACCCCTGGACGGGCCAGGAGGCTCTGCCTGGAACCCGCGCGGAACCAGCGTGAAACCCGCATCGAAAGGGGAACGTCGGCATGACCAGCGAATCGCTTCACCCCCAGGGGGCACCGGCCCGCCGCACGGTGGTGGCGGCGGTGGGCGCGGCGGGGCTCGCCGCCGCGCTGACCGCGTGCGGATCGGAGGACAAGTCCGGCTCCGGTGCGTCCACCACCCAGAACGGGTCCCAGACGACCGGCGGTTCGGGCGGTGACGGCGCCGCGGCGGGCTCCGGCGGCACCGTGCTCGCGAAGACCTCCGACATCCCCGAGGGCGGCGGCAAGGTCTTCGGCACTCAGGGCGTGGTCGTCACGCAGCCGGCGAAGGGCGAGTTCAGGGCCTTCTCCTCCACCTGCACCCACCAGGGCTGCGCGGTGAACCGGATTGCCGACGGCGTGATCGTCTGCCCGTGCCACCAGAGCGAGTTCTCCGCCGCCGACGGCAGCGTCAAGAAGGGCCCGGCCCTGAAGCCGCTGCCCGCCAAGGACATCTCGGTCGCGGACGGGGAGATCAGGCTCGCCTGACACCCGCGGAGGCTGGGGCGGGTTGCGGCGGGGGGCCGTAGGAGGGTGCCCCCCGCGCGTGGGAGAAGAGAAGAGAGAGGGCCGCATGACCGTCACCCAGCGCCGGGGCCGGAAGATCATGATGACGCCGGGCGAGCTGGACGAGTTCCTGACCTCCCAGCGCACCTGCCGGGTCGCCACCGTGTCGCCCGGCGGCGCTCCGCATGTGAGCGCCCTGTGGTTCGCCTGGGACGGCACCTCGCTGTGGCTCTACTCCGTGGTGCGCAGCAGGCGCTGGGCCGATCTGCGCCGCGATCCGCGGGTGGCCGTGGTTGTCGACACCGGCGAGGAGTACGAACAACTGCGGGGCGCGGAGCTGTCCGGCACGGCGGAGGTCGTGGGCGAGGCACCGCGCACCGGGGAGCTGTGCGCCGAACTCGACCTGCCCGAGACGCTGTTCGCCCGCAAGAACTTCGGTCTGGAGGAGATGCCGCACGACGGCCGGCACGCGTGGTTGCGGCTGACCCCGGAGAAGATCGTCTCCTGGGACTTCCGCAAGCTGGGCTCGGTATAGGCCCGTCGGCGGCGTCTCAGACGATCCGCGCGCCCACGGTCCGCAGGGCGTCGACGGCCGCGCGGATGGAGGGCCGGCGGTCGGCGTCGGCGCGCCAGACGGCGTAGACGTGCCGCCGGACCACCTGCCGCACCGGGACGGTCCGCACCCCGGCGGGCAGCGGCCCGCGCCCGAGCCGGGGAGCCACGCACACGCCGAGGCCGGCGGCGACCAGGGCGAGCTGGGTGGCGTGCTCCTCGGCGCGGTGCGCGATACGCGGTTCGACGCCCTTGGAGCGCAGGGTGTCCAGCAGCCACTCGTCGCAGAACTCGGCCTCGCCCCAGGCGACCCAGTCGTCGTCCGCGAAGTCCTCCAGGTCGACCTCGGTGCGGTCGGCGCAGGGGTGCGCGGCGGGCAGTGCCACGTCGGCGGGGTCGTCGAGGATCGCGGCCCGGCTGAGCCCGTCCGGCACGGGCAGCGGCTTGTTGTACCAGTCGAGGACGACGGACAGGTCCACGTCGCCGCGCAGCACGGCGCGCACGGCCGCGGCCGGCTCCATCTCCGTGGTGTGGACCCGCAGGCTCGGGTGCCGGTCGCGCAGATGGGACAGGGCGGCCGGGAACAGCCCGCGCGCGGCGGTGGGGAACGCGCCGAGCCGCAGCTCGCCGACCACCTGTCCGCGCTGCGCCTCCAGATCGGCCTGGGCGAGCTCGACCTGGGACAGGATGCGCGTCGCGTGCTCGGCGAGCAGCCGTCCGGCGTCCGTGAGCCGCACTCCCCGCCCGTTCTTGGCCAGGAGCTGCTGGCCCACCTCCCGTTCCAGCTTGGCCATCTGCTGGGAGACGGCCGACGTCGTCACGTGCATCCCCTCCGCGGCGCCGCTGACCGAGCCGTGCCGAGCGAGGGCGTCCAGCGTGCGCAGGCGCTCCAGATTCAACATGTAAGCGATGCTACGAGATATCGCACGTGAATTCTCGATTGTGCTACGAGGTCGTGAGCGTGCATCGTACGACCATGAGCAGCACCGCGCCCGCCTCCCCGCAGTCCCCGTCCGGCCCGGCCCGACCGGCCCGCCGTCCCGTGCACTGGCGGATCCGTTTCGCCTTCCTTTCGCTGGTCTGGGGCTTCAGCTTCCTGTTCATGAAGGTGGGCACGGACGGCTTCGCCCCGTTCCAGGTGACGCTCGGGCGGCTGGTGTTCGGCACGGCGGTGCTCGCGGTGGCGATGGCGGTGAAGCGGGAGCGGCTGCCGCGCGGTGCGCGGACCTGGGGGCATCTGGCGGTCGCGGCGTTCTTCCTCAACGCGCTGCCGTTCTCGCTCTTCGCGTACTCGGAGCTGACGATCCCCTCCACCCTCGCGGGGATCTGCAACGCGACCTCGCCGCTGTGGGGCATGGCCCTGTCCCTCGTCGCCCTCTCCGAGGACCGCCCGACCCGGCTCCGGGTGGCGGGCCTCGGGCTGGGCTTCCTCGGCGTGCTGACGGTGCTCGGTGCCTGGCAGGGCTTCCACGGACTGGACGCCGGCGGCACGGCGATGGCGCTGCTGGCCTCGCTGAGCTACCCGGTCGGCTGGATCTACGTACGGCGCACCCTGGCGGGTTCCACCGAGTCCCACCTGTCGCTGACCGGCGGTCAGTTGCTGCTGGCCACGGTGCAACTGGCCGTCGTCACACCGCTGTTCACCAACGCTCCGGACCATCTGCCCGTCATGCCGCTGCTCGCGATCGCCGCCCTCGGCGCACTGGGCACCGGCTTCGCGATGCTCGTCCAGTACGGCCTGGTCGCGGAGGTCGGGCCGACCACGGCCCAGATGGTCACGTACTTCGTCCCGGTGATCGCCACCGCCGCCGGTGTCGCCGTGCTGGGCGAGACCCTCACTTGGTCGACCCCGGTCGGCGCGGTGATCGTCCTGGCGGGCGCGGCGCTGACCCAGGCCCGCCCGAAGAGCCGCGGCACGTCCGCCGGGCCCGGCGCGCCCCGGCCGGACCAGGCGCCGGCCTCCGCTCCGAAGACGCCCGAGCCGCCCTCCCGCCCGGAGCCGGCCACAACGGCGTAGGACCGCGAGGACCGGACCGGACGCCTCGGGTCGGCCCTAGTGCTGCGACCGGAAAGGTCCACCGGCTCGCGGCGCCCGGCACGGCACTCCCCCAGCCTTCGGCCGGGCCTTGCGATGCTCCCCCACAGCCTGAAAGGCGTGGGAGGTACCCCCAGCACCGGACGCCGCGAGCTTCCCGGCAAACCTTTCCGGCCACAGCACTAGACGTAACTCCGCGCGGGCCCCGGACGCAGGGCCGTCGCCACCGCGTCCGCGAGCCGCTCGGTCTCCTCGTCCCGCAGGGTGGAGACGGTGATCCGGATGCCGGGCGGGGCGGCGAGCCGGTAGCGGGCGCCGGGGGCGACGGCCCAGCCGGCGTGCAGAAGGCTCGCGACGACGCCGGTCTCGTCCGGCACGGGCACCCATACGTTCATCCCGCTGCGCCCGTGAGCCGCGATACCGCGATCGGCCAGCGCGCCGGTCAGCAGGTCGCGCCGCCGCCGGTAGGACGCGGCCACCGCGCTCGAATCGAGGGCTCCGTCCGACCACAGCCGCACCACGGCGCGCTGGAGGAGGCGGCTCACCCATCCGGGCCCGAGGCGCTGCCGGCCGTGCACCCGGTCGACCGTGGTCTCGTCCCCGGTGAGCACGGCGAGCCGCAGGTCGGGGCCGTACGCCTTGGCGACCGAGCGCAGAAAGGCCCAGTGCCGGGTGGCGCCGGCGAGCGGGTGCGGGGGCAGGTCCACGATGCCGTGGCCGTGGTCGTCCTCGATCAGCAGCGTCTCCGGATGTTCCCGGAGGACGGCCCGCACGGCACGCGCGCGCGTGGCGCCGACCGCGGCGCCGGTCGGGTTCTGCGCGCGGGCCGTGACGATCAGCGCGCGGGCGCCGTCCGCGAGGGCGCGGCGCACGTCGTCGGCCCGCGGGCCCTCGTCGTCCACCCCCACCGGCGCCGTGCGCAGTCCGAGAGCGGGGACGAGGTCCAGGGTGCGGCCCCACCCGGGGTCCTCGACGGCGACGGTGTCGCCGGGCCTGAGATGGGCGGCGAGGACGCGCTCCACCCCGTCGAGGGAACCGGAGAGGACGGCGAGCGGACCGTCCGGCACCCCGTCGGCGTCGAGCGCGGCTCGAGCGATCCGGGCCAGCTCCGGCTCCACGGCCACGTCCCCGTAGAGCACCGGCTCACGGTCGGCCAGCGCGGCGGCCGCCGCGAACGCGGGTGCCAGCGGCGGCAGCAGCGCCGGATCCGGGTTGCCGCTCGACATGTCGCGCACACCCTCGGGCACGTCCACGCGGACAAGGTCCCGCCCGGTCGTGGCGGGCGTGGGCCGCACCCGGCTGCCGCGGCGCCCGGCGGTCTCGATGACCCCACGCTCGCGCAGGGTCCGGTACGCGGCCGCCACGGTATTGGGGTTCACCCGGAGTTGGGCCGCCAACTCCCGCATGGGTGGCAACGGTTGGCCCGGCTCCAGACCCCCCGAGCCCACCGCGCGCTCGATGCTCGCCGCGATCTCGGCTGCGCGCCGCCCCTCGATCCGATACTCTCCTAGCACAAAGCAGATTATGCACTAATGCAATGGAGGACGCAATGCAGGAGACCCAGCCGCCGACGTCGCCGCCCGCCGCCTACGCCCCGACCGACCGCACCGTTCCCACCCGCTCCGCCGACCGGGCGTCGTACGACGGGGAACTGGTGCACGCGATACTCGACGAGGGCTACGTCTGCCACCTCGGCTTCGTCCGTGAGGGCGCGCCCGTGGTGCTGCCAACGCTGTACGCCCGGGTCGGCGAGCGGCTCTACGTGCACGGCTCGACGGGCTCGCGCCCGCTGCGGATGGCCGGCAGGACCGACCCCGGGCTGCCGGTCTGCCTGACGGTCACCCATGTCGACGGCCTGGTCCTGGCCCGCTCCGCCTTCCACCACTCGATCAACTACCGCTCGGTGGTGGTGCACGGGACCGCCCACCAGGTCACCGACCCCGAGGAGAAGCGCCTGGCGCTGGACGCGCTGGTCGACCACGTGGTGCCGGGCCGGTCGGCCGACTCCCGCCCCGCCAACACCAAGGAGCTGGCCGCGACCGCCGTGCTCCGCCTGGACCTGGACGCGGTCTCCGCCAAGCTGCGCGTCGGCGGCGTGAACGACGAGCCCGAGGACCTCTCCCTGCCGCACTGGGCCGGCGTGGTCCCGGTCCGCAGGGAGTACGGCACCCCGCTCGCCGACCCCGACCTGGCCCACGCCACCGAGCTTCCCGGCTATCTCACGTCACTGTGACGCTGACCTACCCGTGAGACGCGCCCCGCGAGGACGCCGAGGGGCAACGGTGGCTGTCCGCCCACGACTTCGACCAGCCACCCTTCATCGCCGGGCACGGCGAGGCGAGCACCTTCGAGCTCGCCTCCGGTGCGGCCCACAGGTCCAGGACCGTGTCGCGACGGCATTCGCGGACCGGGACGGTCCCCGCGACCCGGCTGCCAGGGAACCTCTGCTGTGCAGAGGCGCGAATTGAACGGGTGGGCCCGCCCGACGGTGGCCGGGCGGCCCGCTCCGGTAACGCCCGACGGACCCGCCCTGGCGACAGAGGGCGGGCCCTTCCCACACGACGACCTCGCGGGCCCACCCCGATGACAGGCGTGCGGATCCCGCCGGTAACGGCCCAGCACACCCGTCACGGCAACGACCGAGCGAACACCTCCCGGTGACGCCGGACAGGCCCCTCCCCGCGTCGGCCCGGCAAACCCGTCCCGACGACAGGCATGCGGGCCCCGCCCGGAAACGCTCGACGCAACCGCCCCGGTGACAGCAACGGCCCCCTCCCGGTGGCGCCCCGGGCGACGCGCCCTGGAGACACCGAACGGGCCCATCCCGGTGACAGCCCAGCGGGCCCTTCCCGGTCACGGCCGAACGAGCCCCTCCCGGTGACAGCCCAGCGAGCCAACCCGGTAGCGGGCCCCCGGTCCGGGCCCGTCCTGTGTCATGCGAGCGCCGGTTCCTTCGCCGTCGTTCGCGCTCCGCGCGCCTCCGTCAGGGCAAGGCCGGCGACCGAGCCGAGCATCAGTGCGGTGCCGACGAGGGTCGCCGCCGTGAGGCGTTCGCCCAGCAGGGCGATGGCCAGCACCGCCGCGCTGACCGGCTCCAGCAGCATGATCACCGAGACCGTGGCCGACCGGACGACGGCCGCGCCCGCGAAGTAGAGCGCGTAGGCCAGGGCCGTCGGGACCGAGGCGATGTACGCCAGCAGCCACAGCACCCGTACGGGGTCGTCGGTGTGCGGCACCAGCCCTTCCCGCAGCGCGAACGGCAGCAGGCACAGGCTGGTGACCGCGAACGCCCCGAGGGCCGAACCGGAGTGGTCGGCAGCGCCGTCGCGGCCCCACCATCGGGTGAGCAGCGTCATCACGCAGTAGCCGGCCGCCGAGAGCAGGGCGAGCAGCACGCCCCACGGCCGTACGGCGGCACCGCCGCTGCCCAGCACCAGCACCCCAAGACCGGCCAGCGCCCCGGCGACGGCGGTCAGGCCGGCCCGGCCGAGCCGTTCGCCCATCGCCAGGCGGGCGCCGAGCGCGATGAGGACGGGCCCGGCGCCGAGGGTGACGACGGTCGCCACAGCCAGTCCGGTGGCCGCGACCGCGGCGAAGTAGGCCGTCTGGAACACGGCGAGGCCAACACCGGTGGCACCGGCCCGCAACAGCCTGCGGCCGAGCGGCACGGGCACCGCCGGCCGCACGCGCGGGCGCAGCAGGCGCGCGGCGAGCAGCAGGCGCGCGGCGAGCAGCAGGACGAAGCCGATGGCACAGCGCCAGAAGGAGAGGGTGACCGGCCCGATGTCGCTGGTCCGGTAGACCAGCGAGGCGGCCGCGCCGGCGGTGCCCCAGGCGGCACCGGCGACGATCAGATAGAGCAGGCCACGCCCGACGGGCAGGCCAAGAGAAGCATGGGACATGAGTCGTCTCCGCAGAGGTGCAGAAGTTCGGGACGCAGGACCCCGTCGGTCGGGATCGTGCGGACTTCCTCTGCGGGCAGCACCGTTCGGCCCGGCTCATCGCCGGGCGCGCTCACCGGAGGGCCCGCCTCAGGCGGCCGGAGGCGGAAGAACGAGTGCGTCCGAATGCATGATCCGTACCCTAGGCCGCCGTTCCCCGGGCCGACAACTCCCTTTCCGCCCCGCCGCTCGCCACCGGCTCCGCCGAGCCCTTCGACGGCGTGGAGGACTGCGCGATGAACGCGCCGAGCAGGACGACCGCGCCACCGACGACCTGCGGCGCCGAGAGGCGCTCGCCGAGCAGCACCCAGGCCAGCACGGTCGCGATGACCGCCTCCAGGCATGCCACCACGCCGGCGACCTGCGGCGAGAGCCGCCGCACGGAGAGCACCCCGGTGACGTACGCCAGGACCGTGGCGACCAGTACGACCCACAGCAGCAGGGCGACGGCCGGGACCGGCGTGCCGTTCATGTCCGCGCTGTGCGCGAGCACCGACCAGTTCATGTTCCAGGGGCGTGCGACGACGGTCAGGACGGCGGCGCCGATCAGCAGTCCGTAGGCGATGACGCCGAGCGGGTTCGGGGCCGCGTCGCCCGCGTCGCCGCCCTGGTCGGACAGCACGAAGTAGCCGACCTGGCAGCAGGCCGCGCCGAGCGCGAGCAGCAGTCCGAGGACGTCGAAGCTCAGGCCGGACCACACCTCGACGACGCAGGCGAGTCCGCCCGCCGCGAGGACCACTCCGAAGGCGGCGGCCCGGGTGACCGGCCGCCGCTGCACGAACCGGACCCAGCCGAGCACCAGGGCGGGCGCCAGGTACTCGATGAGCAGGGCGACCCCGACGGGTATCCGGGAGAGCGCGGCGAAGTAGCAGGCCTGGACGCCGGCGACGGCGAGCAGGCCGAACCCGGCGAGCAGGGCGGGGCGGCTGCGCAGCAGCGCGCGGTGGCGTACGGCGAGCGGCAGCATGACCAGGGCCGCCCCGGTGGCGCGCAGCCATACCACGTGCAGCGGGTCGAGACCCGCCTCGATCAGCGGCTTGGCCGCGACACCGGAACCGCCGAAGGCGACCGCGGACAGGAGCGCGAGACCGAGCCCGACACCCTTGCCGGGGCGGCCCTGACTGATCTGAGACGTACGCACCGGCACATGATGACAGGCGATGACATGAGCGTCATCTTCGATGGCACCTGTCTCACCGCCTGGACGGGACCATCACTGGACATAACGCACAAAAGACCCGGAACACCTCGATGGCACGCCCGCCCCGGCCGACCCTCCCGTCCGTCCCCCTCAGTAGGCGGGCCCGCCGTCCGCGGCGTACTCCCCCGGACAGTCCTTGGCATCGTTGTCGAGCCGTGCGGCAAGCTCTCCCGCGTCGATCGCCGCGCGGGTGAGCACCTCGACGGCGCGCGCCTGCGGGTCCACGACGATCGCCGCAAGCAGGTCGAGGCCGCGCGCCAGGTCGTCGCCGCGCCGGGCGGCGCGCTCGCAGGCGTATTCCAGGGCGGCGAAGGCCATCGGCGAGAGGCCGTCGGCCTCCGTCACCACGGGCAGGGCGCCGGAGTCCTCGACGGTGCTCTGCCAGCGCAGGCCGTATCCGATGCTGCGCTGCACGAGGTAGCCGAGCAGCCGGGCGATCTGCGGTCCGCCGTCGAACACGGCGCGCACCTCGGGGTCGGACTCCAGAAGCGCGTGCAGCAGATGGGCGGTGTCGATCTGCCGGTCCCCGTCCCGGACGGCCCTTCTGCGGGCACCGACGACCGCCGCCGCCAACTCGGCACTGAGCCGGGCGTCGTCGTCCGGACGGAGGGCGTCCTGCCCGGAGGGCGGCTGCCGGGGAACACGGGATTGCACATCGTCCAGCTCACCAGCCTCTCCGGCTCCGGTCATCCCCGACGGGAAGCATTTCGGCGTCCCACGGGAAGTGGACCCGGGCGGACGGAATCTCCTCCTTACGGATGAGATCGGGACGCATCCGCACAGTGCCTCCCCGGGGAGCGCACAGGCGCGCGGGTCGCCTGCGGCTCCCCGGCACGGAGAGCGCGGCGGGGTTCCGGGCCCCGCTGCCGACCGTCAGTCCTCGTCGGCGAGGATCAGGTACAGCTTCTTGCGGGCCTCGTTGATGACGGCGAGCGCCTTCTCGCGCTGCTCCTTGCTGCCCGTCTTCCACACCTGACCGAACGCCTCCATCAGACCGAAGCCGGCCTGCCGGATCTCACCGAGGGCCTCCCAGTCGACTCCGCGCGAGGCTTCCTCCCAGGGCGCGTCCGGCCCCTCGTCGGCGGCGGTACGGCCCGCCTCGGTGAGCGAGAACAACTTCTTGCCGCCTTCGCTCTCACTGACGATCAGGCCCTCGTCCTCCAGCAGTTGGAGGGTGGGATAGACCGAGCCGGGGCTGGGCTTCCACGCGCCGCCGCTGCGCTCGGCGATCTCCTGGATCATCTCGTAGCCGTGCATGGGGCGGTCCTTCAGCAGGGCCAGGATCGAGGCCCGTACATCACCGCGCCGGGCCCGGCCGCGCGGTCCGCCGCGCCCTCGCCCGCCCCAGTGCCCCGGACCGAAACCCGGTCCGAAGCCGGGGCCGAAACCCGGTCCGCCCGGACCGAAGGGCCCGAAGGCCGCCCGGCGCTCCTCGAAACCGCCGCGGCCGCGCCGGGGGCCGCCCTGACGGTGCCCGTGCTCGAATCCATGGGTACGCATCGCAACCACTCCATTCCATCGTCGACCTGTCACGATGCTTCAACGATATATCGGAACAGCTCGCTTGGCCACCCTCTCCGAACTGCGGCTCCCCTGTCCCAAGGCCGCCGGCCCCGGATTGGCCTTGGTTCGTCGCTCGCCGGAACCCGTACCTTCTGGGCATGCGGATTCGAATCGTCGATGCCTTCACCGACCGCCCGTTCGCCGGCAACCCCGCGGGGGTGCTGCTGCTGGACGCCTTTCCCGAGGACGACTGGCTCCAGCAGGTGGCGCTGGAGGTCAACCACGCCGAGACGGCGTTCGCCCACCGGCTGCCGGAGGGCGGCGAGGCCGACTGGGCGCTGCGCTGGTTCACGCCCGCCACCGAGGTCGCGATGTGCGGTCACGCCACCCTCGCCACCGCCCATGTCCTGCGTACGACGGGCGCCCACGAGGGGCCCGTGCGCTTCGCCACCCGCAGCGGTGTGCTGATCGCGAGCCCGGCCGGCGACGGCGCGATCACCCTGGACTTCCCGACCGCCCCGCTCACCGCGGTGGACGTCCCCGACGGGGTCGCCCGGGCCCTGGGTGCCGAGCCCCGCACCGCGTACGACACCGGGGCCAACGTCGGTGACCTGGTCCTGGAGCTGGCCGACGAGAAGACCGTCCGCGACCTGGCCCCCGACCACAAGGCCCTCGCCGCCTACTCCGCGCGCGGCATCATCGCCACCGCCCGCGCCGAGGACCCCGCCCACGGCTACGACTTCGTCTCCCGGTGCTTCTTCCCCAACGTCGGCATCGACGAGGACCCGGTCACCGGCAGCGCCCACACGGCCCTGGCCCCCTACTGGTCCGAACGCCTCGGCCGCCCCGACCTCACCGGGCTCCAGGCCTCCGCCCGCTCCGGCCTCGTACGCACCGGCCTGCGCGGCGACCGCACCCTGCTCACCGGCCACGCCGTCACCGTCATCGAGGGCGACCTGCTCGTCCAGTGCTGTGACCGCGACAACGGCGACTGGGGTCCCCCCCGCTCGAAGAGCTTGGGGGAGCCGTGCCGGGCGTCGCGAGCCGGTGAACCTTTCCGGTCTCAGCACTAGTGCCGCGGCAGGCAACGTTTGCCCGTGAAGGAGCGGCGTCCGGTGCGTGCTCTGGGGGTACCCCCTGCTCGAAGAGCTTGGGGGAGTG
>NZ_JBSGBZ010000039.1:0-76952 GCF_053601495.1 Streptomyces sp. NPDC004721
GTCCGGTGCGGGAGGTTGGCGCGGAGCGCCGCCTGCACTGCGAAACGGAAACCGCAGCCCCGCTTTCCCACCCTCCCACCCGTCTCGGTGAGTTGAGAGGTTTTGAAGCGGGGGTCCGGGCGGGGGTCAAGCCGTCGGTGCGGTTTCCGTTTCGCAGTGCAGGCGGCGCTCCGCGCCAACCTCCCGCACCGGACCCGTCAGGGTCAGGTGCGCCGTGTGGCGGACGTCCGACGCCGACGTGGCCAGCCGCAGTTCCAGGGCGCCCGGCTCCACCACCCGCCGGCCCGTGCGGTCGGTGAACGCCGACAGGTCCGCGTGGAAGCGGAAGGTCACCCGGCGGGACTCGCCGGGGTCCAGCTCCAGCCGCCGGTAGCCGATCAGGCGGACGTCCGGGCGGGTCACCGACGCCACCGGGTCGTGCAGGTACAGCTGCACGACCTCCGCGCCGGCCCGGTCACCGGTGTTGCGCACGGTCAGCGAGACGTCGTACGAGCCGTCCGTGCCGATCTCCGTGCCGGTCGCCGCGCCGGTCTCCGCGCCTTCGGCGCCCTGGAAGTCCGACCACTCGAACGTCGTGTAGGACACCCCGTGCCCGAACGGGTACAGCGGCGTCGGGTCCAGGCTGCTCACCTCGCCCGCCAGGCCCAGCGGCGGCTGGAGGTACGTCCACGGCTGGCCGCCGGGCCCGCGCGGCACGCTCACCGGCAGCCGGCCCGAGGGGTTCACGCGGCCCGACAGGACGCCCGCGACCGCAGGGCCGCCCTCCTCGCCCGGGAAGAACGCCTGCACGGCCGCGCCCAGCCGGCCGTCCCAGCGGCCGAGCGCGTAGGGGCGGCCGGTGAGCAGGACGAGGACGACGGGGACGCCCGTCTCCACCAGCGCGTCCAGCAGCGCGCCCTGCACGCCGGGCAGCGCGAGGTCCGCCACGTCGCAGCCCTCGCCCGACGTGCCCCGGCCGAACAGGCCCGAGCGGTCACCGAGGACCGCCACGCACACGTCCGCCTCCCGAGCCCGGGCGACCGCCTCCTCGAAGCCGGAGGCGTCCGGCTCGGAGACGCCGCAGCCCTCCGTGAACGTCACCTTCGCGTCCGGCAGTTCGCCGCGCAGGGCGTCCAGCAGGGTGGGGATCTCGATGCCCATGGGCACCTCGGGGTGCTGGGTGCCCACATGGGAGGGGAAGGAGTAGCAGCCCAGCATCGCCAGGGCGTCCGCGGCCCGGGGGCCGACGACCGCGATCCGGGTGTCGGGGGAGAGGGGCAGCACCCCGTCCGGGTTGGCCAGCAGCACCACCGACTCCTCGGCCACCCGGCGGGCCACGGCCCGGTTCTCCGCCGAGTCCAGGTCGATGGACTCGGCCGGGGCGTCCGCGGCCCAGTCCTCGTCCAGCAGGCCCAGTTCGCACTTCTGGAGCAGGACGCGACGGGCCGCGCGGTCCACCAGCGACTCCGGAACCGTGCCGTCCTGGACCGCCGCCACCAGTTCCTTGCCGTAGCACTTCAGCGTCGGCAGCTCGACGTCGATGCCGGCGGCCAGGGCCAGGTGCGCCGACTCGGCGGGGGTGCCGGCGACCCGGTGCAGGGTCCGCAGGAAGTCGATCGCGAAGTAGTCGGCGACCACCGTCCCGGTGAAACCCCACTGCTCACGCAGGAGTTCGGTGAGCAGCCGCGGGTCCGCGGAGGCCGGGACGCCGTCCGTCTCCGTGTACGCGGCCATCACCGAGCGCGCGCCGCCCTCGCGCAGCGCCATCTCGAAGGGCGGGAGCGTGACGTCGGCGAACTCCCGGGTACCGGCCCGCACCGGGGCAAGGTTGCGGGCGCCCGCCGAGGAGGCGTACCCGGCGAAGTGCTTCAGCGTGGACACGATCCCCGCCGACTCCAGGCCCCGCACGTACGCGCTGCCGATCGTGCCGACCAGGTACGGGTCCTCGCCGGCGGTCTCCTCGACCCGGCCCCAGCGGGGATCGCGGACCACGTCCAGGACGGGCGCGAGCCCCTGGTGCACGCCCACCGCGCGCATGTCCCGCCCGATGCGGCCGGCCATCTCCTCCACCAGCGCCAGGTCGAACGTGGCACCCCACGCCAGCGGGACCGGATAGGCGGTCGCGCCCCAGGCGGTGAAGCCCGCCAGGCACTCCTCGTGCGCGACCGCGGGGATGCCGAAGCGGCCGGCCTCGGCGATCCGGCGCTGGGCGCGGGCCAGTGCCTGCGCGCCCAGCGCGGGGTCCACGGGGGCGGTGCCGAAGGAGCGGGTGAGCTGACCGAGTCCGAGGGTGATCAGCTCGTCCCAGTCGTAGTCCGTGTTCATCTGCTGCTGGTGCGGAGCGACGCCGTCGCCGTCCGTCGCGGCACCCACCCACACGCCGTACAGCTGGGCGACCTTCTCCTCAAGGGTCATCCGGGAGAGCAGGTCGTCGACGCGGGCGGCGGCGGGCAGGGCGGGGTCGCGCCAGGGGGCGGTGGTCATGAAACTCCTGTCGGGTCTGGCGGGTCTGGCGGGTGTGTCAATGAGGGGGGATTCGGCTGCCGCGGGTCGGCCCCGGTCACTCGGTCACTTGCCGCCCACGCCCATCAGGCCGCCCACGAGGGCGCGCCGGGCCACCAGGTAGACGGCGAAGATCGGGATGCCGGAGAGGACGACGGAGGCGAGCAGCGCGGGGATGTTCACGCCGAACTCGCTGACGTAGTTGAACAGGCCGAGGGTCAGCACGCGCGGGCCGTCGGACTGGGTGAAGATCAGCGGGAAGAGGAAGCCGTTCCAGGCCTGGAGGGCGGAGTAGACGACGACCGTGCTGATGCCGCCCTTGGCCATCGGGATGACCAGCTGGAACAGCATCCGCGTGGGGGAGGCGCCGTCCAGCGCCATCGCCTCGTACAGCTCCTCGGAGATGTCCCGCAGGGTGCCGGTGAGGATGAGCGTCGAGACCGGCATCGCGAACGCCGCCGTCGGCAGGATGACCGCGAGCAGGCTGTCGTAGAGGTTCAGCTTGGCGATCATCAGGTAGAGCGGGACGACGACCGCCTGGGCCGGGATCGCGACCCCGAGCAGGAACATGCGGAAGGCCGCGCCCGACCAGAAGCTGCGGGTGCGGACGGCGACGTAGGCGAGCGGGACGCACAGGACGAGGACGATGGCCACCACCGCCGCCGCGACGGTCATCGTGTTGGCGAGGAGGTGGCCGAAGCCGCTGTGCAGGACGGTGTTGTAGTTCTCCAGGGTCGGGTGCCCGGGCGGGTCGAGGGCGTTGCCCAGCGCCTCGTCCTGCCGGGTCAGCGAGGTCGAGATCATCGCGTAGATCGGGATGATCACGACGATCAGCCAGGCGACCGAGCCGAGGCCGGCCAGCGGGTTCGGGCGCCTGGTCCAGTGGTGGCGGCGGTGCGTGGGGGCCGCGGTCACCGGCGTCCCGGGGGTGCGCAGCGGACGGCGTGGCAGCGTATCGTGTGACACCTCGTCACATTCCTTCCCTGGTGCTGCGCATGGCGCCGAAGCCGGTCAGCCGGACCAGCAGCAGCGACAGCGCGGTGGCGGCCACGACGAGGAAGGACGCGATGGCGCTCGCGTAGCCGAAGTCGTAGCTCTTGAAGCCCGCCTCGTACATCAGGTACGGCAGGATCGCGGTGTCCGTGCCGGGGCCGCCCTGGGTCAGGATCAGGACGGTCTCGAAGTACGTGAGCGAGCCGACGATCATCAGCACGCTGGACGTGGTCGCCGTGTTGCGCAACTGGGGCAGGGTGATCGAGAAGAACTGGCGGTAGCGGCCGGCGCCGTCGATGGCCGCGGCCTGGTAGAGGACCTCGGGGATCTGCCGCGCCCCGCCCTGGTAGATCAGGGTGTGGAAGGGGATGAACTGCCAGCCGCCGACGAAGACGATCGCCAGGAAGGCGCCGGACGTCGAGCCGAACGTGTCCCCGCGGATGATGCCGAAGTTCGGGTCGAGCAGGGAGTAGAAGAGCAGCGCGATCGCCGTCGAGGACAGCAGGAACGGCGTGAAGAAGATCGCGGACAGCACCGCCCGGTTGCGCTGGCGGCCCGCCGCCCAGACGCCCAGCAGCAGCGAGATCACCGTCTGGAAGGTCCAGCTGACCACGGTGAGCAGCACGGTCACCGTGATGGACTGGGTCAGGCGCGGATCGTTGAACAGTTTCTGCCAGTTGGCCAGGCCCGCCGGTTCGGGGTCGCCCAGGCCGTTCCACTTGGTGAAGGACAGGTAGAAGGCCAGGACCATCGGGGCGATGGCGAAGAAGGCGAAGAACAGAACGCCGGGCAGGGCCCAGGCGGCGTGCGGGCGACCGGCCCGCACGCCCTTCCCGGGCCTGCCCTTCGTTCCGGTGGAGACCGTCGAACTCACTTCAGCCCCTGGAGCGCGGTGACGAACTGGCTCGGGCTCGACTTGCCCACGAACAGCTTGTTGATCTCGGTGAGCATCGGCGTGGAGACGTTCGGGTCGACCGCCTGGTCCCAGCTCAGGGTGAACGCCGGGGCCTGCTGCACCATCTGGTACTGGAACTTGGCGAACTCGGGGTTGGGGGAGGCGTCCAGCAGGTTGGCCGCGTTGGACGTGGTCGGGATGTCGCCGTTGGCGATCAGGTCCTTGGCGTACTGCTCGGAGGCGCAGTCCTTCAGGAAGGCGATCGCCGCGTCCTTGTTGGACGTACGGGCGTTCACCGACCAGTAGTTGGTCGGGTTGCCGACCACGTTGCGGATGTCGCCGGCGCCGCCGTCGTACTTCGGGAACGCGCACCAGCCCAGGCTCTTCTTGGCGAAGTCCGGGAACTCGCCGAGCTGCGTGGAGTACTCCCACGAGCCCATCAGGTGCATGGCCGCCTTGCCCTTGGCGAAGACCGCCGGCGCGCCCTTGTTGGTGTACGCCACCGAGCTGAAGCCCTTGCCGAAGGCGCCGTCGTCGATGAGCTGCTTGACCGTCTCGGCGGCCTTGAGGACGGCCGGGTCGCCCCAGCCGGAGGAGTCGCCGTTCTTGATCTTGTCGAAGACCTCGGGGCCGCCGATGCGGTCGACCAGGTACTCCAGCCACATCAGTTCCGGCCAGATGTCGGCGCCGCCGAGCGCGAACGGGGTGATCTTCGCCTTCTTCAGCTTGGCGTTGATGTCGAGCAGCTGGTCCCAGGTAGTGGGCGGCTGGAGCTTGTGCTCGGCGAAGATGGCCTTGTTGTAGAAGAGCATCACCGGCTGCATGCCGCGCATCGGGATACCGAAGTTGCGTCCGCTGAGGGCGCCGGCCGCGAGTACGGAGGGCAGGAAGCCGTCCTTGAGGACCGGGTCGGACTCGATGGTGTCGGTCAGGTCGATCAGCTGGCCCGCGTCCTTGTACGCCTTGATGGAGCCGCCACCCCAGTTGAAGAACACGTCCGGGGCGTGGGGCGAGCCCATCGCGGTGCGCAGCTTGGCCGGGTAGTCCGAGCCGGGCACCTTCTCCAGCTTGATCCTGCCCTTCGCCTTCTTGGCCGCGGCGGAGGCGTTGAACCGGGTGACGGCCGCGGTCTGCACCTTCACCGCGTCGTCGCCGTACACCATCGCCGTGATCGTGCCGCCCGAGCCGCCGGAGCCGCTGCCGGAGCCGCAGGCGGTAAGTCCGGCGGCCGAGATGAGGGTGGTGGCGCCGGCGCCGAGAAACCAGCGCCTGCTGTAGGACTCCATGTGACGGCACCTCTCACGAATGTCGTGTTCCGAATGTTCGTCTGGCCGAACTGTTCGAGTGGCCGAATGTTTCGTATGGCACTTCGAATGTTCCGGGAACCTAAGGCGGTCGAGGGGGTTCGTCAAGAGGTCTCGCAGAGATACGATCGCGGCTATGAAGCCGACGAAGACCGCAGGAACGCAGACCGCCACGCTCGCCGAGATCGCCCGCGAGGCCGGTGTGTCGGCTCCGACTGTTTCGAAGGTTCTCAACGGTCGTGCCGACGTCGCCCCGACCACCCGCTCCCGGGTCGAGGAGCTGCTGCGGGCGCACGGCTACCGGCGCCGGCGGGCCGAGGCGACCCGCTCGCCGCTGATCGACCTGGTCTTCCACGAGCTGGAGAGCGCCTGGGCGATGGAGGTCATCCGGGGCGTGGAGAACGTGGCGCGGGACGCGGGGCTGAGCGTCGTGCTCTCCGAGAGCGCGGGCCGGCTCACCCCCGGGCGGACCTGGGCCGACCAGGTCGCCGCCCGCCGGCCGCACGGCGTGGTCCTGGTGCTGTCCGGGCTCGACGAGTCCCAGCGGGCGCTGCTGACCAGCCGTTCCATCCCGTTCGTGGTGATGGACCCGGCCGGCGACCCGGGCGCCGACGTGCCTTCGATCGGCGCCACCAACTGGCAGGGCGGGCTGGCCGCCACCCGGCACCTGGTGGAGCTCGGGCACACCCGTATCGGCGCGATCAGCGGGCCGTCCCGGATGATGTGCAGCCGCGCCCGGGTCGACGGCTACCGGGCCGCGCTGGAGACGGCCGGGCTGCCGGTGGACCCGTCGCTGATCATGACCGGCGACTTCCACCACGAGGCCGGCTACCGGCTGGGGCTGAAGCTGCTGCGCCGCGAGGACCGGCCGACCGCCGTCTTCGCGGGCAACGACCTCCAGGCGCTCGGCGTGTACGAGGCGGCGCGCGAACTGGGCCTGCGCGTCCCGGAGGACCTGAGCGTGGTCGGCTTCGACGACCTGCCGGTGGCGCGCTGGGTCGGACCGCCGCTGACGACCGTGCGCCAGCCGCTCACGGAGATGGCCGAGGCGGCGGCGAAACTGGTGCTGGACCTCGGGCGCGAGGAGGACTCGCCGGTGGCGACGAGGGTGGAACTGGCCACGAGTCTGGTGGTGCGCAGCAGTACGGCGGCGCCCGCGAAGTGAAGCTCAAGTGCCGAAAGTTTCGGGGAAGATGAGATTTTCCGAAGAATTCGGTCGTGGGCGCCTCGCTCTGTCGGGCTCCTCGTGAGTCGGACGTATGTTCCTCCCCGTGAGGGGACACAACAGGGGACATGACAGGGGACAGGACGACAGCGACAGCGAGGAGGCGGGCGGAGGGTCCGGCCGGCGGTCACGGGCTCTGAAGGCCGTGGGCCTCGGCCTGTCGGGCGTCCTGGTGCTGGGCGCCGCGGCGGCGGGCTTCGCGTACTGGCACCTGAACCAGAACATCAAGAGCGTCGACATCAACAGCGCGCTCGGGGACGACCGTCCGCCCGGGCCGCGCACGGGACCGTCGGCCGACACGGCCGCCCTGCCCAGAGGGGCCCTCAACATCCTGGTCCTCGGCTCGGACTCGCGCAGCGGCGAGCAGAACGAGGAACTCGGCGGCGGCGACAGCGAGGGCGCCCGCTCCGACACCGCGATGATCGTGCACATCGACGCCGGCCGGACCTCGGCCACCGTGGTGAGCATCCCGCGCGACACGCTGGTGACCCGCCCGCCCTGCCCGCTGGAGTCCGGCGGCTCCACGGCGGTGGCGAACTACACCATGTTCAACAGCGCGTACTCGGTGGGCGGACCGGTGTGCGCGGTCAAGACGGTCGAGACGCTCACCGGCATCCGCATGGACCACTACATCGAGATCGACTTCTCCGGCTTCGCGAAGCTGGTGGACGCGATGGGCGGGGTCACCGTCACCACCGAGCTGGACATCGACGACGACAAGAGCCATCTGCACCTGAAGGCCGGTACCCACCATCTGAACGGCACCGAGGCCCTGGCCCTGGCCCGCACCCGGTACGGCGTGGGCGACGGCAGCGACCTGGGCCGCATAGGCCTCCAGCAGACCCTGGTCAAGGCGCTGCTGGAGGAGATCTCCGACTCCGGCCTGCTGGACGACCCCGCCGGGCTCTACCGGGTCGCCGACGCGGTGACCGGCAGCCTGACCACCGACACCGGCCTCGACTCGCTGGGCGAACTGACGACCCTCGGCGAGAGCCTGAAGGGCCTGTCGGCGCAGAACGTGAAGACGGTGACCATGCCGGTGGTGGCGGCCCCGTGGAACCCCAACCGGGTGGTGGCGCAGGAACCGGACGCGGGCGACCTGTGGACGTCGCTGCGGTGAGCGCCCGCCGCGGAAAATCTTCGAGGAATTCCGGAGAGCGTGTCGATTCCGCGGTGTCCCGTTCGACGCACGGGTGAGAGGCGGGGAAAGGACCCCGCCCCGAACCGAGGAGTCACCGATGCCGCGTTACCTGTCGCTCGTGAAGATCGACGAGACCACCATGCCCGCCGAGGGCCCCAGCCCCGAGCTGATGCGGCGCATGGGTGAGCTGATCGAGGAGGTCACCAAGGCGGGCGTGATGCTCGACACCGCCGGGCTGACCCCGTCCGCGCAGGGCACCCGGGTGCACTGGGAGAGCGGGAGGATCTCCGTCACCGACGGCCCCTTCACGGAGTCGAAGGAGGTCATCGGCGGCTACGCGATCATGCAGTGCAAGGACATGGCCGAGGCGATCGAGTGGTCCAAGCGGTTCCTCAAGGTCCACGAGGAGTTCTGGACGGTGACCTGTGAGGTGCGCGAGATCGCCGAGGGCTGAGCGGTTTGGCCCCGGGCCGCCGGGGGTGTTCGATGGTGGACTGTGGAACAGCAGCCCAGCGGACCCTCCGGCGCCCTGGAGACCGTCTTCCGGCTCGAGTCGCCGCGTGTCGTCGCCGCCGTCGCCCGGATCGTGCGGGACGTCGGCATAGCCGAGGAGCTGACGCAGGACGCGCTGGTCGCGGCGCTGGAGCAGTGGCCCAGGGACGGGGTGCCGGACAACCCCGGCGCCTGGCTGATGACCACGGCCCGGCACCGCGCCGTCGACCTGGTGCGCCGCCGCGAGCGGTACGCCCGCAAGCTCCAGGAGATCGGCCGGGACCTTGGGACGGTGGCACCGCCCGAGGAGCCCTCCGCCCCGGACGACATCGACGACGACCTGCTGCGCCTGGTCTTCACCACCTGCCACCCCGTGCTGTCCGCCGACGCCCGCACCGCGCTCACCCTGCGGCTGCTCGGCGGTCTGACCACGGCCGAGATCGCCCGCGCGTTCCTCGCGCCCGAGCCGACGATCGCCCAGCGGATCGTGCGCGCCAAACGCACCCTGGCCAAGCGGAACGTCGCCTTCGAGGTGCCGTACGGCCCCGACCGCGAGGCCCGGCTCGGCTCGGTCCTGGACGTCATCTACCTGATCTTCAACGAGGGGTACGCCGCGACGGCCGGCGACGACTGGCTGCGCCCGGGGCTGTGCGAGGACGCGCTGCGCCTGGCCCGGCTGCTGGCGGGCCTGATGCCGAAGGAGGCGGAGGCGCACGCGCTGGCGGCCCTCCTGGAGTTCCAGGCCTCCCGCTCCGCCGCCCGCACCGGCCCGCACGGCGAACCGGTCCTGCTCAGGGACCAGAACCGCCGCCGCTGGAACCGCATGCTCATCGCCCGCGGCGTCACCGCGCTGGCCCAGGCCGAGGCCTCTGCCGCCGGCGGCCCCGGCCCGTACCTCCTCCAGGCCGCCATCGCCGCCTGCCACGCGCACGCGTACACCTACGAGGAGACCGACTGGCCGAGGATCGCGGCCCTCTACGGTCTGCTGGCCGCCCGGTCCCCGTCGCCCGTCGTCGAGTTGAACCGCGCGGTCGCCGTGTCGATGGCCGAGGGCCCGGCCCCGGCGCTGCGGATCGTCGACGCCCTCGCCGCCGAACCCGCCCTGCGCGACTACCACCTGCTGCCCAGTGTCCGCGCCGACCTGCTGGCCCGCCTCGGACGTACGGCGCAGGCGCGCGCCGAGTTCGAACGGGCGGCGGCCCTGGCCCGCAACGAGCGGGAGCGGGAACTGCTGCTGAGGCGGGCCGCGGAGTCCGGCTGAGTGTTCGTCGCGTTCCGAGGGCGTCAGCCCGCCCGGTGGCCGAGCAGCATGGTGGGGGCCCCGGCGACCCGGGTGAGGAACACCGTCGCCGCGTTCCTGCCGTGCGGCTTCGGAAGGACCTTCCTGCGCAGTTCCTCCGGCTCGACCGCAGAGCCCCGCTTCTTCACGGTCAGCGCGCCCACCTCGCGCTCCCGCAGCAGGGCCTTCAGCTTCTTGACGTTGAAGGGGAGCCGGTCGGTGATCTCGTAGGCGGTGGCGTACGGGGTGGGACGGAGTTCGTCGGCGGTCACGTACGCGATGGTCGCGTCGATCAGGCCGCCGTCGAGTTCCCGGGCGGCCTCGGCGACCAGGTGGGCGCGGATCACGGCGCCGTCGGGCTCGTACAGGTAGCGGCCCGGGGTGCGGACCGGAGGGTCGGGCAGGCCGCGGCCACGCAGGGTGCGCGGGCCGGGCAGCAGGGTGGCCCGGACCAGGCCCGGCTCGGTGCCGAACCACAGCACCGCCTCCTTCACGTCCCCGCCGTCGGAGATCCACTCGGCCTCGGCCTGGGGCGGGACCAGCTCGTGCGGGATTCCGGGGGCGATCTTCAGGGCCGCGCGGGGCGCCCGGAGCGCGGCGCCGACGGCCCAGGACAGCGGCGGCGAGTACGCCTCGGGGTCGAAGATGCGCCCGCCCGCGGCCCGGCCGCCGCCCCTTCCTCCGCCCGCTCTGCGGGCCGGGTCCACGAACACCGCGTCGTACGACGCCGTGTCGACCTCCGTGACGTCCGCCTCCCGTACCTCGATCAGGTCCGCCACCCCGAGCGCCTCGGCGTTCGCGCGGGCCGCGGCGGCGGTCAGCGGGTCCCGGTCCACGGCGAGGACCCGGATCCCGGCGCGGGCGAGGGCGATCGCGTCGCCGCCGATCCCGCAGCACAGGTCCGCGACCGAGGACACCCCCGACTCCCGCAGCCGGCCCGCCCGGTACGCCGCCACGCTCGCCCGCGTCGACTGCTCCACCCCGTTCGGCGTGAAGAACATCCGCCCCGCGTCCTCGGCCCCGAACTTCGCGGCCGCCCGCTGCCGCAACCGGGCCTGGCCGAGTGCCGCCGACACCAGTTCGGCGGGGTGCTCACGGCGCAGCCGGGTGGCGACCGCGAGTTCGTCGGCGGGTTCGGTGCCGCGCACCTCGTCGAGGAGGGCGCGGCCCTCGGGGGTGAGCAGCGAGGCGAAGGCGTGGAGGTGGTCGTTCACCGGGTCATTGTGGGCCAGTCGGTGGACGGTGTGCCTGCGGCCGCGGTGTCGCCCCGGGTTCCGGGCGGTGGCCTGCGAGGATCCGGCGCCATGAGGCAAGTAGTACAAAATGACAAAAAGGGCCCCGAAAGGGCCCCGAGTCACAGGACCCGGATCCGCGGTGGGCTCGCGGTGCTCGCTGTCGCCGCCCTCGCCTCCGGCTGCGCACAGCCGGAGGCGCAGGTGCGCCCGGCCCCCGGCCAGCAGCACCCCCAGGCGCCCCCCGCCCCCGCTGCCGCCCCCGGCTCCTTCGCCGATCGCCTGCACACCTCCTACGCGCAGCGGGCGGCCACCGCCAAGCGCTGGAGTCTGGAGCGGGTCCCGCTGATCCCCCCGCAGCCGCCCACGGCGAAGCCGAGGGCCACCGCCCGCGCCGGTTTCGAGGTGAAACACCAGAAGGACTGGAACCTGCCCCCGGTCTTCACCACGGTCCCCACCAAGGACAAGGTCGTCTTCCTCACCATCGACGACGGAGCGGAGAAGGACCCGGAGTTCCTGCGGATGATGCGGGACCTGAAGATCCCGTACACGGCGTTCCTCACCGACGACCTCATCAAGGGCGACTACGGCTACTTCTGGAAGATGCAGGGCTCCGGGGTCACCCTCAACAACCACACCCTGCACCACCGCTACCTGCCGGCCCTCTCCTACGAAGAGCAGAAGCGCGAGATCTGCGGCATGCAGGACATCATGGAGGAGCGGTTCGGCAAGCGCCCGAAGATGTTCCGCCCGCCGTACGGCAACTACAACCAGGACACCCTGCGCGCCGCCAGGTCCTGCGGCATCGAGTACGCGCCCATCTGGAACGAGGAGGTCTACGTCGACCACTGGGAGTTCCGCGAGGACGACCAGCGACTGCGGCCCGGCGACATCGTGCTCACCCACTTCCGGGGCCGCGGCGAGTGGAACGGCACGATGGCCGACGACATGCGCCGGTTCCTGAACAAGGTCACGGCCGACGGGTACGCGGTGGCCCGGCTGGAGGACTACCTGTGAAACCGCGGCCCGTCCGGCCGCGGCGCCTGGCCGCGGCTCTGCTCGCCGCCTCGCTGCTGACCGGCTGTGCCACGTCCGTCGACCCCCTCGAGCGGCTCGGCCGCAAGGCGGCGCAGGGCGTACGGTCGCAGAGCCCGACGGCCGACCAGGCCGACCAGGCCTACCGGCGCTGGGGGCTCAGGGCGCCGCTCGCCGCGCCGCCGAAGCCGCCGGACCGTCCGCCGCGGCTCGCCGGCGCCACCCCGTCCGGCGGCCTGCCCGAGGTCGTGGACCGCGTCGCGACCTCCGACCCGGTGGTCTTCCTCACTTACGACGACGGCGCGGAAAAGGATCCGCGGTTCGTCGACATGGTCCGTGAACTGCGGCTGCCGGTCAGCATGTTCCTCACGGACAGTGTCGTCGGACCGGGGTACGGGCACTTCGCGCACCTGATGTCGGTCGGCGCGGACCTCCAGAACCACACCCTGGACCACCCCTCGCTGCGCGGCCTGTCCTACGCGGGCCAGCGCGCCGAGATCTGCGGCCAGCGGGACAAGATCCGCTCCCGCTTCGGCGTCAGTCCCCGCCTCTTCCGCCCGCCCTACGGCAGATACGACACGACGACCCTGCGCGCCGCCGCCGACTGCGGGGTCTCGGCGGTCGCCCTGTGGCGCGGCGTCACGACCGACACCGGCCTGCGCTTCAGGCACGGCCCCCACGAACTGCGCCCCGGTGACATCCTCCTCGTCGCCTCGGACGACGACGACCTCGACGGCCCACCCCTACGCGACCGCACGACCCGCCTGCTCCGCAGAATCCAGAAGAAGGGCCTGACGGTGGGCCGGCTGCAGGACTATCTCTGAGCAGGGGTTCTCAGCCGAGTCCGGCATCAAGCAGCCCGTCCGGCGCTTGAGGACGAGGCCGTCCAGGCCGAAGACGGGGGTCCGGGGCGAAGCCCCCAGGGCCGTCCGCACAGACCCACAGCACCTTGAACAGACGTTCCCCCAAACGCACCCCACCCCCGACGCGCCACGAGGCAATTGGCACTCCGCTTGACCGAGTGCTAACGACGGTCATAGTCTCAGGTCTGGCACTCCCCCCTGGAGAGTGCCAACAAAGCGACGGGCAGGTCCGGCACCCGCGACGACGGATCCACCTGGTCGCCACCTCAGACAGTTAACCCCGTGAGATCTCCGAAGGGGGAGGTCGGATCGTGACGACCGCCAGCACCAAGGTTGCCATCAAGCCGCTCGAGGACCGCATTGTGGTCCAGCCGCTGGACGCCGAGCAGACCACGGCCTCTGGCCTGGTCATCCCGGACACCGCGAAGGAGAAGCCCCAGGAGGGCGTCGTCCTGGCCGTGGGCCCGGGCCGCTTCGAGGACGGCAACCGTCTTCCGCTTGACGTGAAGGTCGGCGACGTCGTGCTCTACAGCAAGTACGGCGGCACCGAGGTGAAGTACAACAACGAGGAGTACCTCGTCCTCTCGGCTCGCGACGTCCTCGCGATCATCGAGAAGTAGTTCACCCGCTTCTTCACCAAGACGAAGCAATTCTGCTTGAGCTGCGCCCCTGGCCCCCCGCGACCGATAAGAAGCCGGGCGCCCGGGGCGCAGTGTCTTTCCATCAGATTTCGAGAGGGCTCCCGCTGCCATGGCGAAGATCCTGAAGTTCGACGAGGACGCCCGTCGCGCCCTCGAGCGCGGCGTCAACAAGCTTGCCGACACGGTCAAGGTGACGATCGGCCCCAAGGGCCGCAACGTCGTCATCGACAAGAAGTTCGGCGCGCCCACCATCACCAACGACGGCGTCACCATCGCCCGTGAGGTCGAGATCGAGGACCCGTACGAGAACCTCGGCGCCCAGCTGGTGAAGGAGGTGGCGACCAAGACCAACGACATCGCGGGTGACGGCACCACCACCGCCACCGTGCTGGCCCAGGCGCTCGTGCGCGAGGGCCTGAAGAACGTCGCCGCGGGCGCCTCCCCGGCCGCGCTCAAGAAGGGCATCGACGCCGCGGTCAAGGCCGTCTCCGACGACCTGCACGCCTCGGCCCGCCCGATCGACGAGAAGTCCGACATCGCCGCCGTCGCCGCGCTGTCCGCCCAGGACCAGCAGGTCGGCGAGCTCATCGCCGAGGCGATGGACAAGGTCGGCAAGGACGGCGTCATCACCGTCGAGGAGTCCAACACCTTCGGTCTGGAGCTGGACTTCACCGAGGGCATGGCCTTCGACAAGGGCTACCTGTCCCCGTACTTCGTCACGGACCAGGAGCGTATGGAGGCCGTCCTCGACGACCCGTACATCCTGATCCACCAGGGCAAGATCTCCGCCATCGCGGACCTGCTCCCGCTCCTCGAGAAGATCATCCAGGGCAACGCCTCGAAGCCGCTGCTGATCATCGCCGAGGACGTCGACGGCGAGGCCCTGTCGACCCTGGTCGTCAACAAGATCCGTGGCACGTTCAACGCCGTGGCCGTCAAGGCCCCCGGCTTCGGCGACCGCCGCAAGGCGATGCTCCAGGACATGGCGGTCCTCACCGGCGCCACGGTCATCTCCGAGGAGGTCGGCCTCAAGCTCGACCAGGCCGGTCTGGACGTCCTCGGCTCCGCCCGCCGCGTCACCGTCACCAAGGACGACACCACGATCGTCGACGGCGCCGGCAAGAAGGGCGACGTGGAGGGCCGCATCTCCCAGATCAAGGCCGAGATCGAGAACACCGACTCCGACTGGGACCGCGAGAAGCTCCAGGAGCGCCTCGCGAAGCTGGCCGGCGGCGTGTGCGTGATCAAGGTCGGCGCCGCCACCGAGGTGGAGCTGAAGGAGAAGAAGCACCGTCTGGAGGACGCCATCTCCGCGACCCGCGCCGCGGTCGAGGAGGGCATCGTCTCCGGTGGTGGCTCCGCGCTCGTCCACGCCGTGAAGGTCCTGGAGGGCAACCTCGACAAGACCGGCGACGAGGCCACGGGTGTCGCGGTCGTCCGCCGCGCCGCCGTCGAGCCGCTGCGCTGGATCGCCGAGAACGCCGGTCTCGAGGGCTACGTCATCGTCTCCAAGGTGGCGGAGCTGGAGAAGGGCAGCGGCTACAACGCCGCCACCGGCGAGTACGGTGACCTGATCAAGGCCGGCGTCATCGACCCGGTCAAGGTCACCCGCTCCGCCCTGGAGAACGCCGCCTCCATCGCCTCCCTCCTGCTCACGACCGAGACCCTGGTCGTCGAGAAGAAGGAAGAGGAAGAGCCGGCCGCCGCGGGCCACGGCCACGGCCACGCCCACTGAGCACTCCGCTGAGCTGAACCGAACCACCGGTGCCCGGCACCCCTACGGGGGTGCCGGGCACCGTCGTCGTCGGCCCCATTGACGGTGGCCTGCGGCATGATGCGGGGGTGCGACGGCCGGGTGCGAAAAGGGACGCCGTCGCCGAGTACCGCGACCTGCACGGCGCATGATCCGTCCCGAGTGGCAGAACCGAGCTGCGGAGCGTTCATGATCGATCTCAACAGTGACCTCGGCGAGGGCTTCGGGCAGTGGCGGCTCGGTGACGACGACGCGCTGCTGTCCCTCGTCACCAGCGCCAATGTGGCCTGCGGCTTTCACGCCGGCGACCCCACCGTGATGCGCCGGACGTGCGAGCGGGCCGCCGAGCGCGGCGTCGCCATCGGCGCCCAGGTGGGCTACCGGGACCTGGCGGGCTTCGGGCGCCGCTTCATCGACGTCGACCCCGCCGAGCTGGTCAACGACGTCGTCTACCAGATCGCCGCGCTCGACGGCTTCGCCCGGCTCGCCGGCACCCGCGTCGCGTACGTGAAGCCGCACGGCGCCCTCTACAACACGATCGTCCACCACGAGGCGCAGGCCGCCGCCGTCGCGGAGGCCGTGCGCCGCTACGACCCGGAGCTTCCGGTGCTTGGCCTGCCGGGCAGTGTCTGGCTGCGCACCGCCGGCGCGGCCGGGCTCACCCCGGTCCACGAGGCCTTCGCGGACCGGGCCTACACCCCCGCGGGCACCCTGGTCCCGCGCCGCGAACCGGGCGCGGTGCTGCACGACTCGGAGGTGATCGTGCGGCGCTGTCTGCGCATGGTGACCGAGGGCGTGGTGGAGGCCGTGGACGGCAGCGACGTGCCGGTCTCCGTGCGGTCATTGTGCGTGCACGGCGACACGGCCGACGCGGTCGCGATCGCGCGCCGGCTGCGTGAGGAGCTGGAGCGGGCCGGTCTCGCCCCGACGTCGTTCGCCGTGCCGAAGTCGCTGACGGTGCCGGCGTGAGCGTCGGGATCCGCCGGGTCGGCAGCCACGCCCTGCTGGTCGAGGCCGACGGCCTGGAGCAGGTGCTGGCACTGCGCGGCGCGCTGGAGGCGGACCGCCCGTGCGGCGTCCGGGAACTGGTCGCGGCCGCCCGCACGCTGCTCGTCACCTACGACCCCGCGGTCACCGCCCACCCGGCCGTGGCCGCGGCCGTGACGGAGCACGCGGCGGCCCTTGGCCCGGCCGGGCAGTCCGCCCCCGGCACCCCTTCGGCACCAGCCGAGTCCGCCGAGCCGGCCGGTGAGCGGATCGTCACCCTCGCCGTCCGCTACGACGGCGAGGACCTGTCCCACGTGGCCGAGTCGACGGGCCTGGGCGTGGGTGAGGTGATCACCCGGCACACCGCACCCCTCTACACGGTCGCCTTCGCGGGCTTCGCCCCGGGCTTCGGCTACCTCACGGGCACCGATCCGCTGCTGTGCCTGCCGCGCCGGTCCGAGCCGCGCACCGCGGTGCCGGCGGGCTCGGTCGCCGTCGCCGGCGGTTTCACGGGGGTCTACCCGCGCTCCTCGCCCGGCGGCTGGCAACTACTCGGCACCACCGACGCCACGCTGTGGGACGAGCGGCGCGACCAACCGGCACTGCTGGTCCCCGGCAGCCACGTCCGCTTCGTCCCCGAGGAGCCACGGTGACGACGCCCGCAGCGAAGACGACGACCGACGTCCCGGCCACGAGCGCCCCGACGGCGAGCGCACCGGCCACGACCGACCCGGTGGCGAGCGCCCCGGTCGCGACCGACCCGGTGGTGAGTGTTCCGGTCGCGACCGACCCGGCCACGAGCGCTCTGGCGGCGAGTGGTCCGACTACGACCGACCCGACTACGACCGACCCGGCCACGGCTGACCCGGCCACGGCTGACCCGGCCACGGCTGACCAAGCGGCGACCGACCCGATGGCGAGCGCTCTGGCGGCGAGTGTTCCGGCGACGACCGCTCCGGCCACGACCGCTGTGGCCACGACCGTTCCGGCGTCGAGCGCCCCGGCCGCGACCGCCCTGGCGGCGAGCGCTTCGGCCACGCCCGACCCGGGCACAACCGCGCCGGCGACCGGTTCCTGCCTGGAGATCCTGGCGCCCGGTCCACTCGCCACGGTCCAGGACCTGGGCCGGCCCGGCTGGGCCCACCTCGGGGTGCCGGGTTCTGGTGCCGCCGACCGGGACTCGCTGGCCCTCGCCAACCGGCTCGTGGGCAATCCCCAGGACGCGGCCGGAATCGAGACCACCTTCGGCGGCCTGCGGGTGCGCGTGCACTGCCGTACGCCGTCCGGGGCGCCGTCGGTGCTGTACGCGGCCCTGACGGGGGCGCCGTGCCCGGCCACCGTGGACGGCCGGTCCGTCCCGGTCGACGCGCCGTTCCCGCTGCACGACGGACAGACGCTGCACCTGGGCGTGCCCGGCACGGGGCTGCGTACGTACCTCGCCGTGCGCGGCGGGCTCGACACGCCGCTGCT
The DNA here is from genome assembly GCF_053601495.1 of Streptomyces sp. NPDC004721. Taxonomy (NCBI): domain Bacteria; kingdom Bacillati; phylum Actinomycetota; class Actinomycetes; order Kitasatosporales; family Streptomycetaceae; genus Streptomyces; species Streptomyces sp. NPDC004721. The sequence continues at coordinate 17,792 of NZ_JBSGBZ010000039.1, forward strand.
CCTTGGCTCCCGCTCCACCGACCTGCTCTCCGGCATCGGCCTGCGGCCCCTGCGCACCGGCGACCGGCTGCCGGTCGGCCGCCCCGTGCTCCCCTTCCCGGGCGTGGACCTGGCGCCGCGCACGGCACCGCCACGCGAGTTCACGCTGCGCGTGGTGCGCGGGCCGCGCGACGACTGGTTCGACGACGCCTCGTACGCGGCGCTGCTCGGCGCCCGCTGGGAGGCGACCAGCCGCAGCAACCGGATCGGCATCCGGCTCGACGGGCCGGCCCTGACGCGTGTTCGTGACGGGGAGCTACCGGCCGAGGGCATGGTGCCTGGCGCCCTCCAGGTCCCGCCGAACGGCAGGCCGGTGCTGTTCCTCACCGACCACCCCGTCACCGGCGGCTACCCGGTCATCGCGGTCGTCGACGCCGCGGACCTGCCCCTGGCCGGACAGATACCGCCGGGCGCCGCCATCCGCTTCCGCGCCACCAGGTGAGTATCGCTACTGCTCCAACTCGTCCAGCGCCCCCAACTGCTGTAGCAGTCCCAACTGGTCGTGCTGCCACCACAGCTCGGCGATCCTGCCGTTGCCGCCGAAGCGGAAGACGGTCATGCCGGTCATGGTGACCCGCCTGCCGGTGGGCGCGATACCGAGGAACTCGCCCTTGTGTGTGGCGGTCCAGCTCCAGCGGGCGCAGACCCGGTCGCCCTGCGCCATCAGGTCCTCGACCGTGAAGGAGGCGTCGAAGGCGTCGCGCCACATGCGGAAGTCGCGGTGGATGGCGTCCAGGCCGATGGTGACCTGGGGATTGACGGGATCGTGGCTGTGGCAGTCCTCGTCGAGCAGGTCGTTGAGCGGCGGCAGCTCACCGGCGGTCGTGAGGGTGCCGTAGAAACGGCGCACGGCGATCTCGCAGAGCTGCTCGTCCCGGACGACGTCCAGGTCCGTGAAGGTGGGCGTCTCGTCGCAGAGGGCGACCAGGCCCCGGAAGATCTCGTCGGTCTCCGGCAGGTTCGAGCTCCGCATCGCCTCCTCGTACGACGGGAACTCCACCAGCTCGACGACGTGGGCTCCGTCCGACCGGTCCTTGCCGACGACCGCGTGCGTCGCGGTCCGCCTGCCCCCGGTCTTCTCGACCCAGCTGTCCAGCAGCCGGTTCATCTCCTCGAACCGGCTCGTCCTGCAGTCGATGAGCTGTACGAAGGTCATGACGCGCCTCCGGTCCCCCGGCCTGGTCCGGCTCTCCGCCAAGGAGGTCCGGGAAGGAAGGATGTCCGAACAGCCCATTTTCCCACCGGAGCGCCGTCGTCACCTCCGTACGTCACCTCCGCGACGTCACTGCGGGCCGTACTTGCGGCCCGTCTTCGAGGTGATCCCGCCCAGCAGGCCACGCGGTGTCACCTTCACCAGGCCCATCAGCGCCTTGTACCGAGGGTCCGGGATGGACAGGGTCTTGCCGTGGGCCAGATCCGTCAGGGCCGCCGCGACCAGCTTGTCCGCGTCCAGCCACATCCAGTTCGGGATGTTGTCCGTGCCCATGCCGGCCCGCTGGTGGAACTCGGTGCGCACGAAGCCGGGGCACAGCGCCATCAGCCGTACGCCGCTGCCGGCCAGGTCGCGCGCCGCGCCCTGGGTGAACTGCACGACCCACGCCTTCGACGCACCATAGGTGCCGCGCGGCACGAAGGCGGCCACCGAAGCCACGTTCACGACCCCGCCCCGGCCGCGCTCGCGCATCGCCGCGGTCGCCGCCGACGTCAGCCGCAGCACCGCCTCGACGTGCACCTTGATCATCCTGAGCTCGTCGGGCATCGACACGTCCAGGAAACGGCCCTTGTTGCCGAAGCCCGCGTTGTTGACCAGCAGGTCCACGGGGTCCTTGCGGTCGCCCAGCCGGGCGGCGACCGCCTCGATGCCCGCGTCCGTCGCCAGGTCGGCCGTCAGCACCTCGGCCTCGATGCCGTGCCGGTCGTGCAGCTCGGTGGCCTGCTCCGTCAGGCGCGCGGTGTCGCGAGCCACCAGCACCAGGTTGTGCCCGTCGGCCGCCAGCCGCCGCGCGAAGGCGGCGCCGATGCCCGCGGTCGATCCCGTAATCAGAGCCGTTGTCATGCCGAAAGATTAGTGGTCCCCGGCGCGTTGTCCCGATCTCTGCACAGGCCCTCCCGATCGATGGTGTCCACGTGTTCGTCCCCCTGTCCGTCCACGTGCCGGCAGGGCGATGACGGCCGGTCAGCCCGCGTATTCGCGCGCGTACTTCCGGGCCGCCGCCAGCGTCTCCGGGTGCAGCGCCGCACCCGCCGCGAGCAACCGGAGCAGCAGCGGGCGCTCGGTCGTCATGGCCCGGAACTGCAGGCCCACGGTCACGTCGTGGTCCGGGCGGTGCACGATCTCGACGGTGTCGCCCGCCCGGATCTCACCGGCTTCGAGCACCCGCAGATACGCGCCCGGCGCCGCCCTGCGCGTGAACCGCTTCACCCACCCCTTCTCACCCAGATGGCCCTGGAAGGTCCGGCAGGGAATCCGTCCGCTGGTGACCTCCAGGAGCACCGAAGGACCGAGCGGCGAGCCGATGCGCCAGCGCTCGCCGATCCGCGCGCCGGTGATGTCCAGGCCGAGCGTGGTGAGGTTCTCGCCGAAGGCGCCGTTGGCCAGCGTCCGGCCCAGCTCGCGCTCCCATGCGTCGAGGTCCTCGCGCGCCACCGCGTACACCGCCTGGTCGTCGCCGCCGTGGTGCCGCGTGTCGCACACCGCGTCCCCGGCCAGCCCGCTCGCGCCGACCCCCTTGGGCCCGGGCGCCGCCACTTCGACCGGCCCGTCCACCGGCCGCTTGCCGATGCCGGTCACGCCCTCCGGCTGGTCGGTGTACGGCACGGCCTCCGGGCGGCCCAGGTTCACTGACAGAAGCTTCATGCCGGCACGGTAGGCGAGCGGTGGTCAAAGTGTCGACGCGATAATCCGCCGCTCGCCCAAGTTTCACTTATGCTCGGTGGTGTGATCGAGGCTCGTCATCTCCGTGTGCTGCGTGCCGTAGCCACCACCGGCTCCTTTTCCGCGGCAGGGCGTGAACTGGGCTGCACCCAGCCCGCCGTCAGCCAGCAGATGAAGGCCCTCGAGGCGGCCGTCGGCACCCCGCTGCTGGTCCGGGCCGGCCGCGAGATGCGTCTGACCCAGGCCGGCGAGGCGCTCGTCCGGCATGCCACCGGCATCCTCGCCGGGCTCACCGCCGCCGAGGAGGAGATCGCCGCCATCGCCGGTCTGCGGGCCGGGCGGGTACGGCTCGTCTCCTTCCCCAGCGGGAGTTCCACGCTCGTGCCCACCGCGCTCGCCGCGCTGCGCGCCGCGCACCCCGGCACCCGCGTGTCCCTGGAGGAGGCCGAGCCGCCCAGGTCCGTCGAACTGCTGCGCCAGGGCGACTGCGACGTGGCGCTCGCCTTCCGCTACGAGGGGGCCGCGGGCGCGGGGGAGGGCGCCGGGGAGTGGGAGGACCTGGTCGTACGGCCGCTGCTGACCGACCGGCTCGTGGGGCTGGTGCCCGAGCGGCACCGGCTGGCCCGCGCGGGATCCGTCGCCATCGGCGAACTCGCGGGCGAACCGTGGATCGCGGGCTGCCCGCGCTGCCGCGGCCAGCTGGTCCAGGTGTGCGAGGGCGCCGGCTTCACGCCCCGTATCGACTTCGCGACGGACGACTACCCGGCGGTGGTCGGCCTGGTGGGCGCGGGACTGGGGGTCGCAGTCCTGCCCCAGCTCGCGGTCGAGTCGGTACGGCCCAGGGGCGCGCGCACCGTGGAGCTGGAACCGGCGGTGCGGCGGGAGATCGTCGCCCTCACCCTGCCCGACCTGGCACAGGTACCGGCGGTGGCGGCGACGCTGGAGGAGCTGGTGCGGGCCGGGGCCCGCTGACACAAGCTGACACAAGGGGATCGGGTATCGCGAGGGCACGCGTGGCGCGTGCCCTGCTGCGGCTCAATGCGACCGGATAAGAAGAAACGTTCCTTCAGTTGTCCGAGGCGGTGTCCCCGCTGGTCGACGACGCCGTCACCAGCCGGTTCCGTGCCCGCCCCATGAGCTCTTCGCGCTCGTCCTCGGTCAGGCCTCCCCACACTCCGTACGGCTCGCGCACCGCCAGGGCGTGTGCCGCGCACTCCGCACGGACCGGGCACCTCATGCAGACCTCCTTGGCCGAGTTCTCTCGAGCACTCCGAGCCGCCCCGCGCTCGCCCTCGGGATGGAAGAAGAGCGAGCTGTCGACCCCGCGGCAGGCAGCCAGCAACTGCCAGTCCCACAGGTCCGCGTTCGGTCCGGGAAGGCGGGAGAAATCTGCCATTACGTGACCCCTTGTAGCCGTTCGTGGCGGATACGGTGCCAACGACCGTACATCTCCGATCTAAGGAGATGAAAATATGACTCATTGCGAATCTAGCTCCAGACACCTAGAAACGGGAACAAAAGGGGCTAAATGGGGCATAGCTTGTGATGAAAAGTTGAGGGTCTGACGTTCATGTCTGCTCTGTGTCCGTTCCCTCACGTAGAGTGCCGAAGACGGCGTACAGCCCCGTAACTCTTTCGAGTGACCGTCGTTGAGAGTGCGGAGGCGGTTGAGAACACAAGCGCTCGGGCGGGCGTCCGAGACGGTCGACCGCACAGGTGACGATTCCGTACCAGCCTGGAGGCTCAAGGTGACGCGCATCAGCTGCGGAGGACGGCCATGACATCCGTCCTCGTCTGCGACGACTCCCCGCTTGCCCGAGAGGCGCTGCGCCGCGCGGTCGCGACCGTGCCCGGCGTCGAGCGCGTGACGACGGCGGCCAACGGCGAGGAAGTCCTCCGCCGCTGGGGCGCCGACCGCTCCGACCTCATTCTCATGGACGTGCGCATGCCCGGACTGGGCGGCGTCGAGACCGTCCGGCGCCTGCTGTCCGCGGATCCCGGCGCGCGCATCATCATGCTCACCGTCGCCGAGGACCTCGACGGTGTGGCGCTCGCCGTGGCCGCCGGGGCACGCGGGTACCTGCACAAGGACGCCTCCCGTGCGGAGCTGCGGGCCACGGTGACGCAGGCCCTCGCCGACCCCACCTGGCGGCTCGCGCCGCGACGGCTGCGCTCGGCCGAGATGGGCGCCGCGCCCACGCTCACCGCGCGGGAGATCCAGGTCCTGGAGGGCATGAGCCACGGCCGCTCCAACGCGGAGATCGGCCGCGAGCTGTTCCTCTCCGAGGACACGGTCAAGACCCACGCCCGTCGGCTGTTCAAGAAGCTCGGCGCCTCGGACCGCGCGCACGCGGTGGCCCTCGGTTTCCGCTGGGGCCTGGTCCGCTAGGACCCGTGCGGATCCTGGACGGATCGCTCCGGTCCGGCGTACCGGCACGCGACGTCATCCCCACGCACGGCAACGAGCGTGGGGGGCGTCCGGTCTGCCGGTCGTGCGGCCGTGCCGCTCGTACGCCTCCGCACGGGCTCCGCTCCCCGGACTTCCCGGTCCCGGGCGGTCGGGAGGCGGCCGGCAGCCGTCGCGGCCCGGTGAGGACGTGGGCCCGGACCGCGGTTGACGTGCCATACCTCATCGCGGACGCCGGTGGCAAAGCGCCCCGCCGGGCGCCTGCTGCTCGTTTCGCCGCGGATGACGCATCCTTGAGGGTGTGGAGTTCCTCGCGGACGAGTTGGTCGAGCGGAAGGGGAGGGCGCAGGGGATGAGCTTCGGCGCACCTGCTCATAACGCTTCGGTGCACAACCACGAAGGCGGTGCCACGGAACAGACGACGTCAAGGCACCATGGACCGATGCGCGACGACCAGGCGGCACTTGCCCAAGGGGCGATCGGTGCGCTCGTCCACCGCGCCGTCGACGGCGACGAGCAGGCCACGCACGATCTGCTCGCCCGTGTGCATCCGCTGGCGCTGCGCTACTGCCGCACCCGGCTGTCGCGGCTCCCGGGCGATGCCCGGCACTTCGTGGAGGACCTCGCCCAGGAGGTCTGCGTCGCGGTCCTGCTGGCCCTGCCGCGCTACAAGGACACCGGGCGCCCCTTCGAGGCGTTCGTCTTCGCCATCGCCGCCCACAAGGTCGCCGACCTGCAGCGCGCCGCCATGCGGCACCCGGGCTCGACGGCCGTGCCCTCGGACGAGATGCCCGAGCGTCCGGACGACTCCCTCGGCCCCGAGGAGCGCGCCCTGCTCAGCAGTGACGCCGCGTGGGCCAAGAAGCTGCTGGCCAGCCTCCCGGAGAACCAGCGCGAGCTGCTGCTGCTGCGCATCGCGGTGGGGTTGACCGCGGAGGAAACGGGACAGATGTTGGGAATGTCACCAGGCGCGGTCCGGGTGGCCCAGCACCGGGCGCTCAGCCGGCTGCGCGCCCTGGCCGAACAGTAGGCGGCGGTCCCGCCCCGCACGCGGGGCTCCGGATGAACGCGCGTCAAGGCGGTTCCGTATGAACATACGAAGAACGGAGCCGCCCAGAACCGTGGAATGAGAGAGCCGCGCTTCCCGTTAGCATGGACATCCGCACCGATCAAGGCCATTTGGGGAAGGTGTCATGACTGCCAACGTCGACGGAGTGCCCGAGAAATTCGCGACACTCGGGCTGACCTACGACGACGTGCTCCTCCTGCCGGGCGCATCCGAGGTGCTCCCCAACGCGGTCGACACATCGTCCCGTATCTCCCGCAACGTTCGGGTCAACATCCCGCTGCTCTCGGCGGCGATGGACAAGGTGACCGAGTCCCGCATGGCGATCTCGATGGCCCGGCTGGGCGGCGTCGGCGTGCTGCACCGCAACCTCTCGGTCGAGGACCAGGTCAACCAGGTCGACCTGGTCAAGCGGTCCGAGTCCGGCATGGTCACCGACCCCATCACCGTGCACCCGGAGGCGACGCTCGCCGAGGCGGACGCGCTGTGCGCGAAGTTCCGCATCAGCGGCGTGCCCGTCACCGACCCGGCCGGCAAGCTGCTGGGCATCGTCACCAACCGTGACATGGCCTTCGAGACCGACCGCAGCCGCCAGGTGCGCGATGTCATGACGCCGATGCCGCTGGTCACCGGCAAGGTCGGCATCTCCGGCGTCGACGCCATGCAGCTGCTGCGCAAGCACAAGATCGAGAAGCTGCCGCTGGTCGACGACTCGGGCATCCTCAAGGGCCTGATCACCGTCAAGGACTTCGTCAAGGCGGAGCAGTACCCGAACGCGGCCAAGGACTCCGAGGGCAGGCTGCTCGTCGGTGCCGCGGTGGGCGCCAGCCCCGAGGCCCTGGAGCGTGCCCAGGCGCTCGCCGCGGCGGGCGTGGACTTCCTGGTCGTCGACACCTCGCACGGCCACAACAGCAACGCGCTGAGCTGGATGTCGAAGATCAAGTCGAGCGTGTCCGTCGACGTGATCGGCGGCAACGTCGCCACGCGCGACGGCGCGCAGGCCCTGATCGACGCCGGTGTCGACGGCATCAAGGTGGGTGTGGGCCCCGGCTCGATCTGCACCACGCGCGTGGTCGCCGGCATCGGCGTCCCGCAGGTCACCGCCATCTACGAGGCGTCCCTCGCCGCCCGCCCGGCGGGCATCCCGCTGATCGGTGACGGTGGCCTCCAGTACTCCGGCGACATCGGCAAGGCGCTCGCCGCCGGTGCCGACACGGTCATGCTGGGCAGCCTGCTCGCGGGCTGCGAGGAGTCGCCCGGCGAGCTGCTCTTCATCAACGGCAAGCAGTTCAAGTCGTACCGGGGCATGGGTTCGCTCGGCGCCATGCAGTCCCGCGGTCAGGCGAAGTCGTACTCGAAGGACCGCTACTTCCAGGCAGAGGTCGCCTCCGACGACAAGCTCGTGCCCGAGGGCATCGAGGGCCAGGTGCCCTACCGCGGCCCGCTGGCCAACGTCCTGCACCAGCTCGTCGGCGGTCTGCGGCAGACCATGGGCTATGTGGGCGCGGCCACCATCGAGGAGATGGAGTCCAAGGGCCGCTTCGTCCGGATCACCTCGGCCGGCCTGAAGGAGTCCCACCCGCACGACATCCAGATGACGGTCGAGGCGCCGAACTACAGCAGCAAGTAGGCGGCACGCCGTGCAGGGCGGCTCCGGAAGCCTCCGGGGCCGCCCTTGCCATGGGTGTCGGCGATACTGGAAGACGCTGCAACGCATCAGGGAAAGGCCACAGACGTGACTGAGATCGAGATCGGGCGCGGCAAGCGCGGCCGCCGGGCGTACGCCTTCGACGACATCGCCGTCGTCCCCAGCCGCCGTACGCGGGACCCGAAGGAGGTCTCGATCGCCTGGCAGATCGACGCCTACCGCTTCGAGCTGCCCTTCCTGGCCGCCCCCATGGACTCGGTCGTCTCCCCGGCCACGGCCATCCGCATCGGCGAGCTGGGCGGCCTGGGCGTGCTCAACCTCGAGGGCCTGTGGACGCGGTACGAGGACCCGCAGCCGCTGCTCGACGAGATCGCCGAGCTGCCCGCCGGGACCGCGACCCGCCGCCTCCAGGAGATCTACGCCGCTCCGATCAAGGAGGAGCTGATCGGCGCGCGGATCAAGCAGGTGCGCGACTCGGGCGTGGTCACCGCCGCCGCCCTCTCCCCGCAGCGCACCGCCCAGTTCTCCAAGGCCGTCGTCGACGCGGGCGTGGACATCTTCGTCATCCGCGGTACGACGGTCTCGGCGGAGCACGTGTCGTCCTCGCACGAGCCGCTGAACCTCAAGCAGTTCATCTACGAGCTCGACGTCCCGGTGATCGTCGGCGGCTGCGCGACCTACACCGCGGCCCTGCACCTGATGCGCACCGGCGCGGCCGGCGTCCTGGTCGGCTTCGGCGGCGGCGCCGCGCACACCACGCGCAACGTGCTCGGCATCCAGGTCCCGATGGCCACCGCGGTCGCCGACGTGGCCGCCGCCCGCCGCGACTACATGGACGAGTCCGGCGGCCGGTACGTGCACGTGATCGCGGACGGCGGCGTCGGCTGGTCCGGCGACCTGCCCAAGGCGATCGCCTGCGGTGCCGACTCCGTGATGATGGGCTCCCCGCTGGCCCGTGCCACCGACGCGCCCGGCAAGGGCCACCACTGGGGCATGGAGGCCGTCAACGAGGAGCTGCCGCGCGGCAAGAAGGTCGACCTGGGCACGGTGGGCACGATCGAGGAGGTCCTCACGGGTCCCTCGCACACCCCCGACGGCTCCATGAACTTCTTCGGCGCCCTGCGGAGGGCCATGGCCACGACCGGGTACAGCGAGCTGAAGGAGTTCCAGCGGGTCGAGGTGACAGTGGGGGACTCGCAGCACAAGCGGTAGCCCCACCGCGTCCACGGCCCACGCCAGGGGCCCGGTCACCCGCTCATACGGGGCGACCGGGCCCCTTCGCACGTGCCGGGCGTCCGCGCAGGTCAAGTGGGGGCGCGTAGTGCGGGACGGGGGGCGCATGGTCGTTTTGTGGGACCGCATCCGGCTTCGGCTGGAACAGCACCGGCTTCGGCCGGGGAAGTTCCGGAGGAGGTGGATCTTGCGTTCGCGCGCGCCCCTTTCACAACCGGTGCGCCGCCCCCGTGGGCGCGGCTCCCCGTGTGTCCAGCAGCAGCTGGGCCTTCACCGACAGGCCCTGGAGGTCGTACGTGCGGTGCTGCTGGAGCAGGATCGTCAGGTCGGCGTCGGCCACCGCCTCGTACAGGCAGTCCGCGCGGGGCACGGGCCGGTCACGGACGCTCCACGCGGGCACGTACGGGTCGTGGTAGCTGACCGAGGCGCCGAGGCCCGTCAGCCGGACGGCGATCTCCTCGGCGGGCGTGCCCTGGAGGTCGGCGAGGTCGGCCTTGTACGTCACGCCTAGCAGCAGGACCCGGGCGCCCCGCGCCGACTTGCCGTGCTCGTTCAGCAGGGCGGCGGCGCGCTGGACGACGTAGCGCGGCATGCGGCCGTTGACCTGCTCGGCGAGTTCCACCATGCGCAGCCCGCAGCCCGCGTGGCCGGCCAGGTCCTGCGGGAATCCGTGGCCGCCGATACCGGGGCCGGGGCGGAAGGCCTGGAAGCCGTACGGCTTGGTCTCCGCGCAGCGCACGACGTCCCACAGGTCGACACCCAGGTCGTGGCAGAGCACGGCCATCTCGTTGACCAGGGCGATGTTGACGTGCCGGTAGTTGGTCTCCAGGAGCTGGACCGTCTCCGCCTCCCTCAACCCTCGTGCGCGCACCACCTTGTCGGTCAGCCGTCCGTAGAAGGCCGCGGCCGACTCGGTGCAGGCCGGGGTGAGGCCGCCGATCACCTTGGGCGTGTTGGCCGGAGTGATCTCGCGGTTGCCGGGGTCGACGCGGCTGGGCGAGTAGGCGAGGTGGAAGTCGCGGCCCGCCAGCAGCCCCGAGCCCTTCTCCAACAGCGGGAGGAGGAACTCCTCCGTCGTCCCGGGGTGCGCGGGCGACTCCAGGATCACGGTGGTGTGCGGGCGCATCTGCCCGGCGAGCGTGCGGGCGGCGGCCTCCACCTGGCTCAGGTCGAGCCCGCCGTCCGCGCCCCGCGGGGTCGGTGCGCAGATCACCGCGGTGCGCACCCGGCCCAGTTCGGCCGGGTTGGTGGCCGGCCGGAAGCCCCCCGAGAGCATCCGGCGCAGTTCGGCGGGGCTGAGGGAGCCGGACTCGTTCCCGGTGCGGTACCCGAGGGTGGGGATGCCGGCGGAGACGGCGGCCTGGGCCAGGGGCAGGCCGAGCGGGCCGAGTCCGATGACGGCGAGATCTGCGGGCATGGCGTGGGCGGTCCTTCCCAATAACCGAGGCGTGGGAGGCACGCAAGTCCTGTGGACAGGACGAGCGAGCGCAATGTCAGACTAGGAGTAAATATGACCGTTATGTGGGATTGACCAGCGTGTTTCTCGGTGCGCCCGCGGAGTTGTCCACAGGCCGAGGGCGACTGGTGGCTGAACGCGGGCAACCCGGTCAGAATTTGGGCATGGGCAGGAGGCGGGGGGACACGCTAGAGGCATGGGGGATGGATGCGGGCTTCGCCCGACGGGTGCGGCCGGCGCGACCGACAGTGGGAGGCAGCGGTGAGGACAGCGACACTGGGGCCGGCGCAGCGCGCCGAGGCACTGGCGGCAATGGCCGAGCGGGAGCTGGACATCCTGGTCGTGGGCGGAGGCGTGGTCGGCGCCGGCACCGCTCTGGACGCCGTCACCCGCGGTCTGGCCACCGGCATCGTGGAGGCGCGTGACTGGGCGTCGGGCACGTCGAGCCGGTCCAGCAAGCTGATACACGGCGGACTGCGCTATCTGGAGATGCTCGACTTCGCGCTGGTCCGGGAGGCGCTGAAGGAGCGCGGCCTGCTGCTCGAACGCCTCGCCCCCCACCTGGTCCGCCCGGTGCCGTTCCTCTACCCGCTCCAGCACCAGGGCTGGGAGCGCCTGTACGCCGGGTCCGGCGTCGCCCTGTACGACGCCATGTCGATGGCCCGCGGCCACGGCCGGGGCCTGCCGCTGCACCGTCACCTGACCCGCCGTCACGCCCTGCGGGTGGCTCCCTGCCTGCGGAGGGACGCCTTGGTCGGCGCCCTTCAGTACTACGACGCCCAGATGGACGACGCCCGCTTCGTGGCCACCCTGGTGCGCACGGCGGTGTCGTACGGCGCGAAGGCCGCCAACCGCGCCCGGGTCACCGGTTTCCTGCGCGAGGGCGAGCGGGTCGTCGGCGCGCGGGTACGGGACGTGGAGGGCGGCGGAGAGTACGAGATCCGCGCCAAGCAGATCGTCAACGCCACCGGGGTGTGGACAGACGACACCCAGGCGATGGTGGGGGAGCGCGGTCAGTTCCACGTCCGGGCTTCCAAGGGCATCCACCTCGTCGTGCCCAAGGACCGCATCAACTCCTCCACCGGGCTGATCCTGCGCACCGAGAAGTCCGTGCTCTTCCTGATCCCCTGGGGCCGGCACTGGATCGTCGGCACCACCGACACCGGCTGGGACCTCGACAAGGCGCACCCGGCCGCCTCCAGCGCCGACATCGACTACCTCCTGGAGCACGTCAACCAGGTGCTCGCGGTGCCGCTCGGCCGCGACGACGTGCAGGGCGTCTACGCCGGTCTCCGGCCGCTGCTGGCCGGCGAGTCCGACGCCACCAGCAAGCTCTCGCGCGAGCACACCGTGGCCCATCCGGTGCCCGGCCTCGTCGTGGTCGCGGGCGGCAAGTACACGACCTACCGGGTGATGGCCAAGGACGCCGTCGACGAGGCGGTGCGCGGCCTCGACATGCGCGTCGCCGACTGCGTCACCGAGGAGATCCCGCTGCTCGGCGCCGAGGGCTACCCGGCCCTGTGGAATGCGCGGGCGCGCATCGCCGCCGAGACCGGCCTCCATGTGGTGCGCGTGGAGCACCTGTTGAGGAGGTTCGGGACGGCGGCGCGGGAGGTGCTCGCCCTCGTCGCCGAGGACGCGACGCTGGGCGCTCCCCTCAAGGCCGCCGACGACTATCTGCGCGCCGAGATCGTCTACGCCGCCTCCCACGAGGGCGCCCGGCACCTGGACGACGTGCTGACCCGGCGTACGCGCATATCCATCGAGACCTTCGACCGGGGCACGCGCAGCGCCCGGGAGGCCGCCGAGCTGATGGCGCCGGTGCTGGGCTGGGACAAGGACCAGATCGAACGCGAGGTCGAGCACTACGAGAAGCGGGTGGAGGCCGAGCGGGAGTCGCAGCGCCAGCCCGACGACCTGACCGCCGACGCGGCCCGGCTGGGAGCACCGGACATCGTGCCGTTGTGAACCGGCCGGGGCCCGGCCCACCGTCCCGCGCGAGACGCACGACACGTGCCACGGGGGTCCGGCGCAGATTATGGCCGGAATGGTCCGAAGGGTCGGCACCCATGGCTTCCTTGTTGTCACGGCCCGTCATTCCCACGCGTACCACGGGCCGTTCGGCTCCGCCCCCGGGGTGCTTTCAGGGGGCCCCTGGGCGTCGCGTGCTTGTCGGGTGAGAGACAATGGAGGCTCTGTCAGGGCGGGTTGCATGAGGGGACGCATGTCGGACGCGGAGCGGGCGGGCACACCCCGTCAGGACACTCGTCAGGACTCTCTGCAGGACAGGAGCGAGCGTCTTCTCGCCGGGCGCTACCGGCTGGGGAAGGTGCTCGGCCGCGGCGGCATGGGCACGGTGTGGCGGGCCGAGGACGAGACCCTGGGCCGGACCGTGGCCGTCAAGGAGCTGCGGTTCCCGTCGAACATCGACGAGGACGAGAAGCGGCGGCTGATCACGCGCACGCTGCGCGAGGCCAAGGCGATCGCGCGCATCCGCGACACCAGCGCGGTGACCGTCTTCGACGTGGTCGACGAGGACGACCGCCCGTGGATCGTCATGGAACTCGTCGAGGGCAAGTCCCTCGCCGAAGTCATCCGCGAGGACGGGCTGCTGGAGCCGCGGCGGGCGGCCGAGGTCGGGCTCGCGGTCCTCGACGTGCTGCGCTCCGCGCACGGCCAGGGCATCCTGCACCGCGACGTGAAGCCGTCCAACGTGCTCATCGCCGACGACGGCCGGGTCGTCCTCACCGACTTCGGCATCGCGCAGGTCGAGGGCGACCCGTCCATCACCTCCACCGGCATGCTCGTCGGCGCCCCCTCCTACATCTCCCCGGAGCGGGCCCGTGGGCACAAGCCCGGACCGGCGGCCGACCTGTGGTCGCTCGGCGGCCTGCTCTACGCGGCGGTGGAGGGCACACCGCCGTACGACAAGGGTTCGGCGATCGCCACCCTGACCGCGGTGATGACCGAACCGCTGGAGGAGCCCAGGAACGCCGGCCCGCTCAGGGACGTCATCCACGGCCTGCTCAACAAGGACCCGGTCGAGCGGCTCGACGACGCGGGCGCCCGGACCATGCTCAAGGCCGTCGTCAACGCGCCCGAGCCGAAGGACACCGAGCCGGAGCCGCCCGCGGACGCGACCAAGGTCGTTCCGCTGCCCGAGCAGCCGGACGGGCGTTCCCGCAAAGGCGGTTCGGGACGTTCCGGCTCCGGTTCGGGTTCCGGGAGCAGGCGGGGCGAGGATGCGGGCGAGCGGCTGCGCGGGGCGCTGCGCTCGGTGCGCAAGGCCGCCGTGGCGGCGGGGCCGAACCCCTCGGCGGCAGCCGGGGCCGGTGCCGACTCGGCGTCCGGCGACACGGGGCCGGCGGGCTCCGGCTCCGCGGACGGAGCCGGAGCGAAGGCGGCGGAGGCCCGGACGCAGGCCGCGTCCACTTCGGACAGTGGTGCCGGTGGTGCGCAGGCGGGGCGGCCCGGTTCGGGGTGGCCCGTGATGACCCCGCCGGACCTGGACCTGCCGTCGCGCCCGGCGCCCAGGGCGTCGCTCACCGACGTGGTGCCGCGGCGGACGCTGGTGATCGTCGCGGTGGTCGTGGTGCTCGCGGTGATCGGCACCGTGCTCGCCTTCACGCTCGGCGGTGACGACAAGGGCGGCGGCGACAAGAACGCGGCCGGCCGCACGGCAGCCACCGCCGGCTCGTCCGCGGGCGCCTCCACCAAGAAGGACGCGGGCGGCGAGCCCGCCACGGGCGGGGACCGGTCCGGCTCCGAGACGGAGGCCGACGGCTCCGGCGGCACACCGGCCACGGACACCGACACCGGGAAGTCGGGCAAGGGCTCCGGCGCGGGTTCCGATTCCGGATCTGGTTCCGATTCAGGTTCCGGCTCCGGCGGGGACAGGTCAGGGGACGACGGCGCCGCCGTGGCGTCGACGTACAAGGGTGCTCAGGGCTTCTCCATCGGGCTGCCCGAGGGCTGGAAGTACGCGAGCACCGACTCCGCGGGGGTCCGCTTCACCGGCCCCGACGGGCAGCGGCTGCTCGTCGCCTGGACCACCACGCCCAAGGGCGACCCGGTGACCGACTGGACCAACCAGGAAAAGGGCATGGTGCGCTCTCAGTACCAGAGGGTGCGCATAGAGGCGGTGGAGTACCGCGGCTGGAACACCGCCGACTGGGAGTTCACCTACGTCGACGGCGGGACCAAGTACCGCACCATAGACCGCGGGTTCGTGGTGAACGACCACCTCGGGCACGCGCTGATGTACAGCGCGAAGGCCGCGACGTGGGACAGCGACCTGCGCAAGAGCACCTGGAAGACGCTGACGGGGACCTTCCAGCCCAAGAAGTAGTGAGCGGATCGGTCCCGCCGTCCGTCCCCGGGGTTCCGGGTTCGGCGCGGCGAGATCTCGCATCCCGTCATTGCGGGTTGCCTCCGGCACGTATCGTGAGTGGTTGCGGACCGTAAGCATCGGGAACGGGACGCGTGGCGAACGGAATTGACCGACCGTGCGGCCGGGGGAGGCAATGTGGACGACTATGCGGGCCGGGTTCTCGCCGACCGCTACCGCCTGCCGCTGCCTCCGTCCGACGAGTACGAACTGACCGAGACCCGGGCCTTCGACACCTACAGCGGGCAGGAAGTCCTGCTCCGGCAGGTGCCGTTGCCGGAGGTCGTCGAGGCCGAGGTGCTCGACGCGGACGGGCTGCCCGACGGTTTCACCGCGCGCGACGGAGCCTTCCGGCCGGGGCCGGCCCGTACCGGGCGTACGGCGGGCGATGCCCGTGGTGCGCGTGAGGCGACGCGGCGGCCCACCGATCCGGCGGTGCGGCGGGCGGTCGAGGCCGCGCAGGCCGCGGCGCGGATCCCGGACCATCCCCGGCTGGACCAGGTCTTCGACGTGTTCGCGGAGGGCGGCTCGCTGTGGGTCGTCAGTGAACTGGTCGCCGCGCGGCCGCTGGCCGCACTGCTCGCCGAGAAGCCGCTGACGTCGTACCGGGCGGCCGAGGTCGCCTCCGACATCCTCACGGCGCTGCGCGTGCTGCACGCCCACGGCTGGGTGCACCGCAACATCACCGCCCGCACGGTCCTCGTCTGCGACGACGGCCGCGTGATGCTGACCGGCCTCGCGGTCGGCGCGGCGGAGGAGGCCCTGTGCGGGTACGACCCGGTCCCGGTCCAGGACACCGGGGACGAGGACCATCCTGACGGCGTGTCCGGCACGCCGGGCGGTTCCACGGCCCTCGGTGCCTCGGCTGGTGCGGCCGGCGGGCCGGGCTTCGGCGGATTCACCGAGGTCACGGGCGGCGTCGGCGGTTTCGGGGGCGGCGGGGGTGGTTTCGGGGGCGGCGCCGGCACTCCGCCGGCGGATCCCGAGGCCGCGCGGCGGGCCGCGATCGAGGCGCGGGCGGCCGGGCCGCTGCCGCTGCCGGGCCCCGACGCCGGGCCAGGCGCGCCGGGCACGCCCGCGCGGCGGACGCCTCAGACCGGCGGGGACATCAGGGCGGCGCGGGCCGGGGCGATCGCCGCGTACCGCGCCGGCGCGCGGGCGGCCGCCCGGGTGCAGGAGGCACAGCAGAGCGCACGCGCCGAACTGCCCGGCGCCCGCACACCCGTCGAGGGCGAGCCCCGGGCCGCCGGAACCGCCACCCCTCCGGGCCAGATCGCCGATCCCTACGGCGTCCAGGCCCCCACCCGGAACGGCACCGCCCCGTACCCCGGAGCAAGCACGGCGCTCCCACCCGCGACCCCCGACCGCCCCACCGACGACGAGCCCGGCCCGCAGCCGGCCCGCACCACAGGACTGGGAGTCCCGCCCGCCCTCGGCCCCGGAACCACCCCCGGCTCGGCACCGGACCACGGCATCGCGGGCTCGGGCCACGGCGGCCCGGCCGCTGGTCACGGCACTTCGGGCGCCGGGTACGTGGTGCCCGCACAAGGCCGGGCCGAGCCCGGTGCGGGCGCGGCGGATGGCGCCGGGCGCGTACCGGCCCGTTGGGGCGATCTCGCCGTCGGCGGTCCCGTGCGGCGGGGGCCCGCCACCGCGCTGGCCGCCGAGCGGGCGCGGCAGGCGCGGATGGCGGTGGTGGGCCCGGTGACCGAGCGATGGGCACCGGAGCAGGCCGGACCCGTGCACGAGAACTGGCAGCTGGCCGCGCCCATCGGCCCGGCGACCGACCTGTGGGCGCTGGGGGCACTGCTCTTCCGAGCCGTGCAGGGCCACGCGCCGTACCCGGAGGAGTCGACCGCCGAGCTGGTGCAGATGGTGTGCGCCGAGCCGCCCGCGTACGCGGAGGAGTGCGGGCCGCTGCGTCCGGTCGTGGAGTCGCTGCTGCGTCAGGACCCCACCGAGCGCCTCGACTTCGAGGAGCTGCGCGGCTGGTTGCGCTCGCTGGTGCGCTCCGCGCCCGAGCCGGAGGCCGGCGCGCACGTCATCGCCGCCCCGCCCGCCGATCCCAGCAGGCTGCCCGTCATACGGCGCCGCGGCGAACTGGTGCGCAGGCGGCGCGCCGGGCTGCCCGCCGCACACGCACGGCACAAACGGCAGACGGGTTCGCCGCGGCGCCTGGGCCGCACGCTGCTCCTGCTCATCCTGCTTCTGATGGCAGCCGCCGTCGCCTACGCGATGCTGTTCATGCCGAAGGCCGACCGTGACGGCGCGGCGGGCGGCGACCGCACCGGAACGGCCGGTGAGGCGAGCCCCGCCCCGACGCGCTCGGGCGGCAACGGTGGGAGCGGCGCCCCGCAACCCGGCCGGACCTCGTCCGCGGCGGACGACAGCCCTTCGAAGACGGCCGGTTCGGCAGAGGCGCAGACGACCGCGCCGGACGTCTCCGACGGCTTCACGCTGCGCAAGGACCCGGCCGGTTTCCAGGTCGCCGTAGCCAAGGACTGGGCGCGTACGCCCGGCAACGGGATGGGTCAAGTGATCTACTCCCAGGGTGGGTTCGAGCTGATCGTGGTGCCCGGACGGGACACCGCGGCCGAGTTCGGCAGCGACCCGATGGCGTACCAGCGGGAGAAGGAGCGCGAGTTGCAGGCCTACCGGGACTCCAGCTGGGCCACCTCGACGGGCCTGCGGACCACCCAGGTCGGCGAACGGATCATGTCCGAGGGGCAGTTCACCTGGACGGACTCGAGCGGGCGGCAGCTGTACGTGCGCAACCTGGCCATCCTGACCGACGGCAAGTATCACGTGGTGCAGGTACGGGGGCCCGAGGCCCAGCGGGACCGGGTGACCACGCTGTACGAGCAGGCTTCGGCGACGTACCGGTACACCGGCTGAACCGCCGTAACCGTCCGAACCGCCGGAACCGCCCGAACCGCACACTCCGGGGAGCGACAACCGTCACAGTGGGGCCTTCCTGGGACCCCGCCGGTTCCCAGCAGGCGTGCCGGTCCATACCCTGAGCCTGTCAAGACCACTGCGGGGAAACGTGAATCAGATGCAGGGCCTGCTCCTCTCGGGCCGCTACCGGCTCGCCGACGCCATCGGCAGCGGCGGCATGGGCCGGGTGTGGCGCGCACACGACGAGGTGCTGCACCGGGCCGTCGCCATCAAGGAGTTGACCGCCGCGCTCTACGTCGCCGAGAGCGACCAGGAGGTCCTGCTGGCGCGCACCCGGGCGGAGGCGCGCGCGGCGGCGCGGATCAACCACTCCGCCGTCGTGACCGTGCACGACGTACTGGAGCACGACGGCCGACCGTGGATCGTGATGGAGCTGGTAGAGGGCCGCTCGCTGGCGGACGCGCTCAAGGAGCGGGACCGCATGGACCCGGCGGAGGCCGCTCGCATCGGCATATGGGTGCTGCGCGCCCTGCGCGCCGCGCACGCCGCCGGGGTGCTGCACCGCGACGTCAAGCCCGGCAACGTCCTCCTCGGCCAGGACGGCCGCGTCCTGCTCACCGACTTCGGCATAGCCCAGATAGAGGGCGACACCACGATCACCCGCACCGGCGAGGTCGTCGGCTCGGTCGACTACCTGGCCCCCGAGCGCGTCCGCGGCCACGACCCGGGGCCGGCCTCCGACCTGTGGGCGCTGGGTGCCACGCTCTACACGGCGGTGGAGGGCCTGTCGCCGTTCCGCCGCACCTCGCCGCTGAGCACCATGCAGGCGGTCGTCGACGAGGAGCCGCGCGAGCCGCGGCACGCCGGCCCGCTCGCCCCGGTCATCACCGCCCTGCTGCGCAAGGACCCGGCCGAACGGCCGCAGGCGGAGCAGGCCGAGCAGATGCTCGCCGAGGCGGCCGAGGGCCGCAGGCCGAGCAGCGCGCAGGCGTACGTGCCCACGCAGGCGGCCGGCCTTCCCCCGGAGACCGCCGCGCACCCCGCCCAGGGGTCGTGGCCGCCGGCCACCACCCCGCACCCGGTGTCCCCGCCGACGGCCGCCGGACCCGCGCTGCAGCACCACCCGGCCCCGGTACCCAGGCGCCGCCTGCGCACCCTGATCCTGGTCGTGGCGCTCGCCGCGTTCGTCGGCGGCGGCACCGCCCTGATGCTGCAGAAGTGGGACCAGGACCGGCGGCAGGATTCCGGCACCTCCCAGTCGACCCCGCCGCCGGAGCCCACCACGCCCTCCCCGACCACCGACGGCTCCGGCGGTCTCCCGGACGGCTGGGTGCGCGTCCGCGACCCCTACGGCTTCAGCATCGCCGTGCCCGACAGGAGTTGGCAGCGGCAGGTGTTCGACGAGGCGACCCACCAGGTCGACTACACCCCCGACGGCGGCAAGCACTTCATCCGCGTCGCCGTGGACGACACGCCGGACTTCTCCACCGGCCACGAGCACCAACTCGACCTGGACCAGCGCCTCCAGAGGCTGGTCGACTACCGGCGGCTGAGCCTGGAGCCGAACACCTACCGCGACTGCCCCGGCTCTCTGTGGGAGCACAGCTGGACGGCCCTGGCGAAGGACACGCCGTTCCCCGGCCCGCGCCACGCCATCGAGGAGACGTACTTCTCCCGCGACGGCGTCGAGTACGCGATCTACATGTCCTCGCCGGAGGAGGACTGGACGCGGACGCGGCAGCAGTTCCAGGCCGTGCTCCGGGGCTGGCAGCCGACCGCCGGCTGACCCCCGCCGGAGGCCGCGTTGTTGGCCGATCGACGTCCCGGAGGGGGGCCGGACGATGCGGCATGATGGGGCGTATGGGGATCGAGGGGGACGACTTCCGTGTCATCGCGGGCCGTTACCGCCTGGAGGCGAGGCTCGGACGCGGGGGCATGGGCATCGTCTGGCGGGCGACCGACCAACTCCTCGAACGGCGGGTCGCGGTCAAGGAACTCGCGTTCGACGAGACCCTGTCCGCCGAGGAGGCCGCTCTCCAGCGGGAGCGCACCCTGCGTGAGGCCCGCGCGGTCGCCCAGTTGCGGCACCCGCACATCGTCGTCGTGCACGACGTCGTCGTCGAGGACGAACGCCCGTACATCGTTATGGAGTTGATCGACGGTGGCTCGCTGGCCGACCGGGTCGCCGCGCGCGGCCCGGTGGACGCCGCCGAGGGCGCACGCATCGGCGTCGCCCTGCTGAGCGCGCTGCGCACGGCGCACGCCGCCGGTGTCCTGCACCGGGACATCAAGCCGGCCAACGTCCTGGTGGAGCCGGGCACCGACCGGATCGTGCTCACCGACTTCGGCATCGCGCGGATGGCCGGCGCGACCACGCTCACCGAGACCGGGTCCTTCGTCGGCTCGCCGGAGTACACCGCGCCGGAGCGGATGTCCGGGGCCAGGACCGGACCGGAGTCCGACCTGTGGTCGCTCGGCGCGCTGCTGTGCACCGCCCTGAGCGGCGAGTCTCCGTTCCGGCGCGACTCGCTGGGCGGCATCCTGCACGCGGTCGTCTTCGACGAGATCCGGCCGCCCGAGCAGGCCGCGCCGATCCTGCCCGTCGTACGCGGGCTGCTGGAGCGCGATCCGGACCGGCGGCTGGCGGCGGCCGAGGCGCAGCGGATGCTGCGCGCCTTCCTGGAGTCGGGCCGCACACCGGAGCCGCCGGGCCCTTACACGCCGACGCAGCGCGGCGTGCCCGTCGCGCCCCACGCGCCCGGGCCGGCGCCGACGGCCGCCGCCTCCCCGGCTTCCGCCCGGTACCCCACCCGGAACGTGCTGATCGCCGCGCTGCTGGTGGCCGCCACGGCCGGGGCGGGCGTGTCCGCCGTGGCGCTGCTGATGCACGGCGGTGGCAACGGCGGCGGTACGCCGACGAGTCCGGCCCCGGACACCTCCGCGGGCACCCCGTCCGGCACCGCCTCCCCGTCGACCACGCCGTCAGCACCGCCCAGCTCGCCACCCGGTTCGCTCCCCGGCCCGGTCTCCACGGTCACCGTCACCCGTGCCGCCCCGCCCGCCGTCGACGGCACCACCGCGCCCTCGGGCTACCACCTGGTCCACGACGCGGCCGGCTTCTCCGTCGCCGTACCGGACGGCTTCATCCGCGAGCCGCAGGGCGAACGGATCTTCTACGTGTCGCCAGGGGAGGCCTTACGCCTCGGCATCAAGGTCACCGAACCGGGAAGCGGAGGCCCGCTCGCGGTGATGCGCCGCGCGGACGCCGCGGGACCGGACACCAACCCCGGCTACCACGACGGCCGGGTCACCGCCACCACCCACCGCGGACACCCGGCCGCCCTGTGGGAGTTCACCTGGGACGGCTTCAGCGCGGCGGAGGGCCCGCGGCACACCTACGACCTGTGCTGGGAGCAGGACGGGCGGATGTACGACGTATGGGTGTCGGCACCGGTCGGCGGGGTGGGCGAGGCCAAGGAGCAGTTCGACGTCGCGGTCGGCAGTTTCCACGCACGGTAGGTCACGGGTCGGTGACCGGATACGCCGCCTGCTGGAGTCGGCGGAGGCGGTCGCGATATGGATGGACCCATGAGCAACCACGGGGGTGCCCAGCACGGGGCCGACGATCCGACGACTTTCGCCTTGCAACAGCCGGACACGCAGGGACGGGTGCCCCATCCGCACAACCGGTACGCCGAGCCCGCACCGGGCGTCGGGGAAGGGCAGCCGCACGGCACCTCACCCGAACAGCCGCAGGATCCCGGCGCCGGTCGGCTGATCGGCGGGCGCTACCGGCTGCTCGCCAAGCTCGGGCACGGCGGCATGGGGACCGTGTGGCGGGCCAAGGACGAGACGATGGACCGTGAGGTCGCCGTCAAGGAGCCCAGCGTCCCCGACCACCTTCCCGAACGGGAACGTGCCAACACCTTCGAGCGTATGCGCCGTGAGGCCCGCGCCGCCGCCCGGCTCGACCACCCCGCGGTCGTCAACGTCCACGACGTGGCCGTCGTCGACGGGCAGCCGTGGATCGTGATGGAGCTGGTGCAGGGCCGCTCGCTCGGCGCCGCGCTCCAGGAAGGCACCCTGGACGCCCGCGAGGCGGCCCGGATGGGCCTGGAGGTGCTCGGCGCGCTCGAGGCCGCGCACGCCGCGGGCATCCTGCACCGGGACGTCAAACCGGACAACATCCTGCTCGGCCGGCACGAGAGGATCGTCCTCACCGACTTCGGCATCGCCCAGATCGAGGGCGAGACCAGC
The DNA here is from genome assembly GCF_053601495.1 of Streptomyces sp. NPDC004721. NCBI lineage: Bacteria > Bacillati > Actinomycetota > Actinomycetes > Kitasatosporales > Streptomycetaceae > Streptomyces > Streptomyces sp. NPDC004721. The sequence goes on from NZ_JBSGBZ010000039.1 coordinate 40,058, forward strand.
CTGACCGACACCGGTGGCTTCGTCGGCTCACCCGAGTACATCGCGCCGGAACGGGTGCTGGGGCAGCGCCCCGGCCCGGCCTCCGACCTGTGGTCGCTCGGCGTGGTCCTGTACGCGGCCGCCGAGGGCGTCTCCCCGTTCCGCCGCAGCAACACCCCGGCCACTCTCCAGTCGGTCCTCAACACCACGCCCGCCCCGCCGGCCGCCGCGCGGGGCCCGCTCGCCGAGGCCATCACCGGTCTGCTGCACAAGGACCCGGCGCACCGGCCGCCCGCCTTCCGGGTCCGTGCCCTGCTGGAGGCGGCCGCCGCGCCGCCCGCCCCGGCAGCCACGCGGGTGGTGCGGTACGCCGAGGGCGCTCCCGGCGGGCCGCGCGGCCTCCGGCTCGGGCGCGGGGCGTGGCTCGGGCTCGGCGCGGCGGCCGTCGCGGCCGCGGTGACGGCGTACGTCCTGATCGCCCACCCGTTCGCAGGCCCGCTGCCCGAGGGCTGGGCGACCCATCAGGAGAAGGACGTCGCCGCGACGATCGCCGTGCCGAAGGACTATCAGAGGCAGGTACCGGACCGGAAGAACGACAAGAAGCACTGGGTGACCTACAGCGACTGGAGCGGCAGCATCACGGTCGGGTTGCGCCTGCTGAGGAAGTCCGAGGAACCGGAACGCTCCATCAAGGACTCCGCGGCCGCCCAGATGTACGACGACAACGGCACCTACAAACAGTCCGGCAACTACGAACTCGGCATGCCCGAGAACCCGACGACCCACCCGAAGGATGCGACGTACCAGGACAGGAAGGCCGCCGAGAACACGATCGTCTACACCACCAACGACAGTACGCACCCGATGCCGCGCGAGGTGCGGATGTTCTACTACACGACCGCCGAGGGCGACCTGTACAAGCTCACCGTCGGCTACCCGGGCAAGGGCGACTTCACCGAACGCGGGCGTGAGGTGGCGCGCGCGGCGATCGCCAACCTGGACCTCGATCTCCTGTGACAACGTCCTGATCAGCGCATTCGTTGCCAGTGATCACTGGCGCGCTGTGAGCACTCGGTGAATCCCGTGAATCCCTATTACTGACGGGTACACAAAGCAGCCCGACCGGCATACCCTGCGCGTCATGACGGACGCGCAGGCCCCGGCGAAGACCGGCACCAATCCCCAGGCCCCCGCCCCCGAGGGGGCCCGTACCGCCGCCGACGTGGTGACCCCCGAACTGGTCGCGCGGCTCACCAAGGGCGTCGCCGGATCCGGCCGGACCGCCAACCACACGCCGTTCACCGGCGACAAGCTCGCCGACCTGCCCGAGTCCACCCCCGAGGACGTGGCCGGCGCCTACGAACGGGCCCGCGCCGCACAGGCGGTGTGGGCGCGGGTTCCGGTACGGCAGCGCGCGGCCGTCCTGCTCCGCTTCCACGACCTGGTGCTCGCCCGCCAGGCCGAGGTCCTGGACCTGATCCAGCTGGAGACCGGCAAGGCCCGCCTGCACGCGCACGAGGAGGTCCAGGCCGTCGCCGTCGCCGCCCGGCACTACGGCCGCCGCGCCGTCGCCTACCTCAAGCCCAAGCGGCACACTGGCGCCATCCCCACCCTCACGCGCGTCACCGAACTGCGCCACCCGCGCGGGGTGGTGGGCCAGATCGCCCCGTGGAACTACCCCCTGGAGCTGTCCGTCGGCGACGCGCTGCCCGCCTTCGTCGCGGGCAACGCGGTGGTGATGAAGCCCGACACCGAGACCTGCCTGACCGCGCTGTGGGCCCGCGACCTGCTCGTCGAGGCCGGGCTGCCCGCCGAGGTGTTCCAGGTCGTCATCGGCGAGGGCCCGGTCGTCGGCCCCGAGGTCGTCAAGCACGCCGACTACGTCTCCTTCACCGGCTCCACCCGCACCGGACGCGAGGTCGCCCAGAGCGCCGCCGCCCGCCTGGTCGGCGTATCCCTCGAACTCGGCGGCAAGAACGCCATGCTGGTGCTCCAGGACGCCGACATCGAGAAGGCGGCGGCCGGAGCGGTCCGCGCCTGCTTCTCCTCCGCCGGCCAACTGTGCATATCCATCGAGCGGTTGTACGTCCACGAGGCGGTCGCGGACACGTTCGTCGAGCGGTTCGCGGCCCGTACGCGGGCGATGCGGCTCGGCACGTCCCTGGCGTACGGCGCCGACATGGGCTCGCTGGTCGGTGAGCGGCAACTGGCGACCGTCACCCGGCACGTGGAGGAGGCCGTCGCCAAGGGCGCCAAGGTGGTGGCCGGGGGCGTCGCCCGCCCGGACATCGGCCCGTACTTCTTCGAGCCCACCATCCTCGACGGCGTCGAGGCCCCGATGGCCGTGTGCACGGAGGAGACCTTCGGCCCGGTCGTCTCCGTCTACCGCTTCACGAGCGACGACGAGGCGATCGAGAGCGCCAACTCCACTGCGTACGGCCTGAACTCGTCCGTCTGGACGAAGGACGCCCGCCGCGGCCGCGAGGTCGCCGCCCGGCTGCGAACCGGCACGGTCAACATCAACGAGGGCTACGCCCCCGCCTACGGCAGCGTCCAGTCGCCGATGGGCGGCATGAAGGACTCGGGGCTCGGCCGCCGGCACGGCTCCGAGGGCATCCTCAAGTACACCGAGGCCCAGACCCTGGCCCACCAGCGGCTGCTGCCCATGGCCCCGTCGCTCGGCATGGACGACGAGCGGTACGCGGCGTTCATGAGCCGCAGCCTGAGGCTGATGAAGGCGTGCCGTTTCCGCTAGCGGCACCCCGTTCCCGACAAGGAGAGCACGTGTCTCAAGACGGCTACGACTACGACGTCATCGTCGTGGGGTCGGGGTTCGGCGGATCGGTCTCCGCGCTCCGCCTGACCGAGAAGGGCTACCGCGTCGGTGTCCTGGAGGCGGGCCGCCGCTTCACCCGCGAGACCCTGCCGAAGAACTCCTGGGACCTGAAGAACTACCTGTGGGCCCCGAAGCTCGGCATGTACGGGATCCAGCGCATCCACCTGCTCGGCAACGTCATGGTGCTGGCCGGCGCGGGTGTCGGCGGCGGCTCCCTGAACTACGCCAACACGCTCTACATACCGCCGAAACCCTTCTTCGACGACCCGCAGTGGCGGGACATCACCGACTGGCAGGACGAGTTGGCGCCGTACTACGACCAGGCGCGGCGCATGCTCGGCGTGCGGCTCAACCCGACGACGACCCCCTCCGACGTCCATCTGAAGGCCGCCGCACAGCGGATGGGCGTCGGCGACACCTTCCACATGGCGCCGGTCGGGGTGTTCTTCGGCGACGGCGAGGACGCCGACGGCGCGACGACGGCGAAGGCGGGCGAACGGGTCGCGGACCCCTACTTCGGCGGGGCCGGACCGGACCGCAAGGCCTGCACCGAGTGCGGCGAGTGCATGACGGGCTGCCGGCACGGCGCCAAGAACACCCTGAACGAGAACTACCTGTACCTCGCCGAGAAGGCGGGCGCGGTGGTCCACCCCATGACGACGGTCGTGTCGGTCACGGACGACTCACGCGGCGGCTACGCGGTCGCCACGCTCCCCACCGACGACAAGAAGAAGGGCGCGGGCCGCCTGTTCACGGCACGCAGGGTGGTCCTGGCCGCCGGCACCTACGGCACCCAGACGCTGCTGCACCACATGAGGGAGAGCGGCCGGCTGCCCTTCCTCTCGCCCCGGCTGGGCGAGCTGACCCGCACCAACTCCGAGGCTCTGGTGGGCGCCCAGACCGACGACCGGCGCTACCGGAAGGCGACCGGGGAGCCGAAGGCGGACTTCACCCGCGGAGTCGCCATCACGTCCTCCATCCACCCGGACGAGAACACCCACATCGAGCCGGTCCGCTACGGCAAGGGTTCCAACTCGATGGGCGGCCTGTCGATCCTCCAGGTCCCGTACGCCGAGGGCTCGTCCAGGGCGGCGGCCTGGCTGGCCAACGCCGCCCGCCATCCCCTGCTCGTCCTGCGCTCCCTGTCCAACCGCCGCTGGTCGGAGCGGACCATCATCGGCCTGGTGATGCAGTCCCTGGACAACTCCCTGACCACGTACCTGAAACCGGACGGCATGGGCAAGGGGCTCCTCACGGCCCGCCAGGGGCACGGCGCGCCCAACCCCAAGCAGATCAGGGCCGCCACGGAGGGCGCCACCGCGCTCGCCGCCGAGATCAACGGCTTCGCCGGGTCCAACGTGGGCGAGCTGATGGGCACGCCGCTCACCGCGCACTTCCTCGGCGGCTGCCCGATCGGCTCCTCGCGCGAGACCGGCGTCATCGACCCGTACCACCGCCTCTACGGCCACCCCGGCATCTCGGTCGTCGACGGCGCCGCGGTCTCGGCGAACCTGGGGGTGAACCCGTCGCTGACCATCACCGCCCAGGCCGAGCGGGCGATGTCGTACTGGCCCAACGAGGGCGAGACCGACCCGCGCCCGCCGCAGGGTGCGGCCTACGAACGTCTGCGGCCGGTGGAGCCACGGCATCCGGCGGTTGCGGCGGACGCCTTCGGCGCGCTGCGGCTGCCGTTCCTGGGGATGCCGTCGGTGCCGCCGAGGAAGTAGGAACGGGGCCGGTGAACAGGCCCGGGCAAGAGAGAGGACCTGCACCCCCCTCCTGGCACAGGTCCTCCTCCGTCTGCTGATGTGACCCGGGGGGACCGTGAAAGGTTGCGCATTGGTCGGCAGGATTCCTGTGTGTCCTGTGTCACATTCCCGGAGGTCCCTGTCCGTGAGCGCGCAGGCGAAGGGCCCCGCAGCCTCGGGCCGCGGGGCCCTCTCTCGTCGGCACCGACGTCAGGGCGGCGCCGGTGCCTGGGGGCGGCGCCGGGGGATTGCGCCGCCTGCCGCTGCCGTGTGCCCTTCGCGCCTCGTGTTGCGTCGTCGTGCGCCCCGGCGCACGGGGGGCGCGCACCTGGTCTCGACCTCTGGCGGTCGGGTGGCGCACCACGGTGCTGCCGTCCGCGCGGGAGTTCGGAGCCGGGAGCTGTGTGGGCATCGTGCTGGACGAACCTGGCGTTCACAACCCTTTGGTCCGGCCTTGTGTGTTTTTCTGTTCCGCCGGCCGGCCCCGGGCGTCCCCGGAGCCGGCCGTTTATCTGGGTGACCGGGCTGCTGTCCCCTGCCGTCCGGTCACTTCCCTGGAGCGAGGTCCCACGACGCGCGGCATGATCCGCACGCCTCATCGCTCCGGAGATCCACGCGTGGTTCTTTCGGGCCCGCCCCTGGCTGGCACGGACACCGGAACAACGAGGCGGGCCGCGCGGCGGTCACGCGCCGTACGGGTGAGAGCGGTGGGGCATGGGAGCGGGGGCGGGTGGGGAGGGCGGCGGTGAGGGGGTCAGATCCTGCCCCGGCACAGCTCCAGCAGGGTCATCGCCAGGGTCGTGCCCGGCTTGCCCAGGGCGTCCCTGTAGTGGCCCAGGATCTCCATCTCGCGGGAGAGGTTCACCCGTCGGCCCCCGGAGGCGATCCGGGTCTCCTGGATCACTGCGGATACGGCCATCCGTTCCTGGATCAGGCCGATGATCCGGTCGTCGAGGGTGTCGATGCGCTCCCGGGCGCCGGTGATCACGTTCGTGGCCTCGTCGGTGCGGGCGCCGCTCGCGGTGGTTGCTGCCGGGGTCTGGGGCTGTGCTGCGGTGGCGGTCATGGCGGGGGCTCCTCGCTGGTCGGGTGCGGTGCCCCGGGTGACAAGGACCACAACGCCAGGCGCCCCGGACCTTGTCGGCCCGGGGCGCCTGGGAAGTCGCTTGTCAGTTGCTCAAGCAGCACGACCATGGCAGCCGGTGGGCCGGGTGCCATAGGTAAACACGAAGGTCGTCTGCGCGAGCATGCTGTCAGTATGCCTCGCCTGCCCGCGACCTCCAACACGGTTCACCTGATGAGACGGACGGTGGGCGGGCCCTGGATGGGATGCCCGGGGCGGGATGCCCCCTGGGCGGCGGTCGCCGAGGCGGCGGGGGAGGCACCCGCGACCACGTCGGTAGAATCGACAAACACAAGGACCCCCCGACCGCCGGAAGGCACCCCGTGTCATCAGCGACCCCCGCTGCCGCCGCCCCCGACACCGTCCTGGTCGTCGACTTCGGCGCGCAGTACGCCCAGCTCATCGCCCGTCGCGTCCGCGAGGCGCGGGTCTACAGCGAGATCGTGCCGAGCTCCATGCCGGTTCAGGAGATGCTCGCCAAGAACCCGGCGGCGATCATCCTCTCCGGCGGCCCCTCCTCGGTGTACGAAGAGGGCGCCCCCCGCCTCGACCGCGCGATCTTCGAGTCCGGCGTCCCCGTCTTCGGCATGTGCTACGGCTTCCAGCTGATGGCGCAGGTCCTCGGCGGCACCGTGGACAACTCCGGAGCCCGCGAGTACGGCCGTACCGGACTGGCCGTCTCCAAGCCCTCCTCCACCCTCTTCGAGGGCACCCCGGCCGACCAGGACGTGTGGATGTCGCACGGCGACGCCTGCTCCGCCGCCCCCGAGGGCTTCTCGGTCACGGCCTCCACGGACGTCGTCCCGGTCGCCGCGTTCGAGAACGACGAGAGGAAGCTGTACGGCGTCCAGTACCACCCGGAGGTCATGCACTCCACGCACGGCCAGCAGGTCCTGGAGCACTTCCTCTACCGCGGTGCCGGCCTCAAGCCGAACTGGACCACCGGCAACGTGATCGACGAGCAGATCGCCGCCATCCGCGAGCTGGTCGGCGACAAGCGGGCGATCTGCGGGCTGTCCGGGGGCGTGGACTCCGCGGTCGCCGCCGCGCTCGTGCAGAAGGCCATCGGCTCCCAGCTGACCTGCGTCTACGTCGACCACGGCCTGATGCGCAAGGGCGAGACCGAACAGGTCGAGAAGGACTTCGTGGCCGCGACCGGCGTGCAGCTGAAGGTCGTGGACGCCGAGGAGCGCTTCCTCACCGCCCTCAAGGGGGTCAACGACCCCGAGGAGAAGCGGAAGATCATCGGCCGCGAGTTCATCCGCGTCTTCGAGCAGGCCCAGGCGGAGATCATCGCGGACGAGGGCCCGGCCGTGGAGTTCCTCGTCCAGGGCACCCTCTACCCGGACGTCGTCGAGTCCGGCGGCGGCACCGGCACCGCGAACATCAAGTCGCACCACAACGTCGGCGGCCTGCCCGAGGACCTCGAGTTCAAGCTGATCGAGCCGCTGCGCCAGCTGTTCAAGGACGAGGTCCGCATGGTGGGCCAGGAGCTCGGCCTGCCGGACGAGATCGTCCAGCGTCAGCCCTTCCCGGGCCCCGGCCTCGGCATCCGGATCGTCGGCGAGGTCACCAAGGAGCGCCTGGACCTGCTGCGCGAGGCCGACGCCATCGCCCGCGAGGAGCTGACGGCGGCCGGCCTCGACCGTGACATCTGGCAGTGCCCGGTGGTCCTGCTCGCGGATGTCCGCAGCGTCGGCGTCCAGGGCGACGGCCGCACGTACGGCCACCCGATCGTGCTGCGCCCGGTCTCCAGCGAGGACGCCATGACCGCCGACTGGTCGCGGCTGCCCTACGACGTGCTGTCGAAGATCTCGACCCGCATCACCAACGAGGTCCGGGACGTCAACCGCGTGGTCCTCGACGTGACCTCGAAGCCGCCGGGCACCATCGAGTGGGAGTGAGCCCGCTCCGGTTCACGTCCGCCTGAGAGTCCGCACCGGCTCTCCGGGCTTCCAGACCTGGACGACCAGGAACGTGTCGTCCTCGACGCAGGTCCGTACGACCTCCGTCAACTCGGTGCGGAAGAGGTGGAACGGCTGCGGCGGTTCCACCTCTTTCACGTACGCGCCCTTCACCTCGGGGTCCTCCACCTCGACCGCCCGTCCGGAGATCCGCGCGTCACCGCCGGCCATCGCGGTGTCCGGCCCCGGGTTCGCCTGAAGCGCGAACCTCGGATCCCGGCGCAGATCGAGCGCCTTGAGCGAGCCCGGCATCATGCCGAGCCACAACTCGCCGTTCAGGAAGCGCACCTCCAGCCCCGCGGTGCGCGGGGAGCCGTCCGCGCGCAGAGTCACCAGGACGTGGTGCGGGAACGCCCTGAACCGCTGCTCGACGGTCGTGGCCAGGTCGGGTTCCGCCGCGGCAAAGGCCGCCCAGTTCGTCGCCATGCCGCGAGTGTGGCGCCGATACCCGACATCGCCTGTCGGGATTCGGAGGCATTCGGCGGCGTTCGGCGGCGTTCGGCGGCGGAGCCGGTGTGCTGCCGGTCATCTTCACCTCACCGCGCTCGTATCCCGGCCCGTTCGGCGGTAGCTTCCCGCCCGTACGTCGTCGATCCAGCGACGGAGGTGCCATGCACGGTCCCACCCCCACCCCGCCCCCGCCCCTGCCCACCGAGAAGCTGCTGTTCGCGATGCCGCCGATGCACGAGTCGGTGGACGACGAACGCCGGTACCGCAAGGAGCGGCTCGCGGGCGCCCTGCGGATCTTCGGCCGGTACGGCCTCGAGGACGGCGTCTCCGGCCACATCACCGCGCGCGACCCCGAGTTCAGCGACTGCTTCTGGGTCAATCCCTTCGGGATGCCGTTCAAGCACGTCACCGTGAGCGACCTGGTGCTCACCAACCAGGACGGGCAGGTGCTCGAGGGCCGCCACCACGTCAATCAGGCAGCGTTCACCGTGCACGCCCAGGTCCACGCCGCCCGCCCGGACGTCGTCGCCATCGCCCACTGCCACTCCGTGCACGGCCGCGCCCTGGCGGCGCTCGGTGACCTGCTGGACCCGATCACCCAGGAGAGCTGCGCCTTCTACGAGGACCACGCCGTCTACGGCTCCTACACCGGCGTCGCCGTCGACGCGGAGGAGGGCCGCCGGATCGCGGCGGCGCTGGGCTCGCGCAAGGCGCTGGTGCTGCGGAACCACGGGCTGCTGACGGTCGGCGACTCGGTGGACGCCGCCGCCTGGTGGTTCCTGGCCATGGAACGCTCCTGCCAGGTGCAGCTGACCGCCCGGGCGGCGGGCCGGCCGGTCCTGATCGACCACGAACTGGCGGTGGCGACCCGGGAGCAGCTCGGCGGCGACCTGGTGGCGTGGATCAACTACCAGCCCCTGTGGCAGGACATCAGCCGCAACGAACCCGACCTGCTGACCTGAGCCCTTCGGCACGCCGGACATCTCGCCCATACGGAGATTCCCGCCAACAGGTCAACGCCGTGTTCGCGGCTTCACCCACGCTGACCGGACCTGGCGAACGCGGGCGGGGCGGTATAGGGCACAATTCGCCTTCTGCGTAGGGGTGTTGTTGCCGCGGCCGGGCCGCGGGATCCGGGGAAGGCGGGCGTCGGGCGTGGCGGTGCAGGAGGCGAGAGGCGGCGTGGGCGCCCACGGGGGCGGCTGCACCTGCGGGGACTGCCCGCACGGGGCGCGTGCGGGACACCGGCAGGCCGTTGCCGCGTTCCTTCTCAAGCGGGACGAGTTCGCCGCGGGCCGGGGACTCCCGGTGGCCGTGGCGCACTCGGCGTCGGCCTCCCGGCAGTGGGTCTCGGAGGAACTGACGCAGTCCGCGGAACTCGTCGCCGAGCGGGGGCGGGCCGAGGGTGAGGCCTGGCTGGCACGGCTGTGGCGCTGGACGGCGTACACGGTGTGGTCGGCGGTCGTACTGCTGCTTCTGGTGCAGGCGTTGACGGCGGTCGGCGCGGGCTGGAGTTCCGCACGGACGGCGGGACTGCTGGCGGCCGTCCTGGTGGCCGGGGCGCTGACGGCCGCGTCCTGGCTCCACCGGGGGCGCGGCGGGGCACTCGCTCCGGTCATCGGCGAGGACAACCGGCTGTCCACCTCCCGCGCGGTGGCCGTGGGGTGGGTGCTGTTCGTGGCATACGCGGTGCTGGTGCTGGCGGGCCGGCTCGCCGCGGCCTCGAACCACACCGAGCGCGACGCGCTGATCTCCGGGCTGGACCTGGCGCGCGGCGCCGGTGTGGTCACGGTGCTCGCCGTGGTGTGCGGGATCGCGGTCCTCGTACGGCGGGTGGTCGGACTGCGGGTGCTGGGGCAGCGCATCCAGAAGGTGCGCGCGGACCGGCCGCGGGCGGCCGACCTGCTGACCGACGACTCAGGACGGGGCGCCTTCACGGACATCCAGTACGTGGTGATCAGCGCCGTCGCGCTGGCGTTCGCGGCGGTGCGGCTGGCCCGGCGCCCCGACCAACTGCCCGACCTGCCCTGGGGGCTGGCGGTGGTGGTGCTGGTGTCGGCGGCGACCTACCTGGCGGGCAAGTACGCCGACGGCGGCCGTCCTGTCGTCCTGTCGGTGGTCCGGGCCCGGGAGGCCGGTGACCTGGACGCGCCGATCCGGACGGGCGACGACATCGAGATCCGGGGCGCCGGGTTCGTCCCGCCGGGTGCGCAGGGGGCCGACCGGCTGGCCCGTATGAGGGTCCGCATCGGCGCGGTCAACGTGCACGTGCCCCTCGTCCCGGTCACGGGCGGCTTCAGCAATCCCACGGACACGGCACTGACCGTGCCCGTCCCGGCGGACGTGGAGCCGGGCCGGGTCGAGGTGCAGGTGGTGACGGCGGCGGGCGTGGAGACGAACCGGTACACGATCGACGTGACGGAGTAACAGAATTCCGGAGTGCCGGAGTGCCGGAGTGCCGGAGTGCCGGATTGGCGGCGGATGACACCTCCGGCGGATCGGGTGCGGATGGATTTGTGGAGGGCCGTCAGCACCCCGACGCCTTGGGACGCATGAGCCGAAGTCACGCGGAAACCGGAAAAACATCCCCCTGGGGTTGAGCGGGTCCCGCCCCGCGTACGTATGGTCGATTGAGGGGCACATACGACAGCGGTGAGAGGCGGCTCGCAGCGATGACCCAGGTTCGTACGGACACCCGACCCATGCATGCCGATCTGAGCCCAAGCCGGCGGGACACAGCGGGCCGATATGCCCTCCTGCCCCTCCGCATCTTCCTGGGCGTCACCTTTATTTACGCCGGTCTCGACAAGCTCACCTCCAGCGGCTTCATGCAGGACACCGGCCCTGGGTCGATCGGCGAGACGATGCGCGCGGTCCGCGACTCCTCCGCCATCCCGGCACTGGTCGACCTGGCCCTGAAGAACCCGGTCGGCTTCGGCTACGGCATCGCCTTCGCCGAACTGGCCGTCGGCCTCGGCACACTCCTCGGTCTGCTGGGCCGCCTGGCCGCGCTCGGCGGCGCGCTGATCTCCCTCAGTCTGTGGCTCACGGTCAGCTGGGCCACCACCCCCTACTACTACGGCAACGACCTCATCTATCTGATGGCCTGGCTGCCCCTCGTCCTCGCCGGCGCCCCGATGCTCTCCGCCGACGTCGCGCTGCGGGTACGGCGGCGGCGACGTGCGGGGGAGTACCGATAGCTCGGCACGGGGGAGTACCGGCAGCTCAGCCCGTTCCTCCCGTACCCGTCCCACCGAGGGCCGCGCGGGCGTCCCGGCGCCTGCGCACGGCCCTGTTCACCGCCGCCGCCGCGCCTCCCAGGCACAGGCCGCCGACGACCATCGGGGCCAGCAGGAACCACGGGGCCTGCCAGGCACCGGCCGCGTCGCCCGCGTAGACCACTCCCGCGCCGGTGAGGAAGACACCGGACACCAGCTTCCCCGGCTGGAACTCATGGCGCAGCACGGCTCACCTCCGCCTGTCCCATGCCGACCTGGAGCTTGATGTCCAGGGTCCCGGCGTCCTTGCCGCCCGCGGTCGCGGGCAGCGTGATCTTCTGGTGCCGGCCGGGCGCCACGTCCACGTCCTGTGAGGTGTCGCCCGGTAGCCGGATGTCGCCGATCCCCACCTCGATGTTCGCCCGCACGGTCACGCCCGCCGGCACGATCACCCGCAGCCGGCCCACGCCCACCTGAGCCTTCGTCGTCACCGTCGCTCCCTTGCCGGGGCGTATCCGGGTCAGGTCCAAGGTGCCCTCCCCGGTGCCGAGGTGGTACTCGGGCCGGACGCCCGCCGTCGCGGCGGGCTGCCAGGTCTGGTGCCCCCACTGCGTGGTGACGTCCTTCGGAAGCGCCGCGGAAGTGCCGAGGAGGGCCGCGGTGACCAGCGCCAGCAGTATCGAACCGAAGCCAGTCCGGCCCAGGAACGCGCTCACCACCATGCCCAGGCCGAAGACCGCGAGCGCGCAGGCGAGACCCGCTTGGAGGCTGGTGCCCAAGGCGTCGCCGTTCCAGGTCAGGCGGGTGCCGAGGACGCCGGCGAGCAGGGCCAGCAGGAAGACCCAGCCGCCGATCCCGCGCGGGCCGCGGGGGCGGGGGCGGGGCGGCTCGGTGCGCACCGGACGGGTGTACTCGCCGGCATGCGCGCCGAGGCCGATGCTGACGGCCGCGGCGACGTCCCGGCCGCGCGAGTCGCGGGGACCCCACAGATAGCCCGTGCCGCCGACGTGGGTGCCGTCCTTGACGATCGGGTCGCGCCACCAGGAGGGGTAGATCGCGGGCACCGGCGGTGCCTTGGCCTCCGGCGGGGCGTCGGCTGCCGCCTGGGCGGCCAGCGGGTCGGGGCCGGGGGCGCCGCGGTGCTGCGACCAGTACCCGGCGCCGGCGAGGAGCAGGGACAGGACGACGCCGAAGGACAGCACGCTGCCGTTGCCCAGCATGGACAGGAAGACCCCGCAGCCGACCAGCGCGAACAGCACGGCCGCGAGAGCCGGTCCGTCAACCCGGCCGGTGAGGAGCTTGCGCACCTCGTTCTCCTCCTCGTCGTCGTACGGCACGAAGAGCCAGGCGAAGCCGTAGAAGATGAGGCCTATGCCGCCGGTCGCGGCCAGCACGGCCAGCGTGATCCGGAAGATCACCGGATCCATGTCGCACTGCCGCCCCAGACCGGCGCAGACGCCGCCTATCATCCTGTGCGTCCGGTCCCGCCGGAACTTCGTCACCCCGTCGGTAACGCCCGCTCCGGTATCGGCCTCGGCGCGCGTCCCGGCAGCGGTGCCGGCTCCCGCCGTCCCGGTCTCCGGCCCGGCGGCCGGGTCCCGGTGTTCGGCCGCCCCCGTCGTGCCCGTCACGCTCTCCCCTCCCATCCCGTCGGCCGAGCCCGGCCGTCCGTCCGCGTGCGGCGCACCCGGCTGCCCGGGTGCCCGCGGCTGTTCACCCGCACTCGCGCCGGGCACGGCGTCCCGCGGCCCGGTGCCCGGGGACGGGCCCGGGCCGGAGCCGGGTTCCGGACCCCTCGCGGCGTGCTGGTGATTCGTCATGCGTCCATGGTGACGGGCGTGCGGTCGTGACGGGAGCCGGGACGACCCTGGGCGAACCCTGATTCGCCCCTGAGCCGTGGCCGGGGATACGTTCGACAGGCCGTCGGGCCGCGCCCCGGGGTCTTTTCGAAGAGCCTTTTCGAAGAGCGGATTCGAAGATCAGGGGAGTCTAGGGGGCGGACCCTGATGTCCCCGCACCGCCGGGCGTGTGACCATCAGTGGCATGCCGGAAGCCGCAGCAGTGCCCCTCGACGCCCCGCGGCCGCCGCGCAAGCTCTACCGCAGCAGCGACGGACGCTGGCTCGGCGGAGTGGCGCGGGGCCTCGCCGGGCACCTCGGGCTGCCCGTGGTCTGGGTGCGGCTCGTCTTCGTCGGCCTGTTCATGGCCGATGGGCTCGGCGCGCTGGTGTACGCGGCCTTCTGGTTCTTCGTGCCCCTCGGGGTCGGCGGCGTCGGCGACCAGAAGCCGCCGTCCCTCGTCACCACCGAGACCTCGCCGGACGGCCGCCGCAGAATCGTCGCCCGCAAGCCGGACAAGGGCCAGATCGTCGCCCTGCTCCTCATGGTCGTCGTGGCGATGGTCTTCGTCGGCAGCGTCAATCCGGGCAACGGCGCGAAGGCCTACCTCCTGCCGGCCGTCCTCGTCGCCGCGGGCGTCGCCCTGGTCTGGCGCCAGGCGGACAACGCCCGCCGGGCCCGCTGGGTCGAGGTCGGCCGCCGCCGCCGTACGCTCACCCTGGCCCGCGCCGGCGCGGGCGTCCTGCTGGTCACGGCCGGCGTCTCGGCCATCTTCGTGATGCAGGGGTCCGCCGCCCATCTCGGCTCGGTCCTCCAGGCGGCCCTCGCCGTCCTGGTCGGTATAACCCTGCTCGCCGGCCCCTACCTCGTGCGCATGACCCAGGACCTCTCCGAGGAGCGTCTGATGCGCATCCGCGCCCAGGAGCGGGCCGAGGTCGCCGCCCACGTCCACGACTCGGTGCTGCACACCCTGACCCTGATCCAGCGCAACGCGGAGAACGCGGGCGAGGTGCGCCGCCTCGCCCGGGCCCAGGAGCGCGACCTGCGCGCCTGGCTCTACAAGCCGGAGGGCAACGGCAAGGACGAGGCCGACGAGCCGGCCACCCTCGCCGAGGCGGTCAAGCGCAACGCCGCCGAGGTCGAGGACAAGCACGGCGTTCCCATAGAGGTGGTCGTGGTCGGCGACTGCCCGCTCGACGACCGGATCGGCGCTCAGATGCAGGCCGCGCGGGAAGCCATGGTGAACGCCGCCAAGTACGGTGGCGAGGGCGGCGCCGTCCAGGTCTACGCCGAGGTCGAGGGCAGGACGGTCTTCGTGTCCGTCCGGGACCGCGGCCCCGGCTTCGACCTCGACGCGATACCCGACGACCGGATGGGCGTCAGAGAATCGATCATCGGCCGTATGGAGCGCAACGGGGGGACGGCCCGGCTGCGGGCCGTGCCGGACGGCGGCACGGAGGTCGAGCTGGAGATGGAGAGGGCGGAGAACACGTGATGAGCGACCCGACCGAGACGAACGGTACGGCGGGAGCGGAGACGACGGGGGCGGGCGGGCGGCACGTACGCGTGGTCCTCGTCGACGACCACCGCATGTTCCGCACCGGGGTCCAGGCCGAGATCGGCCAGACCGAGCAGACGGGCGTGGAGGTCGTCGGCGAGGCCGCGGACGTCGACCAGGCGGTCACGGTCATCACCGCGACCCGGCCCGAGGTGGTCCTGCTCGACGTCCACCTGCCCGGGGGCGGCGGAGTGGAGGTGCTGCGGCGCTGCGCCGCCCTGACCACCGACACCGAGCGGCCCGTCCGCTTCCTCGCTCTGTCCGTGTCGGACGCGGCGGAGGACGTGATCGGCGTGATCCGCGGCGGAGCGCGCGGCTATGTGACGAAGACGATCACGGGCACCGACCTCGTCGACTCGATCTTCCGGGTCCAGGAGGGCGACGCCGTCTTCTCCCCGCGCCTGGCCGGCTTCGTCCTCGACGCCTTCGCCTCCACCGACGCCCCGCCGGTCGACGAGGACCTCGACCGCCTCACCCAGCGAGAGCGGGAGGTGCTGCGCCTCATCGCCCGCGGCTACGCGTACAAGGAGATCGCCAAGCAGCTCTTCATCTCCGTCAAGACAGTGGAGTCCCACGTCTCCGCGGTGCTGAGGAAGCTCCAGCTCTCCAACCGACACGAGCTGACCCGCTGGGCGACGGCACGCCGGCTGGTGTGACCTACCGGTAGGCACGCCTCCGCGATCGCGCCGTCCAGCAACGGCACGTCACCGCGGGGGCGGCGCCGGCCGCCGGAGGGCATCCCGGTCCGGACTCCCTCACGCCACCCGTGTCGCCCCCGCGAAGGGCATCTGGTCGACCGGGGCCAGGCGGACCGGGGCCGAGGGGTTCGGGGCGTGGATCATCTGGCCGTTGCCGACGTAGAGGCCGACGTGGCTGATGCCGGAGTAGAAGAACACCAGGTCGCCGGGGCGCAGTGCGGAGCGTGGGACACGTTGGCCCGCGCCGATCTGGGCGTAGGTGGTGCGGGGCAGCGAGACCCCGGCGGAGCGGTAGGCGGCCTGGATCAGGCCCGAGCAGTCGAAGGCGTTCGGTCCGGTCGCGCCCCACACATAGGGGCTGCCGAGCTTCCGGTAGGCGTAGGCGACGGCCGCCGCCGCGCGCGAACCGGGGGCGGTGACCGAGGCCGGGTCACCGAGTGGGTCCCTGGCCCCGGTGCCGTGGCGGGCCGCGTGCCCGGTGTCCCCGCCCGCGCCGATCGCCGTGCGCTGCTGCGGGGACAGCCCGGCCAGCAGCCGCCGGGCCTCGTCCAGTTTGGTGGTCACCGTCTTCTTCTGCCGGCGCAGTTCCGCCTGCCGCGACCGGAACGAGGTCAGCTCGACGCGCGCGTCCCCGCGCAGCCGGCCGATCTCCCTGAGCTGCCGGCGCACATCGGCCACGGCGGCCGTCTGCCGGACGCCCGCGCGCTCGGCGAACTCGGCCCCGTCCAGGTACCGCTGGGGGTCGTCGGACAGCATCAGCCGCACCACGGGGTCGATCCCGCCGTCCCGGTACTGCGCCGCGGCGATCGAGCCCAGCGTGTCGCGGGCGGAGTTCAGCTTCTCCTGCCTGCGGGCGGCCTCGTCGCCCAGTGCCTTCAGCCGCTGCTCGGCCGTGTCCGCCTTCTCCTTCGCGCCGTCGTACTTCTCGGTGGCGGTCTCCGCCTCCCGGTAGAGCCTGTCCACCGTGGCCTTGATCTGCTCCGGCGCCGGCCGCGGAGCGGCGTGCACGGTGCCGTCGAAGCCGGTCGCCGTCGCGGCGCCCGCGAGGGCGATCGTGGCGGCCGTACGGACGGTGCTCCCGCCGAGCGAGCGCTGTCGGAGCTTGCGGTGCGCTGCCACGAGGAGCGTCACGTCCCTTCTGCCGGCCGCGGAGGCGGGGCCCGGGTCCGGCGGCGGTCCGCACAGGGGAAGCAGCCCGCCGCCGGACTTCTCGGCGGTGGTGTCCGGCTGTCGCCCCTGGCCCGGGCGGCGGTGAAGCCGGTCACCTGAGGGAGGAGCTAAGCCGCTCGGTGAGCGCCGGGTGAGGTCATGTACGGAAGTGGCGGCAGGGGATCGCCGGGTGACCGTATGTGACCGCGATCCCGTTCCGGCGACGTCGCCTTCACGCGCTGCGATGACCGATGCGTGGATTTCCGGAGCGTTCGGGCTGGGCGAGGTGCTATGTGTCGCATATATGCGGCGACCGGCAGGCGTCCGCTTGTGTCCACCCGGGTCCTGTGTCCGCCTTCGTCCGGCGTCGGCGTGCGCGCGTCGGCGGGCGGCCGCCTGGGACGGGCCGGTGCCGGGGGCGGAAAGACCGCTGGTTAGGCTCACGACTCATGGACGTACCCATCCATCTCTTCGTCGGTCTGCACATCGTCGGTATCGCCGCGCTGCTCGGCGGCTTCCTCACCCAGATGAAGGCGATGGGCCGCGGCACGGCCCGTTTCGTGCCGGCGATGCTGCACGGCGCGCTGACGATGCTGGTCACCGGCGTGGTCCTGGTCGGCCTCAACCAGGCCCAGGGCCACCACGTCGACAACATCAAGATCGGCGTGAAGCTGGCGCTGCTGATCGTGATCCTCGGCCTGGTCTACGTCAAGCGGGACGACGAGAAGGTGGACAAGGGCCTGTTCGGCCTGGTGGGCTTGCTCACCACGGCGAACATCTTCATCGCCGTGCTGTGGACGTGACGGTCAGCGCAGCGCCCTGAGCTCCGCGCGCGCGTCCAGGACCGCGCCCGTGGCGACGGCCAGCCAGGCCGCCACCGCGACCCACAGCAGTACCTCCCCGAGCCCCCGCGACGGGACGTCCGCGGCGGCCGCGACGGACACGCTCGCCGCCGCCGTTATGCCCATCGGGAACACGGTCGACCAGCGGCGCACGTCGTAGCGCAGCCGGGGCCGTACCAGCTCGGCGACGACCAGGACGGCGTACCAGCACAGGTCGAGCACGAGGAGCGCCAGAGTCACCGTCCGCAGCACACTGCTGTCGTCGGTGTCCCACAGGTACATGCCTTCGCCGCCGACCGCGATCAGCTGTGCGCCGGCGAGAGCCGAGATCGCCAGGGCCCCGCCCGCGATCCACTGGTCCCCGTGCCCCTCGAGCAGCTGCCGCAGGTCGAAGCAGTACAGCGCGCACACGTACAGCACGAGCCCGAGCCAGAACAGCACCAGCGCGGCGTACGCCGGCCAGGCCACGGCCTGTGCCCTGGCCAGAGTGGCGGCGAGCACGGCGAGGCCCTCGGTCGCCACGCAGCTCAGGAACACCGCCCCGGGCATGGGCCGACGGCAGTTGCGGACCACCAGCACCAGCAGCCCCGGCCACAGCACGAAGGCCAGTGCGAGCAGCGCCTCCGCGAGGGTCTGCCACCCCAGCGCCGAGAAACGGGTCCCGAGCACGGTCGTCGCCGCGACGGCGGTGAGGGCGCCCGGCGTTCCCGCCTCCCTGATCCACCGCGCCCGGTCGCCCAGCAGCCGTAGGGCGAAGTCCGCCGCCAGCGTCAGCCAGGCGAAGCAGGCCACCGCGAGGATCACGCGGGACAGGGGTTCGTAGCCCGTCAGATGCAGGGCGACCGACACGATGCCGGTGGCCATCACGGCGGCCCCGGCCGCCGGGGGGCGCTGGGCCAACCAGGCGCGCAAGGGTGAGGTGCCGGGCATGGCCCGATGCTAAGGAGCTTCGCGCGCCCATGCGCGGGGCACGCGCGCGGGTGCTTGCAAAAACCGGCCCGCCGAAAGCCCGCCGGACGGGACGCGCCGCCCTCAGTCCGGCCGTACCACGCGGTGCACCGCCGATTCGCCGTCGTGGTGGACGGACTCCTCGCGGACGCGGCCGCCGGGCCTCGGCGCGTGGATCATCACGCCGTCACCGGCGTAGAGACCGACGTGGTCCGCGTCACCGAAGAAGGCGAAGAAGACGAGGTCGCCGGGCCGGGCCTCGGAGAGCGGGACCGTCGTACCGGCCTGGACCTGGTCGCGAGCGGCGCGGGGCAGCGTGACGCCGGCGGCCTTCCAGGCGGCCTGGGTGAGGCCGGAGCAGTCGTACGATCCCGGACCCGCCGCACCCCACACGTACGGCTTGCCGATCTGCTCGCGGGCGAAGGCGAGGGCCTGGTCGGCCCTGGTCGCCTGCGCGGGGCCGGACGCCCGCCCGGGGAACTCACCGGACGAGGCACCGGGTGCCGCGCCGTCGCCCTGACGAGGGGAGGGGGCGGCGTTCGCGGCGTTCGCAGCGTTCTCCGCGTTCGCAGCGTTCTCTGCGTACTCCGTGTTCGCTGCGTGCTCCGTGCACTCTGCGTTCCCGGCCGCCTGCGCTTGCGGCGCGGGCTCAGGCGCGCGCACGGCCTCACGTGCTTGGGGCGCCGACAGCAGCAGTACGCGCGCGTGGGCCAGCTTCCGCTGGACGGCCGCCTTGGCCGCCGCGATGTCGTGCTGCGGCTCGGCCGGCGGCCCGGGGAGGTCAGGGGCCGGAGCCGGGGAGGTGCTTGGGGCTGTGGCCGTGACCGTGGTCTCGGGTGCCGGCGGCCGCGCGGTGTGGCCGTCGACCAGGCTTTCGCGGCGTGCGTTCAGCCGGCTGATCAGCTGGGCCTGGTCGAAGTAGCCCTGCGGGGTCTCGGTGAGCAGCAGGGCGGCGGTCTCGGGGGCGGGGTCACCGTTGCGGTACGGGGCCGCCGCGAAGGAACCGAGCATCTCCCGCGCCTTGCCGAGCATGTCGGCGCGCTTGGCGACGTCGTCGAGGAGCGCGGCGACCAGCCCGCGCTGCCTCGTCCCCCTCTTCTGGGCGGTGTCCTGCTGGGCGGCGTCGTTCCGCGCGGTCGACGACCCCGCCCGGCCGTACAGGTAGTCGAGCTTCCTCTCGACCTCTTCCGGGCTCGGCCCCTCACCGTCTGCCCCGTGCATGACTGGTCCGTGCGTGTCTGATCCGGGTGTTGCGGCGGGCCGCGTGCCGCTGTGCGACGCCAAGGGAGGCGACTCCTTCCATCGTCCGCCTGCCGGTTGGCCGTCGGGATCGGGTGGATTGCGTGGGGAGGTCGCGTCGTCGGCGAGTCCCCCGGTGACGATCATGCGGTCGGATCGCACGCTAACCAACTTGTGTGGCTCGTGTGAAGGTTGGTGCGAGGTATGTCCGATACGTTTTCGTGACCTTGGTCTCGGCCTCGTCGAAGCGGTCATTTCCCGGGGCGGCCACGGGTTGTCGGTGGGGCGCCCTAGACTCGTAGAGCGATGAGCAGCCTCTTTGACGACAGCTTCCTGGCGGATCTCCAGGCCCCCCGCGGGCACGAGGAAGAGCCCCCGCCGCCCGAGGACGATCACGCTCCGGAGCCGGTTCCGGACGATCTGTTCGGCGGGAAGTTCGACGTGCCCCCGGACCGGGACGCCTACTACCGCGACGGCGCCCACCGGCCGGTCGTGGACCCGGCCGCGCTCCTGGAGGGGCTGAACGACAACCAGCGCGCCGCCGTCGCGCACTCCGGCTCCCCGCTGCTCATCGTGGCCGGCGCCGGCTCCGGCAAGACCCGTGTGCTCACGCACCGGATCGCGTACCTGCTGGCCGAGCGGGGCGCCCACCCCGGCCAGATCCTGGCGATCACCTTCACCAACAAGGCCGCCGGCGAGATGAAGGAGCGCGTCGAGCAGCTCGTCGGACCGCGCGCCAACGCGATGTGGGTGATGACCTTCCACAGCGCGTGCGTGCGCATCCTCCGCCGGGAGAGCAAGAAGCTCGGCTTCACGTCCTCCTTCTCGATCTACGACGCCGCCGACTCCAAGCGCCTGATGGCCCTGGTCTGCCGCGACCTGGACCTCGACCCCAAGCGCTACCCGCCCAAGTCGTTCAGCGCCAAGATCAGCAACCTCAAGAACGAGTTGATCGACGAGGAGGACTTCGCCGCCCAGGCCACCGACGGCTTCGAGAAGACCCTCGCCCAGGCCTACGCCCTCTACCAGTCGCGGCTGCGCGAGGCCAACGCCCTCGACTTCGACGACCTGATCATGACGACGGTCAACCTGCTGCGCGCCTTCCCCGACGTCGCCGAGCACTACCGCCGCCGCTTCCGGCACGTCCTGGTCGACGAGTACCAGGACACCAACCACGCGCAGTACGCCCTGGTACGGGAACTGGTCGGCACCGCCGAGTACCCCGTGGACGTACCGCCCGCCGACGACGAGCTGCGACCCGCCGAGCTGTGCGTGGTCGGTGACGCCGACCAGTCGATCTACGCCTTCCGCGGCGCGACCATCCGCAACATCCTCCAGTTCGAGGAGGACTACCCGGACGCGACGACTATCCTGCTGGAGCAGAACTACCGCTCCACGCAGACGATCCTGTCCGCCGCCAACGCGGTCATCGAGCGCAACGAGTCCCGCCGTCCCAAGAACCTGTGGACCAACGCCGGCGCGGGCGCCCGCATCACGGGCTACGTCGCCGACACCGAGCACGACGAGGCGCAGTTCGTCGCCGAGGAGATAGACCGCCTCACGGACGCGGGCGAGGCCAAGGCCGGCGACGTCGCCGTCTTCTACCGCACCAACGCCCAGTCCCGTGTCTTCGAAGAGATCTTCATCCGCGTCGGCCTGCCCTACAAGGTCGTCGGCGGCGTCCGCTTCTACGAGCGCAAGGAGGTCCGGGACGTCCTGGCCTACCTGCGCGTCCTGGCCAACCCCGAGGACTCCGTCCCGCTGCGCCGCATCCTCAACGTGCCCAAGCGGGGCATCGGCGAGCGCGCCGAGGCGATGATCGACGCCCTCGCCCAGCGGGAGAGGGTCAGCTTCCCGCAGGCGCTGCGCCGCGTCGACGAGGCGTACGGCATGGCCGCGCGCTCCACGAACGCGGTCAAGCGGTTCAACACGCTGATGGAGGACCTCCGCACGATCGTCGAGTCCGGCGCCGGACCGGCCACGATCCTGGAGGCCGTCCTGGAACGCACGGGCTACCTGGCCGAGTTGCAGGCCTCCACCGACCCGCAGGACGAGACCCGTATCGAGAACCTCCAGGAACTCGCTGCGGTCGCCCTGGAGTTCGAGCAGGAGCGTGGGGAGGGGGAGCCGGTCGCGCTCTCCGACTTCCTGGAGCAGGTCGCCCTGGTCGCCGACTCCGACCAGATCCCGGACGAGGAGGACGGCGACGGCGTCATCACGCTGATGACCCTGCACACCGCCAAGGGCCTGGAGTTCCCGGTGGTCTTCCTGACGGGCATGGAGGACGGCGTCTTCCCGCACATGCGCGCCCTCGGCCAGACCAAGGAACTGGAGGAGGAGCGGCGCCTGGCCTACGTCGGCATCACACGCGCGCGGGAGCGGCTGTACCTGACCCGTTCGGCGATGCGCAGCGCCTGGGGCCAGCCGTCGTACAACCCGCCCTCCCGGTTCCTGGAGGAGATCCCGCCGACGCACGTGGACTGGAAGCGGACGGGCGGTTCGCCCTTCGCGCCCTCCGGTCCGGCCTCCTCGGTGGCGGCCTCGCTGTCCTCGTCCCGGTCCCGCTCGTCGGCGTCCGGTGCCTCGGGCTTCGCCACCCGCCGCACCACGGAGAAGCCGGTGGCGGCCCTCGCCGTCGGAGACCGGGTCACGCACGACCAGTTCGGCCTGGGCACGGTGGTCGCCGTCGCGGGCACGGGCGACAAGGCCCAGGCGACGATCGACTTCGGCGACGGCAAGGCGAAGCGGCTGCTGCTGCGGTACGCGCCGGTGGAGAAGCTGTAGCGGGAGGGGGTTACGTCGGGTCGAGGCCGTGGCTGCGCAGCCACGACAGCGGGTCGATGGGCGCCCCGCCCGCGGGCCTGACCTCGAAGTGCAGGTGCGGGCCGGTGGAGTTGCCGGAGTTCCCGGAGTAGGCGATCGGCTCTCCGGCCTTCACCGTCGCACCGGAGGGGACCCGGTAGCTGGAGAGGTGGCAGTACCACGTCTCCGTGCCGTCCATCGCGGTCACGATCATCATGTTGCCGTAGGCGCTGTTCCACTGCGTGCGGACCGTGCCGTCGGTCGCGGCCAGCACCGTCGTCCCGTACGAGACGGGGAAGTCGATGCCGGTGTGCACCGACATCCAGTTCACGCCGGCCTGTCCGAAGTAGGCACTGAGACCCCTCTCGAAGACCGGGACTGCGAACTTGGGGCGCAGCCGCTCTTTGCGGGCCGCCTCCTCCGCCGCCTTCTTCTTCTCGGCCTCCTGCTGCGCCTTGAGGTCGATGCGCTCCTGGTAGCGGCTGGCCCGGTCGGCGAAGTCGTTCGCCCCCGCGGACAGGCCCTGCAGTTGGGTGTCCAGCTTGTTGTTGGCGGTGGACGCCTTGACGGGGTGCGCGTCGGGCGTGACCGCCGCGCTGTCCGTGCCGTCCTCGGTCAGACCGCCCACGGAGGCGGCGGCGATCCCGGCGACCCCCATCACGCAGACCGAGGGCACCGCCACCGTGAGCAGTGCGGAGCGCCTGGCCGGGGGGCGGCGTCGGGAGCGGCCCGCTGCGCGGGAGGCCGCTCGCGAGGCGGGGGCCGGAGCGGGGGTGACTTCTTCCTCGTCGTCGAGCAGCGGCGGGGCCGGGTCCGGCTCAACCGCGGCGGCCGGTTCCTCTTCCGCCGAGTCCCCCTGCGGCTCGTGCGGTTCGGGCCCCTCGAAGTTCTCGCCGACCGTGGTGCCGCCGTCGCTGTTCCACTGCGTGGCGTCGTACGCGCCGGTGTCGAAGGCCTGCGTGCCCCAGTCCCACTGCTGGGTGGCGTCGGCGGCGGCCGTCTGGTCCGGCTGGAGCCAGGTGTGCGCGTCCCACTGGCCGCTGGTGTCGACCGGCGTGGACTGCGGTGGAACGGAGGCCAGTTGCTGCTGGTAGCCGGTCGCCCAGGTGGTGGTGTCGTACGCGCCGGTGTCATAGGCGGTGTGGTGCTGGGCCGCGTACGGGTCGTAGTTCTGGCTCTGGTGGCCGTTCGTGGACCAGGCGGTGGTGTCGTACGAACCCGTGGTGTGCGTCTCGCCGGTCGTGAGACCGTCGTAGAGAGGGTCGGCGGTGTAGTCCGCCGTGGCGTACGTGCCGGTGTGGTAACCGGTGGCGTTGTAGTCGCTGTACGTGGTGAAGTCGCCGTATGCGGCTTCCTGTCCGTCGTACGACGCGTAGGGCGTCGAGGCGGTATCGGAGGCCGGAGCCGGGGCGGCCATGGTCCCCGACGGGTGACGGTCGTTCACCAACTTCTCTTTCGCCTCGACAACAGGGGCTGGCAGAGCAGTGCGGTGACTGTACCCGGCGGTATGAGGGCGCGACAATCTTCCGCAGGTTTCCCCGAGGCGGGAAACGGGCATTCAGCCGTGTTTCGCCGGGGTGTGGAGACGGCTTTAACTTTGTGTTCGAGTTGCGTTCGATCCCGAGAGGTTGGCCGTCAGGCGACGGTCACTCCGCCGGCGCGGTCGGCGGTCGGGTCCCCGGGGCGCGCGGTGTCGAGGACCTGCCGTATCCCGGTCGCCACGGCGGGGTGGAGCGGCAGGGCGAGATGTCCGATTCCGCTGACCTGGATGTTCTCCACCTTCAGGTCGGGGTGCTCGATGCAGGCCGACTCCAGCGGGTCCATCAGGTGGTCGAGGTCGCTCCAGAAGCTGACGAAGTGCGTACGGCAGCCCGGCGCGGGGCGCGACAGCTCCTCGATCAGCTCGGAACCGGGGCGCATCTGCCGCACGATCGGATGGGCGTTGGCCAGCGGCGCGACTCGGGTGCCGGAGTGCGGGGTACCGAGGGTGACGAGGGTGCGGACCCGCAGGTCGCCGCCGAGCCGCTGCACGTAGTAGCGGGCGATCAGTCCGCCGAGGCTGTGCCCGACGACGTCGATCTGCCTGCTGCCGGTGCGCTCGCAGATCTCCTCTATGTGCCGGCCGAGCAGTTCGGCCGCGGTGCGGATGTCGCAGGTCAGCGGTGAGTAGTTCAGGGACTCCACGCGCTGCCTGCCGTGCTGGGCGAGGCTGCGGCGCAGCAGGACGAATACCGAGCGGTTGTCGATGAACCCGTGCAGCAGCACGACCGGTGGCTTGGCCTCGGTCGGCAGCTGGGCGGTGCCCTCGGGCGCCGGGATCGCGCGGGAGGCGCCGCGGCGCTCCTGGACGATGCCCGAGGGGTAGAGCAGGAGATGTCCCGCGAGGATCGCGAGTTCCAGAGCGGTCGCCTTCAGCAGGGCCAGTGAGAGCCCGGCGAGTCTGCACGGCAGCAGGCACCGGCAGAGCGGGAGGATGGGGTCCGCGACCCTGGTGACCTTCATGGCCGACCTCCTGTCGGCACGTGGGAGGACGGCCCTGTCCCCCCTGTGCCCTCGTGGGCAGTCGCGGCGGGGGCGGTCGGCCGGGCAGGCTTCGCGCTGCCGTGCCCCACCGGCCCCGGGTGCCCTTCGTGCCCTCGCGGATACGGCGCACCACCGCGGCGCGCGGTCTGCGGCGCGGTGGTGCGACGACCTCGTTGCGGTTCCCGTCGTGCTTGCTCCCGCAGTGGTCCGCGCGCCGCGGCAAAGGCGTGCGACGCGAGGGCCGCGCGGACGGGGAAAGATGCGCGGCCTGCGGGTCCCCCCTGCCCGGAGAACTCGGGGGAGTGTCCCACCATGTGATTTCCCCCTCCCTCTGCACCGTGAAACTGCCGGTTGCGGGATGCTGGCGATAACGTTCGTTCACTTCCCCGGACGGTGTGGTGCGGGGCGTCCGTGCCACATGTGAGGTACTTGTCGGTACGGATGGATGTAGTCGCTTCATGGAGGCAGTGATGGGTGTGGCAGCCGGTCCGATCCGCGTGGTGGTGGCCAAGCCGGGGCTCGACGGCCACGATCGGGGCGCCAAGGTGATCGCGCGGGCCCTGCGCGACGCCGGTATGGAGGTCATCTACACCGGGCTCCATCAGACCCCGGAGCAGATCGTGGACACGGCGATCCAGGAGGACGCCGACGCGATCGGCCTGTCCATCCTCTCTGGCGCGCACAACACGCTGTTCGCCGCGGTGATCGAACTGCTCAGGGAGCGCGACGCGGAGGACATCGTCGTCTTCGGTGGCGGCATCATCCCGGAGGCGGACATCCCCCCGCTCAAGGAGAAGGGTGTCGCGGAGATCTTCACCCCGGGCGCGACCACCCAGTCGATCGTCGACTGGGTCAGGGCGAACGTCCGCCAGCCCGCCGAGGCGTAGGGGCGCCGGCGGCTCCCGCAGGTTCTCCCGGCGCCGGCCGGGTGCGAGCGGCCCGTCCTGGGGGCACGGCCCCCAGGGAGACCCGCCTTCACCCGGGGCGGGACTCAGCCGGCCCGCGCCGCCTCCAGCTCCCCGGCCATGGCGGAGCGCAGCCGCAAGGTCGTGACCAGCCGCTGGAAAGCCTCCGCCCAGTACCCTCCGGCTCCCGGCGACGCGTCCTCCGCCTCGTCCGGAACCGCCAGCAGTCCGTCGAGCCGACTCGCCTCCGCGGGATCCAGGCACCGCTCGGCAAGCCCCATCACTCCACTGAAACTCCATGGGTAACTCCCTGCGTCCCGCGCGATGTTGAGCGCGTCGACCACCGCCCGCCCGAGCGGTGCCGCCCACGGCACCGCGCACACCCCGAGCAGCTGAAACGCCTCGGGCAGTCCGTGTGCCGCGATGAATCCGGCCACCCAGTCGGCCCGTTCGGCGGCGTCCAGGGTGCCGAGCAACTTGGCGCGCTCGGCCAGGGACACCGCGCCGGGGCCGCCGGCTTCGGGGGCCGCGGGCGGCCCGAGCAGCGCCCGCGCCCACTGTGCGTCCCGCTGCCGCACCGCCGCCCGGCACCAGGCGGCGTGCAGTTCGCCCTGCCATCCGTCCGCGACCTGCAGGGCCACGATCTCCCGCGGCGTGCGCGCGCCCAGCCGTCCGGGCCAGGTCCCGAGCGGTGCCGCCTCCACCAACTGGCCCAGCCACCAAGATCGTTCGCCCCGTCCCGCCGGAGCCTTGGGGACGATCCCGTCGCGCTCCATGGCCGAGTCGCACTCGTGCGGCGCCTCGACGACGAGCGTGGGTGTCACGCGCGTGTGGTCGACGGCCACGCAGGAGCGGGCCCGGGCCGCCATCCGCGCGGCCAGCGCCGATCCGGGCAGCGCCGAGAGCAACTCCGCGGCCGTGGACCGTACATTGCGGCTGCGGTCGGACAGGGCCTGCTCCAGAAAGGCCTCGTCGTCCGGGCCGAGACCCGTCCGCAGGGAGTCGAGGAACATCAGCCGGTCCTCGGCCCGCTCGGTGGCCCAGGAGTCGGCGAGCAGTTCGCGTGCGGCCGCGGGCGTGCGGGCACGTATCGACGCGAGCAGCGCGACCCGCTCCGCGAACAGGCCCTCCTCCCACAGCTTGCGGACGCGGTCGGCGTCCTCGGAGCCGCTCCGGGCGGCGCCGGCGCCCGGAGCCGCCCGCAGGGCGAACCGCCAGTCCGGGTTCAGCCCCGCCAGCCACAGCGCGCGCGGGCCTCCGAAGGCCAGTGCGGCCGGACGCAGGTCCGTACGGCCCCGCGCGGCGTCCAGCAGGGCGGGCAGCGCCTCCGGTGGCGGGGCGTACCCGTGTGCGTTCGCCGCCGCGAGCCACTGGGGCAGCAGCTCCATCAGGTCCGGCGCCGTGCCCCGGCGGCCGCCCGCCGCACCGGGCCGGTCGGCCAGCAGCGCGGCGAGCCTGCGGGCCGCGGCCGCGGGCAGTGGCGGACGCGGATCCTCCGGTGCGGGCTCCGGGCGCCGGGCCGCGGACGCGGGGCGCAGTCCCGCACGCCGCCGTACGGTCTGCACGGCCGCAGCGTCGAGCAGCGCCACTGGCGCGGTCCGTCCGGGTGCGCCGCCCGGGGGCATGCGCCGGTCCGTGCCGAGCAGGGCGGTGGTGACCAACTCCTCCCAGGCGCCCGTGGCGGGCGCCTCCGGCGGGGTGGAGGTCCTGATCATGAGCTTCCTTTCCGTAGCCGGCTGCCCGGAGTGGTTGAAGGGTCACATGGACCGGGTTTCCCCTGGGGTGGAACAAATGCGTGGGGCAGAAGAGAAAACCTATTCAGATGGGATACTCTCTGACATTTTGCGCCTTTTGGGTGAGAGGTTCCCGCTGTGCCGACAGTGCCCCGCGTGTCGCGGTGACGTCACTCCTTTGCCGGACATCCCGAGCCCGCTGCCAGGGGTGATATCACGGATGGTCGATTATGTATCAACACAGTGTCACCATTTCTCCCTCGTCCCGCGGCCATGCGGTCAACGGGGTGAAGCCCCGGTGGCCGCACTCGCCGAAGACCGTGACCGGCGCGCCGCCCGACAGGGCGACCAGCCGCCACAGGCCCGGACGCGTACGGGCCGCTCGAGTGACGGGCAGCGCGGAGTCGGAGGCGGCGTCGGCCAGCTGCCAGGACTCCCCGTCCGGGATCGGTACGACCTCCCGCAGCGTCACCGGAACCGACTCCAGCCACGGGTCGTCCCGCAGCGCCGCGCCGTAGCGGGCGGCCGCCTGCGCCGTCGCCACCCCGCGCGGGCGGATCCGGACGGGCGCCGGGGGCGCGAACCGCTCGCCCAGGGCCGCGCGCAGCTGCCCCGCGCCCGGATAGGAGGACAGCTCCGCCTCCAGGGCCAGGCCCACCGGCAGCGCGAGCTCCGGGGCGCGGCCCGCCGCGCCGTAGGAGAGCAGGAGAGCCGTACGGCCCGAGTCCGCGCCGTGCAGCCATGTCCTGCGTGTGGTCAGCTTCGCGTCCGCGGTGTCGTACTGGGCGAGGACGAGCCAGCGATCCCGCACCGGAGGCCCGTCCGCGGAGACGGGCAGGCCCACCCGGGATCGGACCGTCGCCGACACCCCTTCCGGCAGCCGCTCGCGGCCCATCCAGCCCTGGCCCAGCAGATGCAGCAGCGCGCACTCCTCCAGCAGCCGCGCCGGCCAGCCCGGCCCCGACGACGGCACGGCCCCCAGCTCCCGCACCCGTCCCGCCAGTCCGGGAGCCTGCGCGTCGACCATGCGGGCCGCCGTCTCCTCCCACAGCGCGTACCCCTCCTGCTCGGCCGGGGCCAGACCGCCGCGCAGCAGGTCGGCCAGGCGCTGCTCCAGCTCCGTCACCCCCGCGGTGATCCGCTCGGCCCGGCGCTCCGCCCTGCGCAGCGCCGCCTGCGGATCAGCGGCACCGGAGGCCGGACCCGCGGCCCCCTCCGACCGCTTCCGCACCGTCCGCTCCCTGCGGGCCGCCATCCACTGCTCGGCCCAGTCGGGCGCCGGCCCGGACGGCACCGCGCCGTCGTCGCTCGCCCACAGCAGCAGCAGGCCGAGCGCGTGCTTGCACGGGAACTTGCGGCTCGGACAACTGCACTTGTACGCAGGCCCGGCACCGCCCGCGACGTCGACGACCGTCTGATACGGCCTGCTGCCGCTGCCCTTGCACAGTCCCCACACCGCCCCCTCGTCGGAACACCCCGCCTCGGACCACGGCCCGGCCGCGCCGAGTTTGCTTCCCGCTTTGCGCGACGCGGCGTCAGGCGCCAGTGCCAGCACCTGGTCCGCGCTCCAGCGCACCCCCTGCTGAGTCATGCCATCGAAGGTAGGACCTGCCACTGACAATCGACCGGGCAAGCGCGATTGCACAGGTCAGAACGCATTGTCAGTGCTGTGGTTCATGGTTGGTCACAGATCCGAACCGGCCGAGCTGGAGGGGGCCTCAGCCATGTCTGTGTCCGTCGAACCGACACCCGTCGAACCGCGCCAGAACCACTCCGCGCCCGCGAACACGCCGGAGGCGCAGACACTGCGCCCGCACGCCGAGCACGCCTTCGCGGCCGAGCTGGCGGCGCTCGCCGCGCACGACGACCGTCCGCGCCCGGCCCGCTGGAAGCTGTCGCCGTGGGCCGTCGCGACCTACCTCCTCGGCGGCACGCTGCCGGACGGCACGGTGATCACACCGAAGTACGTGGGCCCCCGCCGCATCGTCGAGGTCGCGGTCACCACCCTCGCCACCGACCGCGCACTGCTCCTGCTCGGCGTGCCGGGCACGGCGAAGACCTGGGTGTCCGAGCACCTGGCCGCCGCGGTCAGCGGCGACTCGACGCTCCTGGTGCAGGGCACGGCCGGCACCCCGGAGGAGGCGATCCGCTATGGCTGGAACTACGCGCGGCTGCTGGCGCACGGCCCGAGCCGCGACGCCCTCGTGCCCAGCCCGGTCATGAGGGCCATGGCGCTGGGCATGACCGCCCGGGTCGAGGAGCTGACCCGCATCCCGGCCGACGTGCAGGACACGCTGATCACCATCCTGTCCGAGAAGACCCTGCCGATACCGGAACTGGGCGAGGAGGTGCAGGCGGTCCGCGGTTTCAACCTGATCGCCACCGCCAACGACCGCGACCGCGGGGTCAATGACCTGTCCAGCGCCCTGCGCCGCCGGTTCAACACGGTGGTGCTGCCGCTGCCGGAGAGCCCCGAGGCCGAGCTCGACATCGTGGCGCGCCGCGTCGACCAGATCGGCCGCTCTCTCGACCTGCCGAGCGTCCCGGACGGGGCCGACGAGATCCGCCGTGTCGTGACCGTCTTCCGCGAGCTGCGCGACGGAGTCACCGCGGACGGCCGTACGAAGCTGAAGTCGCCCAGCGGCACCCTGTCCACCGCCGAGGCGATCTCGGTGGTCACCGGCGGCCTCGCGCTGGCGGCCCACTTCGGCGACGGCGTGCTGCGGGCCGGTGACGTGGCCGCCGGCATCCTCGGCGCCGTCGTCCGCGACCCGGCGGCAGACCGCGTCGTCTGGCAGGAGTACCTGGAGACCGTCGTCCGCGAGCGCGACGGCTGGAAGGACTTCTACCGGGCCTGCCGGGAGGTGAGCGCGTGAGCGGCACCGGACGGCCGACCGACGGCGGACCCCTGCCGGCCGGCTCGGCGCGGGCCCGCGCCGACGACGAGCCCAGCTGGACCGCGGGACGAGGACGAGGGAGGACGAGGAGGGGACGGCGTGAGGGGAACTGAAGAGTCCGGGAGCCGGCGGCCCGGCGCGGGGCCGCTGCTGCTCGGGGTCCGGCACCACGGGCCCGGATCCGCCCGCGCGGTGCGGGCCGCGCTGGAAGCGGCGCGACCGCGGGCGCTGCTGATCGAGGGCCCGCCGGAGGCGGACGCGCTGATCCCGCTCGCCGCCGACCGGGACATGCGGCCGCCCGTCGCGCTCCTCGCCCACGCCGTGGGCGAGCCCGGCCGCTCGGCGTTCTGGCCGCTGGCCGGTTTCTCGCCCGAGTGGGTCGCCGTCTGCTGGGCCCTGGAGCACGACGTCCCGGCCCGCTTCATCGACCTGCCGGCCACGCACACGCTCGCGTGGGGCAGGGAAGACGCCGGCACGCCTGCGGACGCCGGCGCCGACGCGGAGGGCTCCGCGGTGGAGGGGACCGCGGAGCCCCCGGCGGGGGCGTGTCCGCCCGAGACAGCGGTGCGCGTCGACCCGCTCGCCGCGCTCGCCGAGGCCGCCGGGTACGACGACCCCGAGCGCTGGTGGGAGGACGTGGTCGAGCACCGGGGCGCCGGCGAGGGCGACGCGTTCGCCCCGTTCCTGGTGCTGGAGGAGGCCATGAGCGCGCTGCGAGAGGCGTACGGCAGCGGGGAGGACCACCGGGATCTTGTGCGCGAGGCCCATATGCGCCTCCAAGTGCGTGCCGCGCAGCGCGAGTTCGGGGAAGGCGTCGCCGTGGTGTGCGGGGCCTGGCACGTGCCCGCGCTGCGGCGGAAGGCGACCGTCGCCGCCGACCGGGCCCTGCTCAAGGGACTGCCCAAGGTCAAGGCGGACATGACCTGGGTGCCGTGGACCCATCGCCGGCTGTCCCGGGCCTCCGGCTACGGCGCGGGCATCGACTCGCCCGGCTGGTACGCCCACCTGTTCGACGTGCCGGACCGGCCCGTCGAGCGGTGGCTGACCAAGGTGGCGGGACTGCTGCGAGAGGAGGACCGCATCGTCTCCTCCGCGCACGTCATCGAGGCGGTGCGGCTGGCGGGGACGCTCGCCGCGATGCGCGGCCGCCCGCTGCCGGGGCTGAGCGAGACGACGGACGCGGTGCGCGCGGTGATGTGCGACGGCTCCGACGTGCCGCTGGCACTGGTGCACGACCGGTTGGTGGTCGGGGACGTGCTGGGCGCGGTGCCGGAGGCGGCGCCCGCGGTGCCGTTGCAGCGCGACCTGGCCCGGCTGCAGCGGCGGTTGCGGCTCAGACCGGAGGCGTTGGAGCGGGAGCTGGAGCTCGACCTGCGCAAGGAGACCGATGCCGGGCGCAGCAGGCTGCTGCACAGGCTGCGGCTGCTGGGCGTGGGCTGGGGCGAGCCCACGGCCTCGCGGGGCAGCACCGGTACGTTCCGGGAGACCTGGCGGCTGTGCTGGGAGCCCGAGCTGTCGGTGCGCGTCGCCGAGGCCGGGGTGTGGGGGACGACCGTGCTCGCCGCCGCGACCGCCAGGGCGGAGTCGGACGCCGTGGCCGCGCGGGCCCTCGCCGAGGTCACCGCGCTCGCGGAGCACTGCCTGCTCGCCGAACTGCCTGACGCGCTGCCCGTGGTCCTGCGCGTGCTCGCCGACCGGGCGGCGCTCGACGCGGATGTCGGGCACCTTGCCCAGGCGCTGCCGGCCCTGGTCCGCTCCCTGCGCTACGGGGACGTGCGCGGCACGGACACCGGGGCGCTGGCCGGGGTGGCGGCCGGCCTGGCAGAGCGGATCTTCGTCGGGCTGCCCCCGGCCTGCGTCGCACTGGACGCGGACGCGGCCGAGGAGATGCGGCGGCATGTGGACGCGGTGCACGGCGCGATCGCCCTGCTCGGCGACACCCCCCAGGCCGAGCACGGCGATCTGCGCGCCCGCTGGCACACCGTGCTCCGGACCCTTTCCGGACGGGACACGGTCCCCGGGGTGCTGCGGGGACGCGCGGTGCGGCTGCTGCTGGACGACGGGGAGGTCGAGCAGGAGCAGGCGGCGCGGCTCATGAGCCTCGCGCTGTCGCCGGGCACGCCGCCGGCCGACGCGGCCGCGTGGATCGAGGGCTTCGTCGGCGGTGGGGGCGGGATGCTGCTCGTGCACGACGAGCGGCTGCTCGGGCTGGTCGACGCCTGGCTGACCGGCGTGCCGGCGCAGGCGTTCACGGACGTACTGCCGCTGCTGCGGCGCACGTTCTCGGCGTACGAGCCGGGGGTGCGCAGAACGCTCGGCGAGCTGGTCGGGCGCGGTCCGGGGCAGGGCGGCGGTGGGGCCGGGGGCTCGATGGGCGGTGTGCCCGGGTTCGCCGAGGAACTCGACCAGGAGCGCGCGGACGCCGTACTGCCCGTGCTGCGGCTGCTGTTGGGGCTGGACGGCCCCGGTCCCGGCGGGGAGAAGCCGGGCAACGAGCTTGCGGAGGTGGCGGGATGACCGTGGGAGAGGGGTACGACGTGACGGACGCGGTCCAGGAGCGGCTGCGGCGCTGGCGGCTCGTGCTCGGCGGCGGCCCGGCCGACGGCACCGGATGCGCGCTGTCGGGACGGGACACGGCGATGGACGCGGCGCTCGCCGCGCTCTACGGAAAGGGGGACAAGCCGCCGACGGGACGGACGGGACGCGACCGTTCGGCGGGGCTGGGAGGCTCGGCGCCCTCGGTGGCGCGGTGGCTCGGGGACATACGGACGTACTTCCCCTCCTCCGTCGTGCAGGTCATGCAGCGGGACGCCATCGACCGGCTCGGGCTGGCCACGCTGCTGCTGGAGCCGGAGATGCTGGAGGCGGTGGAGGCGGACGTCCACCTCGTCGGCACCCTGCTCTCGCTCAACAAGGCGATGCCGGAGACGACGAAGGAGACGGCCCGGGCCGTGGTGCGCAAGGTCGTCGAGGACCTGGAGAAGCGGCTGGCCACCCGCACCCGGGCCACGCTCACCGGCGCCCTCGACCGCAGCGCGCGCGTCAGCCGGCCACGCCACCACGACATCGACTGGAACCGCACCATCGCGGCCAACCTCAAGAACTACCTGCCGGAGTACCGGACGGTCGTGCCCGAGCGGCTGATCGGCTACGGCCGGGCGTCGCAGTCCGTGAAGAAGGAGGTCGTCCTCTGCGTCGACCAGTCGGGGTCGATGGCGGCGTCCGTCGTGTACGCCTCCGTGTTCGGGGCGGTGCTGACGTCCATGCGGTCCGTCAGCACGCGGCTGGTCGTCTTCGACACGGCGGTCGTCGACCTCACCGACCAGCTCGACGACCCGGTGGACGTGCTCTTCGGCACCCAGCTCGGCGGCGGCACGGACATCAACCGGGCGCTGGCGTACTGCCAGTCGCGGATCACCCGGTCCGCGGAGACGGTGGTCGTGCTGATCAGCGACCTGTACGAGGGAGGCATACGCGACGAGATGCTGAAGCGGGTCGCCGCGATGAAGGCGTCCGGAGTGCAGTTCGTGACGCTGCTCGCGCTCTCCGACGAGGGCGCGCCCGCCTACGACCGCGAGCACGCGGCGGCTCTCGCGGCGCTCGGGGCACCGGCGTTCGCCTGTACGCCCGACCTGTTCCCGGAGGTGATGGCGGCGGCGATCGAGAAGCGGCCGCTTCCGATACCCGACGCCGTGTGACCTTGCCCGTCCAGCGGTGGGAGAGGGCTTGCGCACCCTTGGGAACCCCGTGCGAGGATCGACGCTCCGACACCCTTGTCGCCGTACGCGAGGAACCGCCCTCTCTTGACCTGGCCAGCAGCCCTGCCCGGTGCCGCTCTACGCGCGACGCGTACGGCGGCCGGGCGGCGTGTTCTGCAACTGGGGCTGCTGGTGGGGGCGTTGTTCGCCCTCGGGTTCCTGTACGGGCAGCAGGCGCGGGCGGCGGAGCGCGGACCGACGGCACCCTTGTCCGAGACGGTGACCGCCTCGGTTCCGGGGCCCGAGTCTGCGCCCTCGCCCGCGCCCTCGTCCTCGCCCTCGTCCGGTGGCCTCGCGGCCGTGACCGCCCGGGGCGCGAAGCCTGTCGTCGGTCCGATCACCGAGCCCGTCGAGAAGCCGGGCGTTCGGATGGCTGCCGAGCCGGTCGTCGAGCGTGTTGTGCGGCCCGTTGCCGAGTTCGTGGTCGATCCGGCCGCCCGGCCCGTCGCCGCGCCCGTCGTGCGGCCGGTTGTCGAGCCTGTTGTGCGGCCGGTCGGCGAGTCCGTGGTCGAGCCGGTCGCCCAGCCCGTGACCGCGCCCGTCGTGCGGCCGGTCGCCGAGTCGGTCGTCGAGCCCGTCGTGAAGCTGAGCGTTCGGTCGGTCGTAGAGCCTGTCGCCGAGCCGGTCGTGCGGCCGGTCGGCGAGTCCCTTGCCCAGCCGGTTGTTGAGCGCGTCATGAGGCCGGTCGGCGAATCCGTTGCGCAGCCGGTCGTCGAGCGTGTCGTGAAGCCGGTTGCCGAACCGGTTGTCCGGCCCGTCGCCGAGCGCGTCGTGAGGCCGGTAGTCGAGCCGGTCGTCGAGTCCGTAGTCCGACCCGTCGTGAGGCCGGTAGTCGAGCCGGTCGTCGAGTCCGTAGTCCGGCCCGTCGTGAGGCCGGTCGTCCAGTCCGTCGTGAAGCCGGTCGTCGAGCCTGTTGTGACGGTGGTCGTCGAGTCCGTCGTGCGGCCGGTCGTGAAGCCGGTTGGGGATGTGGTCGGCGCTGAGGCGGGCGGGGCGGTCGAGGTGTGGCCCGAGGTGCCGGCGGTGCCTGTCGTGCCCGGCCTTCCGACGCCGTTGCCGTTGCAGCCGCAGCCGGGGTCCGCTGCCTCGGCTCCGCAGGCCCAGCCGCAGCAGCGGCCGGGCGGCGCGGGCCTGTCCACGTCCGGTGGGCACACCAGCACCCCCAAGGCCCGTACGGCGCAAGGCGGCACCGCGTCCTCCTCCGCCGCCTACGGCCCGCGATACGCCGGCGCGACCTCCGGGACCGGCGGCGCCGCCGTGCACGTCCAGTCCCACCGCGCGCCCCGTACCGGTCTCGTCGCCCCCCTCGTCCCGATCCCCGCGCACCAGGGCCCCGATGGTGGTGCGGACGGCGTGCTCGGCGATCACGCGACAGCCGACTCCGGCACCTCGCGGCACGGTGACGCGCACGCCGTCACGGTGCCCGAGCGGGCCCCGTCGCGGCTGGTGCCCGGCGCCGCCGCCCGGGCCGCCGCACTCGGCACCCCGGACCGGCACCAGGTCGTCCCCGTCTTCCCCGGCTGACCGGACAGGTCCACCACTCCGTCGCCACGGAGAGCCCACCCGACTCCGCGGGCCCGGTGGACCCGGACGGCTGAAAGCCGTCGGTCCGTCCGGCCGTGCCACCCGGGACCTCGCGGAAAAGGGCGGTTGGTCCCCATTGGGGTGGGGACCAACCGCCTGAGCCCCTTCGGGGCTGCACGAGGGGGCCTCACCCGGTCAACCCCAGCCCGGTGAGGCCCCCGCTCCAGCGGCACGCCGTGCCAGAGAGCGCGGCATCATGTGACAGGTATCACCGCTCAGGTGTGACCCTCGATTTAGGGCACTCCCGTAAGCGGGGATAACCTGCGAGACGGACATGCCGCGCGCTCGGACACCGTGTGCGCCTTCCCTGTGACCCAGAGCGGACGTCACGTTGCCCTTCGCGGCACGCCCACGCATCCAACGAACCGCGAGATCACTGATAGGGACGGAAGCGCGTGGACCTGTTCGAGTACCAGGCGAGGGACCTCTTCGCCAAGCACGGTGTACCGGTGCTGGCCGGTGAAGTCATCGACACGCCTGAGGCGGCGCGCGAGATCACCGAGCGGCTGGGCGGCAAGTCGGTCGTCAAGGCCCAGGTGAAGGTCGGTGGCCGCGGCAAGGCCGGTGGCGTCAAGCTGGCCGCCACCCCGGACGAGGCCGTCGCCCGCGCGACGGACATCCTCGGCATGGACATCAAGGGCCACACGGTCCACAAGGTCATGCTTGCCGAGACCGCTCCGGAGATCCTCGAGGAGTACTACGTCTCCTTCCTCCTCGACCGCGCCAACCGCACCTTCCTCTCCATCGCCTCCGTCGAGGGCGGCATGGAGATCGAGGAGGTCGCGGCCACCCGCCCCGACGCCGTCGCCCAGATCGCGATCGACGCCATCGACGGCGTGGACCGGGCGAAGGCCGAGGAGATCGTCGCCGCGGCCAAGTTCCCGGCCGAAGTCGCCGACAAGGTCGCCGACGTCCTGGTCAGCCTCTGGGAGGTCTTCGTCAAGGAGGACGCCCTCCTGGTCGAGGTCAACCCGCTCGCGAAGGTCGCCTCCGGTGACGTCATCGCCCTCGACGGGAAGGTGTCGCTGGACGACAACGCGGAGTTCCGTCACCCCGAGTTCGAGGAGCTCCACGACCGGGCCGCGGCCAACCCGCTGGAGGCG
>NZ_JBSGBZ010000040.1:0-74669 GCF_053601495.1 Streptomyces sp. NPDC004721
CCCCGACGGACGCCGCCCTGGCCGCCGACCTGGCGCTGCCGATCGAGGAGCTGGAGCTCACGGTCCGCTCCTACAACTGCCTCAAGCGCGAGGGCGTCCACTCAGTGGGTGAGCTCCTGGCGCGCTCCGAGGCCGACCTGCTGGACATCCGCAACTTCGGTGCGAAGTCCATCGACGAGGTCAAGGCGAAGCTGGCCGGCCTGGGCCTGGCCCTCAAGGACAGCCCGCCCGGATTCGACCCGACCGCTGCCGCCTTCGACGCGGACGACAACGGGAACACGGGTTTCGTGGAGACCGAGCAGTACTGAACGCTGCGCCGGGGCTCTTGCCTTCCGTCCCCCCGGGTGCGGCCGAGAACGCCGCCTGACGCGCTGCACCCCGGGGCGCAGAACAGCCCCAGCACAGCAACAGGCCCCCTGCCCGCGGAGAACCCGCGGGCAGGGGGCCTGACGCGCGATTGCCACCTTCGTCGTTCGCGCCGAGGAAGTTCCCGCTTTGGTTCCAACTACTCGATTCCGTGCCCCGATGGCACCTATCTGAATCGTAGTTACACCGGGTTGCTATACGGGGGCTCAGGCATAGTTCGCGCAAGAACGGACTATCTTACCCCCATTCATGACCGCCACCTGCGCGCCGATGTAGCTGAGACGATCGCCGGAGGGCGCCGCGTAAGTGGTGAAGTTAAGCGTCGATCCGTTTCCGCCGGAATTGGTATGCCAGGGCCACTCATGTACCCATCCAGTGCCCCCGTCTATGGAAACGAATCGAATGGCCACAGGGTAACCATCGGCAACGGTGTCCTTGACCCAACCGCTGATGTCCACACGTGTGGCGGTCCAGTTGGTGAACGTCAGACTCCCCGATGCGCCGGTCACCGAGCACGCGGCTCCGCCACTCGCCGCGCTGGCATTGGTCACTGTGGTCGTTGCGAATATTGCCACCGCCGCGACGCTCGTGACGGAAAGGCGCTTCAATGTGTTTCTCATGAGGGGAATACAAAGGGCTCCATGAGGTGCATGACAGCATGATTCAAGCCAACCGTTTTGCCTCGTATGACGTATACCCCTTGGTGATTTGCCATGCTTTTTATCTTTTTCAAGACAGGTTGTGGCCGAAAATAATCGCTCCTGGCCGCCCGGCCCGATCTGGTCACGCACACCGACGAACTGGCCGAACTCAGTGGCTCCCAGGAGCCGTCGCGCGCCGCCGGGCCACTGGTGTGCCGAGCCGGTTGCTCCCGGGCCTTCGTGGACAAGGCGTCCGGCAGGAACCCGGGCCAGTCGGAGCCCGGCAAGGCGCTGGACTACCTCCGTGAGGTCCCGTACCGCAGGGCGCCAGCCTCGTGGCGGGATGAGTCGCAGTGGCGGCGTAGGACGGAGATCGGGGCCGGCTGCTCCTGGACAAAAAGATCCGGCCGGCCCCACCAGCCCGCGGCCATTTTCCCGCGCTTCGCTAGATTCGCGTGCCCCGGAGCCCCTGCGCTGCGCCACTCGCCAGCCCCTCCCCTGGCTCGGCTCCCCAAAACTGCATTCCCCTCTCATCTCGCAGAATCACGCACCTGGCAGCGGGGACCTGGTGCGAGGTGCGGTGCCTCCGGCACGGCGGGCCCGGCCTCCATCCTGATCAGGACTGAGCGGCGGCGGCTCAGCGGTGAGGGATGCCGCCCAGCGCCGAGGGTGACTCCCTGGGGCCCCGGGTCCGGTGGAGCGCGAAAGAAACGGAAGCTCATCTTCTATGACGTCGGTCACAGCACTCCACCAATCAACCGGCACACTTAGTAGATGTGACGTGGCGGGCATTTGAGGATTTGTCCGTCTTGGCCCGGATGTGGTTCCCGCCGCGCGTCCCGGGATTCCGCCCGGTCGGCCCGCACGCCCGTTGCCCCGTGGAGTAAGGCTTCTGACGCCGCGACAGCTTCCCCTTCTGCCGCCATGTGCGGACCGGAGACCCGTGCACTGCCCTGGCGAGGTCCCCGGGACCTACGAGGCGACGTAGTGGCGGGACCCTTTGCGCTCCCTGTCGAGCCGTTCTAAGAATGACGACCCACAGGACGTCGCCGCAGTTCGGAACCGGTGTTCACGCAGAGTCGACCGCGCACCGGGCGCTCGGCGTCACCGAGTGAGTAGGAGCCCCCCACATGAAGTCGTCCCGAACGTCCGCGAGACTCCTCGCCCTCGCTCTCGGCCTGGGTCTGGCCTCCAGCACGCTGGGCGCGGCGGTGCCGGCGAGCGCCCAGACGGCCGCCACCCCGTCCGCTGCCGCCGATACCTCCGTGGCACGGTACGCCGGGTCCGTTGAGGAGGCCGCGAACAACAAGGCGTTCTTCGAGGCCGTGCTCAAGTCCGTCGCCGAGAAGCGCGCCGTCCAGCCGAACGCGCGGGCGGTGACTGTCTACTACAACGCCTCCCGGGCACCGAGCTTCCGTTCGCAGATATCGAGCGCGGCCTCGATCTGGAACAGCTCCGAGTCCAACGTCAGGCTCCAGGAGGCGTCGAGCGGTGCCGACTTCTCCTACTACGAGGGCAACGACCCGCGCGGGTCCTACGCCTCCACCAACGGCCACGGAAGTGGCTACGTCTTCCTCGACTACGCCCAGAACCAGCAGTACGACTCGGTCCGCGTCGTCACCCACGAGACCGGGCACGTGCTGGGCCTGCCGGACGACTACAGCGGGCCGTGCAGTGAGCTGATGTCGGGCGGCTACGCCGGCCCGTCCTGCACCAACCGCTACCCGAACGTCACCGAGCGCTCGCGTGTCGACCAGCTGTGGGCCACCGGACCCGCGCAGGCCCCGGGCACGGCGACCAGGCCCGCTGACCATCTGAGCGCCGCACCGCCGGTACGGTCTGTGGCGCCGAGCCACGGTCCATGGCATCGGCTCCACAGCAGGTCCTGGAGTTGATTGCGTTCCCGAGCGGGAAGCGGCTCACTGTCGAGGATGGCTTCACCCACATGCTCAAGCCGGTCGTTTGAGCACTCTTGCAGGCCGGCCGACAGACGCTGGTGCTTTGTATGGCTGTCCTGGGAGGGCGGAGCGGGAGGCGAAGCGAACCGGCCACTGGTTGGTGGCCTTGAACGTGGCCAACAGGACCGGGTTGGTCGCCAACACTGCCAGCCCGGCCACGATCGGCAGAAGCCGGCTCTCTCGCCACCCACCCGCGCCCATACAAGCACCCTCAGAGCTGGGACAGCGGGCCGATGCTCGCTTGCGCAAGCTGCAGCCGTCGTGGCGCCGTGCCCATGCCTCGTCCGAGGCGTCCGCGTCGAGTGCTCGTCCGGCACCTGACGGCCCAGAGACGGCCCGAGTGCCGCAACAAGCCCCCTACTTGCGGAGAACCCGCAGGCAGGGGGCTTGTTCGTGGGCGCTTACTTCTTCCTGCCCAGGGCCTGGCGGGCCTTGGGCCCCCGGCCGGGCAGCGTCACTCGGGCAGCGCCGCCTTGAGGACGGAGGCCAGTGCGGCGACCGTGGGCCGGGACGGCGGATCGGCCCGCAGGCAGGTGTCGACGGCGGCGGCGAGGGCGAGCGGCAGGCGCCGCCGGGATCCGATCGGCGGGGCGGCCTCCTCGAGTTGCCAATACCGGTCATCGGTGTCGTGGCCGTCTGCCGTGGCCTTGCCCGCCCGGCAGGCGAACGGCTTCTCCCCGCAGGCCGCTTCGAACAGCGTGATGCCGATGCCCCACACGTCGGCGGCGGCCGTGAGCAGCCCGCCCCGGGCCTGCTCCGGAGCGAGATAGCAGCACGTGCCCAGCCCCGCGGGCGCGGGGCCCGAAGGCCGGGCGACACTCAGGTCCAGTACCTTGGCGTGGCCGCGGTCCACCACTACGTTGGCAGGCTTGAGATCCAGATGGAGCAGACCCCGACCATGGAGGTAGTGGACCGCCGAACACATCTGCACCCCGAGCAGCGCCACATCGGCGGCGGCCGGCCGCCGCCGCAACCGGTGCACGAGGTGGGACAGGGTCTCACCGGTCAGCGTCTCCAGGACGGCGAGCGGCTCGGGCGATGTGAACGTTTCGTAGCCACGGACCAGGTGTGGATGGGCGAAGTCCCGCAGCCAACGCCCCTCGCGCAGCAGCCGCTCGCCCAGCCGCTGCTCGCCGCGGTGGTCCGGTCGCACCACCTTGATCACGCACCGGCAGTCGCGTTCCTGGCTCCAGGCGTCGTAGACGTCGAGCCAGCCGGTGCGCGCCAGGTGCTCCAGGATCACGTAGCCCGGCGCCGGTTTCGTGCCCGGGGCCCAGGGGGCGGGGGCGCTCATGACAGCACCGCGCCCGCGCTGAGTCGGTGTAGCCGGGCGTACGTGCCGTCGCGGCCCAGCAGGTCGTCGTGGGCGCCGTGCTCGGCGATCCGGCCGTGGTCGAGCACCGCGATGCGGGTGGCATCCCGGACGGTCAGCAGGTTGTGGGAGATGACGACGGTGGTCCGCCCGGCCATGAGCCGGCGCAGCGGGTCCATGATCCGTCGGCCCGACCGGACGTCGAGCCCGGTGGTCGGTTCGTCCAGCAGCAGCACGGGCGCGTCCCTGATCATCGCCCGGGCGATCGCCAGGCGCTGGCACTGTCCGCCGGACAGTGTCCGGCCGCGCTGGCCGACCAGCGTGTCATAGCCCTCCGAGAGCCGCTCGATGAACTCGTGCGCGTCCGCGGCGCGCGCCGCCGCGACGACGTCGGCGTCCGTCGCCTCCGGCAGGCCGTAGGCGATGTTCTCCCGCACGGTGCCGTGGAAGACAAGCGTTTCCTGGAGCACCACCGCGACGTTCTCCCGGACCGCGGACAGGCTCAGGTCCCGCAGGTCGGTGCCGTCGAGGAGAACCGCGCCCCGGTCGGGGTCGTAGAAGCGCAACTGGAGCTTGGCGACCGTCGATTTGCCGGCCCCGCTCGCTCCGACCAACGCCAGCGTTTCGCCCGGGGCCACGTGGAAGGACACGTCCGACAGCGCCCACGAGGAGGCCTCGGGATAGCGGAACCAGACGCCGTCGAACTTCACGTCCCCGCGCGCGCGGCCGATCCGCCGGGCGCCTGGAACCTCGACGACCTGTGGCCGCTGGTCCAGCAACTCGATGATCCGCTCGGCCGAGGCGGAGGCCGCGTAGAAGGTGTTGCCGAGGCGGGACAGGCCGCGGACCGGGCTGTAGAGCTTGCCGATCAGCGCGAGGAAGACCAGCAGTCCACCCAGGGTGAGCTGTCCCTGGGCCAGCTTCCAGGTGCCGAGGCCCATCACCGCGAGGCCGCCGGACACCTCGATGACCTCGACGACGGGCGAGTAGACGGCCCGGATCCGCGTCGAGGCCATCGCCGCTCGGAACTTGCCGACGTTCTCCTGCTGGAACCGGTGCTCCTCCCACCCCTGCCGGTTGTACGCCTGCACCAGCGCGACGTTGCCGAGCGCCTCTTCGGCGACCGCGCTGAGCGAGCCACTGCAGCGCCTGCGCTCCCGTGACGCGGCCTTGATCAGCCGCGAGAAGTGGCGGGCGGCGGCCCAGAACAGCGGCACGATGACGAGGGCGAGTAGGGTCAGGTCCCACCGCAGGTAGAGCAGCATGCCGAGGTAGACACCCAGGCAGACCACGTAGTAGAGGGCGTCCGCCACCCCGGAGAGCAGGAACGTCTCGACCGCGTCGACGTCGCCCGTGATGCGGGACAGCACGTCCCCGAGCCGTCGGCGTTCGAAGAAGTCCAGCGACAACCCCTGGACGTGCCGGAACACATGGGCGCGAAGAGAGAGCAGGAAGCGCTCGCCGACCCAGGTGGACGTCACGTTGTCGGCGAAATGCAGCACCCCGGAGCAGACGATGAGGCCCAGGTAGACCGGTGCGATCCAGAGCAACGGCCGCAGATCGCGGGGGACGAGCACAGCGTCCACGACGGTTTTGAAGAGCCAGATCTCCGAGGCGTTCACGGCCGGGCCGATCAGGCTGAAGAGAAGAACGGGGAGAAGCCATCGCCGGCCGCCGCGCGTGTAGGGCCAGAACCGCCGGAACACCTCACGCGGCGCCATGGCGGGCGCGGCCGTGACGACGGCGTCGGAAGCCTCTACCGACAGCAGACGCCGCAGGACATGCACCATGAGATGCGCACCTCGGGGGTCTGCGGAGCGGACCGGGGCATCCAGTGTCCGGTCCGCTCAGCACTTGTTCGGTCAGTGGTCGCTCGCTAATCCGTTTCGTGCTCGGAGCCGTGCTCGGAGCCATGCTCGGAGCGGTGCTCGGAGCCCTCGTCGGAGTGGTGCCTCGACGAGCGGTAGCCGTCACGTTTTGCGGGCATGAGTTTGCTGAAGATAGCCATCGATCCTCCTGAACCTCAATGAGGAACTCTCTTCACTACAGATACGTCTCAGGGTCGGATTCGGATGGCTCGCGAGGAAAAAATGGCGTCCTCAGCCTCCAGCCCCCGGGTGCAGCGCACCTCGTCGCCCGCAGTGATCAACAGGCCCTCGACGTCCGGCAACGACCCCAACCACGCGCGTGACTCCATCGCGAACGCGGCCAGGCGTTGATGTCAGGGGGTCGTCCCGTTTCCGCTGGACTGCCGCCGGGACGCCGGCTACGTGATCCCCGTCTCGCTCGGCATGTGCGTGCCGTGCGCGTACCCCGAAGGAACCTCGCATGGAATCGCTGCCTGACGCGCCCAAAGTCGTGCAACTCCCGGACGGCACCTACGCCTGCACCGATCACCTGCCCGCCCCGCCGCAGC
This sequence comes from Streptomyces sp. NPDC004721, assembly GCF_053601495.1. NCBI lineage: Bacteria > Bacillati > Actinomycetota > Actinomycetes > Kitasatosporales > Streptomycetaceae > Streptomyces > Streptomyces sp. NPDC004721. The sequence goes on from NZ_JBSGBZ010000040.1 coordinate 6,694, forward strand.
AGTACAGCGGCCCGCAGGTCATCCACCAGCACGTGCACCAGGCGCCGCCGGACCGCACCGTGCAGCGCATCGCGCTCGGCTCCGGCGTCGGGGCGGGCGCGGTCGCGGTCGCGGCCGGGGTCTACTTCGGCCCGCTGCTGGTCGGCGTGCTGACCATCATGGCCGCCACGGCCTCACCGTCGTGGACCTCGACAACCCGGACGCCATCACCTGGACGAGTCGGACCCTGCCGGCCACTCAGACCGTGGCCACCACGCGCGGAGAGCACTGGATCCACCGGGGCACCATGCGGTCCGTCAACGGCGTCCGTGACGGCGTCGACATCAAGTCCACGATGGCCTACGCCCGATGGCTGGGTCACGGCGGATGTCGCCCGTGGCGACTTCATCGACCCCAACGCGTCCCGTGTGACGTTCCAGGAGTTCGCTGAGAAGTGGCTCGCGAGCCAGAGCGGCGACCCGAACACCCGGGCGTCAATGGTGTCTCAGCTCAGGTTGCACGCCTTTCCGCGCATCGGCCGCGTCCCCTGGGTCGTTCCAGCCGAGCCACATTCGCGAGTTCGTGACGCAGCTCGAAGCATCGGGCATGTCCGGCGCGTACGCCCGTGTGATCTTCTCGAACGTCCGGGCCGTTCTCTCGGCGGCCGTGGAGGACGGATACCTACGCCGGAACCCCTGCAACTCGCGCACGGTGACGCTCCCCTAGATGGGCATGCGCCGTGTCGTCCCGTGGCAGCCTGAACGGGTCTTCGCTGTGCGGGCGGCCAGGGTCGAACGCTTCCGCACCATGGTCGACATGGGTGCCGGCTGCGGCCTGCGACAGGGCGAGATCCTTGGCCAGTGCGTCGATGAGCTGGACTTCGACACCAACACCCTGCACGCGGTGCAGCAGCTCAAGTGAGCCTGAACAAGGCCGTGTTCGCGACCCCAAAGGGCGGCAAGCTCCGTGACGTGCCTCTGCCCGAGCCCGTGGCCGAGGCGCTGAAGGAGCACATCGAGCGCTTCCCACCCGTCGAAGTCACGCTGCCGTGGATGTGGGCGAACGGCCAACCCGTGACCAAGTGCCTGATCTTCAGTGGGCCCAACGGTGGGCACGTCTGGCGTACGTCGCTGAACGAGGACCACTGGAAGCCCGCCCTCGCGAAGGTCGGCGTCATCCCGCATGTCATACCCCAACTGAACTGCGATCGGGCGGTCGTTGGTGGTCGTCGTCTGCCGTTGTTGGTCGTCCTCGGAGGTCCCAGAGAGGTCCCGGGGTTTGCGCCCTGAGCCGCTAGTGGCTTGTCGCGTCGCTTGCCGTCCGGCTTGTCGCTTGTCTTGTCTTGTCGCTTGTCGGCTCGCAGGTCAGACGCGGTTTTCGTTCCCACGGCAGGCACGGAAACGTCCTTGTCCTGCGGGCGACAAGCGACAAAGCAGGCGGGCGCCGGTGGAGCGGGCGACGGCTGCCGAGACCACCCATCCGGCCGGGGTGCTCTCTTCGTTCCAGGGCCTGCCCGAAGGGTCGCGTCACCGACCCCGCACCCGCCAGCGCTGTCACCCGAATGGCGCAGCATGACGTGCCACCCACATGGGTGAGGATCAAGCTGACTAGTGCACCAACCGAGGTAATCCGTGAAAGGGGAACCAAATGCGCATTCGACGAATCCTCGCCGCCGTCAGCGCCACGGCAGCCCTCGCCGGACTCGGCCTCACAGGCGCCGCCACCGCCACCGCCGCCACCGCACAGGGTGCCCCATCCTACGTCACCCCTTCTCAGTGCGAGGAGGGCGGCGGAACGCCCCGGATCGACTTGCCGGGCAACCCCTGCAAGGGCGGTAAGTACGACGGGCAGCCGGTCGACTAAACCCCACAAGGCGCCCCGCAGCCACGCGCCGCGGGGCGCTCCCGCGCGAGCGTAGCCGGGAGAGCCGCAGGGACTGTGCCGACCCGTCGGACACGCTAGCGGGCTGAGGTTCCAGGGAGTTCCCAGACCATGAAAATGCCCCTGATCCGCACCGAAAGCGCAGCTCAGGGGCCTGATCACAAAGGCTACTTCTTCTTGCCCTGGTTCTTGACCGCCTCGATGGCGGCTGCCGCCGCGTCCGGGTCGAGGTACTTGCCGCCCGGGGTGACGGGGCGGAAGTCGGCGTCGAGTTCGTAGGAGAGGGGGATGCCGGTGGGGATGTTGAGGCCCGCGATGTCGTCGTCCGAGATCTGGTCGAGGTGCTTGACCAGGGCGCGCAGGCTGTTGCCGTGGGCGGCGACCAGGACCGTGCGGCCGGACAGGAGGTCGGGGACGACCGAGTCGAACCAGTACGGGAGCATGCGGACGACGACGTCCTTCAGGCACTCCGTCTGCGGGCGCAGCTCCGGCGGGAGGGCCGCGTAGCGCGGGTCGGAGAACTGGGAGTACTCGGCGTCGCGGTCCAGCGGCGGCGGCGGGGTGTCGTAGGAGCGGCGCCACAGCATGAACTGCTCCTCGCCGAACTCCTGAAGGGTCTGGGCCTTGTCCTTGCCCTGGAGAGCACCGTAGTGGCGCTCGTTCAGGCGCCAGGAGCGGTGGACCGGGATCCAGTGGCGGTCGGCGGCCTCCAGCGCGAGCTGGGCCGTGCGGATCGCGCGCTTCTGGACGGAGGTGTGGACCACGTCGGGCAGCAGGCCGGCGTCCTTCAGCAGCTCACCACCGCGGACGGCCTCCTTCTCGCCCTTCTCGTTGAGGTTGACGTCCACCCAGCCGGTGAACAGGTTCTTCGCGTTCCACTCGCTCTCGCCGTGGCGGAGCAGGATCAGCTTGTACGGTGCGTCGGCCATGCCTCAGAGCGTAATCCACGCATTCGGCCCCCTGCCCCGGCGCCCAGCAGGCGGACGGCGGGCGGACGGCCACCCCGCGACGGTGGCCGACAGTTGACGGCTTCTGCTAATTCAGTGGTCCCGCGCGACCCTCCCCTCGTAAGTTGTGCTCGCTACTTAAGCCGCTTACATCCCCGGGGGGTCGTCCATGTCCGTCACCAGTCTCAGACGCGCCGCCCGCGAGACCGTCTCCGGGCTCCCCCGTGAGTTCTGGTGGCTGTGGACCAGCACCCTCGTCAACCGGCTGGGCGCCTTCGTCGCCACGTTCATGGCGCTGTACCTGACCCTCGGCCGCGGCTACTCCGCCTCGTACGCCGGTCTGGTTGCCGCGCTGCACGGGCTCGGCGGGGTCGTCTCCTCGCTCGCCGGGGGCGTGATGGCCGACCGGCTCGGCCGGCGGCCGACCCTGCTCGTCGCCCAGGCCTCCACCGCCGTGTCCGTCGCGGCGCTCGGGTTCGTCCAGGATCCCATCGCCATCGCCGCCGTCGCCTTCCTGGTCGGCATGACCAGCAACGCCTCCCGGCCCGCCGTGCAGGCGATGATGGCCGACATCGTGCGGCCCGAGGACCGGGTCCGCGCCTTCTCCCTCAACTACTGGGCGATCAACCTCGGCTTCGCCGTCTCCTCCATGGCGGCCGGCTTCATCGCCGAGTACAGCTACCTCGCCGGCTTCCTGATCGAGGCCGCGATGACGATGGCCTGCGCGATCGTCGTCTTCCTGAAGGTGCCCGAGTCCCGGCCGGACCCGGACGCGCACGTGAGCCACGAGGGCGGCGGCGACGCCGTCCGGCTGTGGACCGTCCTGCGGGACGGGCGGTTCATGGGCGTCGTCGGGGCGTCCTTCCTGATCGCCGTCGTCTTCCAGCAGGGGGCGGTCGGGCTGCCGGTCGCCATGGGCCGGGCCGGGTTCACGCCCGCCGACTACGGCATGGCCATCGCCGTCAACGGGGTCCTGATCGTCGCCCTGCAGATCCCGGTCACCCGTTTCATCGAGCACCGGGATCCCGGGCGGCTGCTGATCGTCTCCTCCCTGCTCGCGGGGTACGGCTTCGGGCTCACGGCGTTCGCCGGATCGGCCGGCGTGTTCGCGCTCACGGTGTGCGTGTGGACCCTCGGCGAGATGATCAACGCGCCCACCCAGACCGGGCTGGTCGTCCGGCTCTCCCCGGTGCACGGGCGCGGGCGCTACCAGGGCGTCTACACCCTGTCCTGGTCGGTGGCCGCGCTGGTCGCGCCCCTGATGTCCGGTGCCGTCATCGACCGGCTCGGCGCCGAGTGGCTGTGGGGCATGTGCGCGGCCGTCGGCACGGCCGCCGCCCTCGGCTACTGGGCCCTGATGCGCCGCCTGCCGAAGACCGAGCCGACTACCGTGGAGTCCCGCACCGAGCCTCGTACCGAGGTCGGCACCGCGTGAGGCAGGCCGCCGTGCCAGGTGCCTACGGGTGCATCCGCGCGCCCTTCAGCACCTTGTCCACCGCGTTGCGCGGGCCGTGGACCGCGAGCCCCACGAGGTTCAGCTCGCCGGTCGGCACGGCCCGGACCGCGGCCCGGTTGTCGCGGTCGTTGCCCGTGGTGAACAGGTCGGAGGTGAAGACGGCGCGCGGCAGGGACCGGGACAGGGCCCGCCCGTGCGCCACGGTCAGCGTCTCCTTGGTGCCCTGGAAGACCAGCACCGGCTGGCCGAACATCGGCAGGTACGGCACCTCGTCGGCGTCCTCGTACGGTTCCCCGATGACCTCCGGGACCGTCGTGCCGAGGCCGCTGACCAGGAACGCGGTGACGTTCAGGCGCTGCCAGGGCTCCAGGTCCTCGCGCAGCAGGACGGCGATCTTGGTGTCGAAGCGGATGGGCTGCTCGTCGTTCATGGGACGAGACTCCCGAACGCCGTACCGCGCCGTCTTGTACGTTCTTTGCATGGCCCCGCAGCGGAACGTCTCCGCCTGGCGCCCGCGTGTCCCGGGCGTCGTGGAGGTGTTCCACGCGCACTTCACGGAGTACGCCTATCCCATGCACGTGCACGAGGCGTGGACGCTGCTGATCGTGGACGACGGCGCCGTACGGTACGACCTGGACCGGCACGAGCACGGCACCCCGCACGACACCGTGTCCCTGCTGCCGCCACACGTCCCGCACAACGGCTCGCCCGTCGACCCGGGCGGCTTCCGCAAGCGGGTGCTGTACCTGGACGCCACCCACCTCGGCGACGAGCTCATCGGGGCGGCCGTGGACGGGCCGGACCTGCGCGATCCGGTGCTGCGCCGGCGGGTCGGGCAGGTGCACACCGCGCTCGCCCTGCCCGGTGACGAGCTGGAGGCGGAGAGCCGGCTGGCGCTCATCGGCGAGCGGCTGCGCGGCCATCTGCGGCCGCGGCTCGCCGTCGGGGCCCCGCGCCGCGACCCCGCCCTCGCCCGCCGGCTGCGCGAACTGCTCGACGAGCGGGTGCCGCAGGGCGTCACGCTCGACGAGGCCTCGGCCCTCGTGCGGGCCCATCCCACCCACCTGGTAAGGGCGTTCAGCGGCGCGTACGGCATCGCTCCGCACCAGTACCTGATGTCCCGCCGTGTCGACCGCGCCCGCAGGCTGCTGCTGGCGGGGCAGAAACCGGCCGAAGTGGCCGCCGAGACCGGCTTCTACGACCAGGCCCATCTCACCCGGCACTTCAGGAAACTCGTGGGGGTGACTCCGGGGCGGTACGGCCGCGGGACCTCGCACGGCAAGAACGGGAAGTGACGTGATCCCGCGACCGCGGCGAGGAGGGGGTCAGTCGGCCGGACGCTGCGTCAGGTGCGCGAACGCCTCGAGGTTGCGGGTCGATTCGCCGCGCGAGACGCGCCAGGCGTACTCGCGGCGGATCGCCGAGGCGAAGCCGAGTTCCAGCAGGGTGTTGAAGCTGCCGTCGGCCGCCTCCAGGACCTGGCCGAGCAGCCGGTCGACCTCGTCGGCGGTCACGGCGGCCAGCGGCAGCCGGCCGGTGAGGTAGACGTCACCGAGCTGGTCGACGGCGTAACTCACGCCGTACAGCTTGAGGTTGCGCTCCAGCATCCAGCGGTGGACGGCGGACTCGTTCTCGTCGGGGTGGCGGATGACGAAGGCATTGAGGGAGAGCGAGTGCCGGCCGACGATCATCGACAGGGTGGTCGACAGCTTGCGGGTGCCGGGTAGCTTCACGACGTAGCTGCCGGACCGCGGGCTCTCCCACTCCAGTTCGGCGCCCTTGAGGACGTCCTCGACGACCCGCGTCGCGCGCTGCTGCTCCGCCTCACCCGTGGCACCCGTGGCGCTACCCATGGGGCGAGCGTACGCGACGCCGGTGGGCCTGCAACGCGGCCGTGTACACGTCGGCCGTGGCCGCCGCCGACGCGTCCCAGCCGAAGGACCGCGCGTGCCGGGCGGCGGCTGCGCCCATCCGGTCGGCGAGGTGCGGGTTGTCCGCGAAGCGGTGCAGCAGGTGCGCGTAGTCGGCCGGGTCGTGGCCCTGGACCAGGAATCCGGTCTCGCCCTCCCGCACGGCCACCGGCAGCCCGCCGACCGAGGCGGCGAGGACCGGAGTGCCGGTCGCCTGCGCCTCTATCGCGACCAGGCCGAAGGACTCGCTGTAGGAGGGCATGACCAGGACGGACGCGGCCCGGAACCAGTCGGCGAGCCGGTCCTGCCCGACCGGCGGGCAGAACCGTACGACGTCGGCGATGCCGAGCCGGGCGGCCAGCTTCTGGAGGCCCTCCGGCTTGGCGAGGCCGCTGCCGCTCGGACCGCCGACGACGGGTACGACGATGCGGGAGCGCAGCTCGGGCCGCCGGTCGAGGAGGACGCCCACGGCCCTCAGCAGCACGTCGGGGGCCTTGAGTGGCTGTATACGGCCGGCGAACAGCGGGATCAGGGCGTCCTGCGGCAGGCCGAGGCGGGCGCGGGCGGCGGCGCGGCCGTCGCCGGGGCGGAAGCGGGTGAGGTTCACGCCGGGGTGTACGACGGCGACCTTGGCGGGGTCGGCGCTGTAGTGCCGTACGAGTTCGCCGGCCTCCTCGTCGGTGTTGGCGATCAGCCGGTCGGCGGCGGCGACGATCTGGGTCTCGCCGATGACGCGGGCGGCGGGCTCGGGGGTGTCGCCCTCGGCCAGGCTGGCGTTCTTGACCTTGGCCATGGTGTGCATGGCGTGCACCAGGGGGACGCCCCAACGCTGGGCGGCGAGCCAGCCGACATGGCCGGAGAGCCAGTAGTGGGAGTGGACGAGGTCGTAGTAGCCGGGCCGGTGGCCGGCCCAGGCCTGCATCACGCCGTGCGTGAAGGCGCACAGCTGGGCGGGCAGGTCCTCCTTGGCCAGGCCCTCGTAAGGGCCGGCGTCGACGTGCCGGACGAGGACGCCCGGGGCGAGTTCGACGGCGGGCGGCAGGTCTCCCGCGGTGGCCCGGGTGAAGACCTCGACCTCGACGCCCTGGGCGGCCAGACGCTGGGCGAGCTCCACGATGTAGACGTTCATGCCGCCGGCGTCGCCCGTGCCGGGCTGGTGGAGCGGTGAGGTGTGCACGGAGAGCATGGCGACGCGCCGGGGCCGGCGGTGCAGCCGCAGCCGCGCGGGTGCCGTCGGGGAACGACGCCCGAGCCTGCTGACGTACTGGCTCACGTGGCGTTCCTCCTCGTTGCGGGCATGCCGTACGGGGGCGCCGAGCGCCCTCCAAGACCCAACACCGGAGCACCTGACTCCATTTCCGCTACCGGTTCCTTTGCCCAATCATTACCGGCCCTCGCTCAACCGTTCGACCCCGGGGCGCGTAATGCATGCGCGCCGAGCGCCCGAGCACGGCGTGAACACCTACGCGCAACCAGCGCCGCGAACGCACCGCGGGTACCGCGGGGGCAGGGCGTTACGCACACACGCAACCTGACGAAGCCGCCGCGTGGCACGCCCCGCCCCCCTCGCGGCAGCGCCACACGTAACGCGGCCCCCGCCATCAGCGGAGTTCCCGCCACGCGGGGCTCCTGCGGGGTGCGTGGTACGTCCGTGCGGTGGGGGCCCGCGGGCGCCATACCCTCGTATGCATGACATCCCGCGCAGCGACCCTCCCCCACTCTCGGCTTCGCCCGAGCGGGGGGACCCCCATCGTGGGAACGGTGACGCGCGGGACGACCAACCCCAACCGGCTCCGCCGCATGGACCGCTGGATCGCGGCCGTGCACGGCGCCGAGTTGCGCCGGGCCGCCGATCCGGTGGCCGTCGACCTCGGCTACGGCGCCGCCCCCTGGACCGCGGTCGAACTGCTGCACCGGCTGCGCACCGCAGCCCCACGCGCGCGCGTAGTGGGCGTCGAGATCGAACCGGCCAGGGTCGCGGCCGCGAAACCCTACGAGCGCGACGGGCTCGTCTTCCGGCACGGCGGCTTCGAGGTCCCCGTCCCGCAGCGCCCGCACCTCATCCGCGCGGCGAACGTGCTGCGGCAGTACGACGAGGAAGAGGTCGCCGCCGTCTGGGAGCGGCTGTGCACGCGGCTCGCCCCGGCGGACGGGCACTCACGCGGAGGCCTGCTGGTCGAGGGCACCTGCGACGAGATCGGCCGCCGGCACGTGTGGGTCGCGCTCGGCCCGGAGGGCCCCCGCACGGTGACCTTCGCCACCCGCCTCGGCTCCCTGGACCACCCGTCCGACCTGGCCGAACGCCTCCCGAAGGCGCTTATCCACCGCAACGTCCGCGGCGAGCCGGTGCACGCCTTCCTGCGCGACTTCGACCGCGCCTGGGCGAGCGCCGCACCGTACGCCTCCTACGGCGCGCGCCAGCGCTGGATCCGCGCGGTGCGCGACTTGGCGGCCGACTGGCCGGTGACGGACGGCCCGTCGCGCTGGCGGCAGGGCGAAGTGACCATCGACTGGCGGGCGTTGGCGCCGCGCAACTGACCGGCCGCCACGCTGCGGCATGTGCGATCGACCGGCGGCGGCCCGCACATCCGCTGTGACCTGCAGGGAACGATCTTTGCGGGTCGTTCGTCACACAGACGGGGAGATCGCCACACCTCTGTCGCTTTGCGCCGAGTCGTGGCACGATCACCCGAGCGTGCGCATGTTACTGACGGTTAATAAGCTGGGGGGCTGAATATGGGACGGCGCAGGCACACCGTGCTCGCGGCGGCCGTGACCGTGGTCTGCGCGGTCACGCTGCTGGGAGCGCCGGGCACCGCGTTCGCGCGCGCACTGCCGGACCCGGCCCCGTCCGCCTCCCCCGCTCCCTCGCCCTCCCCCTCCGTCACGCTCGCGCCGGACAAGGACCTCCAGGCCGTCCGCGCCAAGCTGGACAAGCTGTACCACGACGCGGCCGTCGCCACCGACGCCTACAACCTGGCCAAGGAGCAGGCGGAGAAGCAGTCCGCCGAGATCACCGACCTCACCCGGAAGATCGCGGACGGGCAGCGGAAAATGGACGGCCTGAAGGAGCGCGCCGGCGCCGCGGCCCGCGCCCAGTACCGCACGGGCGGTCTGCCGCCCGAGGTCCAGCTGATGCTGAGCAGCGACCCGCAGATCTTCTTCGACGGCGCCGGCCGGGTGCTCCAGGGCCAGCGGGCGACCAAGGGCCTGATCGAGGAAACCGCCCGAGCCCAGCAGGACTTGAAGCTGTACGCGGACGACGCCGCCAACCGCTGGCAGAAGCTGGAGGCGGGGCGCAAGGCCAAGGCCGCGGCGAAGAAGCGGATCAAGCAGCGGATCAAGGAGGCCGAGCAGCTCGAGGCCACGCTGGAGAAGCGGCAGCGCGAGCGCCTCGCCGAGCTGGAGCGGCAGGCCGCCGATCAGGCGCAGTCGGCCTGGCTGGGCACCGGAATCCTCGACGAGCTCAACGGCAAGGCGTCCGCGGCGGGCAGAAAGGCGGTCGAGTTCGCCACGGCCCAGCTCGGCAAGCCGTACGAGTGGGGCGCCGAGGGCCCCCGGACGTACGACTGCTCGGGGCTCACCTCCCAGGCCTGGTCGGCGGCCGGGCACCCCGTCCCGCGCACCTCGCAGCAGCAGTGGAAGCAGCTGAAGCGCGTGGACATCAAGGACATGCGGCCCGGCGACCTGATCATCTACTTCGGCGATGCCAGCCATGTCGGGATGTACGTCGGCGACGGCACGATCGTCCACGCCCCGCGACCGGGACGCACGGTGACGCTCGCCGGGGCGGGCACGATGCCGATCCTGGGCGTCGTACGGCCCGACACGGACTGAGTCTCCAGGCCCCGGGCCGGCCCCCGGTGACCCCGGACACGTGACCGATCGCACCCCCGGCCGCCGCCAAACCCGCGGGAGACGTGACCTTCGTCATTCCGCCCCCGGCGGCGTCGTGTCCAACTCCGGTAGGGATCGCGGCATATGACAGCGGCGAAAGCCGGAGCGACGCGCCTCACACCATTCCCCCGCGGCGCCGACTACCGCTAATGTCCCCGTCGGCGGCGCGAGGTCCCTCGTACCCGCCATGCCCTCGGGGGGAGGGAAGGAACCCAGGACAATGCCCGTGCCCGTACCGCGGCAGAGGACAGTCCCGGCCGCGGAGTGCGACCAGACGCAGACCGCGTCCCACGGCGACGGCACCTCCGCAGCACAGGCCCCGCGTAAGGAAGCAACGGTCGAGAAGGACAACCGCGCCAGCACCCAGGCCAACGGCACCCAGCTCACGCTGCTGCTGATCGAGGACGACCCGGTCGGCTCGCCGATGGTGCCCGAACTGCTCGACGCGTCCGGCAAGCCGATCCGCGTGCGCAGGGCCCGCAACCTGACCGAGGCCGAGCGGCTGCTCACCGACGACGTCCACTGCATCCTGCTGGACCTCGCCCTGCCCGCACCCGGCCGGTCCGCGGGCGACGACGACGAGCTGGCCGTGCTCAGGCACGTGCTCGAGCTCGCGCCCCGGCACGCCGTCCTCGCGCTCACCTCCTCCGGTGACGCCGAGCGCGCCGCCCAGGCGGTGCGGGTCGGCGCCCAGGACTACCTGTTCCGCGACGAGCTGGACGGGCGGCTGCTGAGCCGTGCGATCCGGTACGCGGTGGAGCGCAAGCGCTCCGACACGGCCGAGCGCAGGCTCGCCGAGGGCAGGCTGCGCGCGCAGGAGAACCGGCGTCTGGAGCGGGGCCTGCTGCCGACCCCCCTGCTGGACGGGTCCACGCTGCGCTTCGCCTCCCGCTACCGCCCCGGCCGCTCGCGCGCGCTGCTCGGCGGCGACTTCTACGACGCCGTCCGCACCCCCGACGGCACCGTGCACGCCATGATCGGCGACGTCTCCGGGCACGGCCCCGACGAAGCGGCGCTGGGCGTGGAGCTGCGTATCGCCTGGCGGGCACTGACTCTGGCGGGACTGTGCGGGGACCAGCTGCTGGGCACGCTCCAGCAGGTGCTGGAGCACGAGCGCTCCGACGACGAGATCTTCGCGACCCTGTGCGCGGTGGACATAGCGCCCGACGGGCGCCGTGCGGGACTGTGCCTGGCCGGTCACCCGTCACCGCTGATGATCACCCCCGGCAAGCCCGCCCGGCTGCTGCCGTACGAGAACAACGGCCCCGCCCTCGGTCTGCTGCCCGGTGCCCGCTGGCCCCGGATGCAGGTGGAGCTGGGCGCCGAGTGGAGCCTGATGCTCTACACCGACGGCCTGATCGAGGGCCGGGTCGGGGATGAAGGTGAGCGGCTGGGCCAGGACGGCATGGTCGAGGTGGTCCGCCGCCAGCTCGACCAGGGTCTGCGCGGGGAGGGGCTGCTGCGGGCGACGGTGAACGAGGTGCGCGGACTCAACGGCGGCGAGCTCACCGACGACGTGGCGGTGGTTCTGCTGGACCGGGAGCCGTAGGCAACCGGGGCCGGGGCCGGCCGGCGGTTCAGCGACCGCCGTTGTAGGGCCCGTACGGGCCGTCGCTGCTGCTGCCGCGGCGGCGCCCCCACCCGTTCCCGCCGGAGACCTGCTTGAGCGCGGGCCGTACGTCGACGATGTAGACGATGCTCGCGATGACGCCGATGATCGGCAGGAACGAGAAGATCGAGAACAGGTAGCTCACGGCGAGCGCGATACCCAGGATGATCAGCCAGAACATCTTGTTCTGCTTGTCGGCCGCGCGGAAGGCGTCCTCGCGCCGGAACGCGGCGTCGAACAGCCCGAACGCGGCCAAGGCCATCAGGACGATCTTCAAAATCCCCAGGAGCCCCTGGAAGCCCAGCATCAGCATGTTGCCCACCGCCCGTTCTCTCCCGATTCCTACGCGGCAACCGTACCCGTAGAACGGGCCGGACACCCCAAGGGTGCCCGGCCCGGGTGCCCCTCGCCCATACGGGTGAGGCGATCCGGTGTGTCGCCGCCTGCCCGGCACCGCCTGCTTGACGGGCCGGATCGCCGCCTACTTGGCGGGCGGGGTGGTCTTCTTCGCCGTGGGCGGGGTCTTGCGCTCGGCCGGACCCTTCTTCGCCTGGTTCTTCTTGGCCGTGATCGGCGTGGCCCCGGTCTCGGCGGACTCCTCCTTGACCACGACCGGCTCCGCCTTCGGCTCGGGCTGGGGCTCGACGGCGACGGCGAGCTCCTCGACACCCCCGGCGATGTCCTCGATGCCCTCGGCGGCCTGACCGCGCCAGGTCTTCACGGCCTGCTCGCCGTGCTCGGCGACCTTCTCGTAGGTCTCACGGGCCTTGACGGCGTACTCGGCGGCGACGCCGACGCCGCGCAGGGCGAGGTCCTGGGCGCTCTCGCCGAACTTCTTCAGATCGGCGTCGAGGTTGGTGCCGAGCTTCTTCAGGTCGGTGTCGAGGTAGTGCAGGAAGTCGGTGACCTTGGTCTGGAGGTTCTCCTGCGTCTCCTTGACACGGACACCGGCCTCCTTGGCGCGGGCGGTGGCCCGCTCCTGGACGGCCTTCGGGTCGGTGTGGCGCACCGCGTCGATACGGGCCGGGGCCTCGGCGCGCAGCTGGTCCACCAGGGCGGGCACCTTCTTGGCCTGCTGGAGGGCCAGGTCCGCGGTGCCCGCGGCGAAGTAGAGCGGCGTGGGGTCGCTGAGGGTCTTGCGCAGGTCGTCGGTGATGGCCATGGTGATGCTTCTCCCGGATCGCATGTGGCTGAGGGTTTTGGGTTTCCGCGGTGGTCGGGCCGGGCGCCCGGCCCGTACGAGCCGTGACCGTGGGATCGCTGGGATCACTCGGCCGCCTCCAGCGGATCGGCGTCACTGCCGCCGGACGTACGGGTACGGCGCCGCCCCGCGGGGGCGGGCCGGCCGCCGTCCGCCTCGGCGGCGGGGCGGACGGGTATGGAGCCGCCGTCGGCGCCGGTGCCGTCGTCCGCCGCGCGGGTGCCGTGGGCGGTGGTGCCGCCGGTGCCACCGTCCTGGGCCGCCCGCTCACCGGAACCGTCCGTCTCGGCGGTCCCGAACCCGTTCTCCTTGCGGAAGGACTCGTAGATCTGGAGCAGCACCTGCTTCTGCCGCTCGTTCAGCGACGGGTCGGACAGGATGACGGCGCGCGTCTCCACGTCGTCCCGGTCCCGCTCGGCGTCGAGGATCCCGGCCCGCACGTACAGCGTCTCGGCGGAGATCCGCAGCGCCTTGGCGACCTGCTGGAGCACCTCCGCGCTCGGCTTGCGCAGCCCGCGCTCGATCTGGCTCAGGTACGGATTGGACACCCCGGCGGCGTCGGCGAGCTGCCGCAACGACAACTGCGCGTTGCGCCGCTGCTCGCGCAGGTACTCACCGAGATTTCCGACGTTGAGCGTTGCCATGCCTCCACCTTGCACCACCCCTGCTAACAATTGCAAGCAACCTGCTTGCAAGAGTGTGTCCCGGCGGTCGGGAACGAGGTCGCCGGGTGCGGCGGAACCATGTGCGAAGGGCCTGGCGTCCCTCCGTGACACAAGATCACGGATGCCGACGGAGACCCAGGACATGACAGGCACTGCCACTCGATACCTCTACCTCGCCCGGCACGGTGAAGCGTCGGCGGACGAGACGACCCTGACGGAGAGCGGCCGGCGCCAAGCCTGCCTGCTCGGTGAACGGCTCCGGAGCACCCCGCTGTCGGCGATCCACCACGGGCCGCTGCCCCGGGCGCGGCTGACGGCCCAGCTGATCAGCGCACAGCTCGACGACGTCCCGCTGCACCCGTCGGAGCCGGCCGGCGACTACGTCCCCCACCTGCCGGCGAAGGAGGAACTGCCGCAGGACGCGGCCGACGCCATGCTCGGCTTCCTCGCCCGGGTCCCGGAGGAGGAGCGCGACCGCGGTCCGGCGCTGGCCCGGGAAGCACTCGCGGAATTCACAGGTCCGGTCGACGGCGATCGCCCCCGCCATGAGCTCGTCGTCACGCACAACTTCCTCATCGGCTGGCTGGTCCGAGCCGCCCTCGAGGCGCCCGAGTGGCGCTGGATGGGCCTCGACCACGGCAACGCGGCACTGACGGTCATCCGCTACGCCCCCGGCAGGCCGTCCTCCGTGCTCGTCCACAACGACATGCGGCACCTGCCCGCTGAACTGCGCTGGACCGGCTTCCCGCCCGAACTCCACATCTGAGACGGGGCACGGGGCTCAGCGAGGCGGGCGCCCGCTCCAGGGTGGGACCTTGGCGAGGGTCCACAGGTCGTCGAAGTGCTTGTTTCAGCTGGAGACGGCCACCTCCGCCGCGGCCGTGCCCTCGCGCGACCAGACGTTGAGGTCGGTCTTGAAGCCCTTGGGGTCGTAGAACTCAGGGCCCATGTGCCGAAGACGCATCCGCGCGGAGAGGTCGTACAGGCCGTGCAGGACGCGCTGCCGGTTGAAGATGCAGATCTTGTCGCGCGGAATGCCCGGATAGAGGCGGTACTCGCACTCGACGAGCACTCTGCTGGTCGCGGTGAGCCGTTCGGACAGCTCGGACAGGATGCCGTCGTATTCGCGGCAGCGTTCCTCCATGCGCTTGCGGAAGTCGGCGTCGTCCTCCGGGGCGTCGTCGGCACCCACACGGGACGGCACCGTCATCGGCAGGCCGAAGTCGGGCACCAGCATCCGGATGGAGACGCGCCGGGTGGGTCCGGGATTGTCGAAGAGGTCCTCCAGGCGGTGGTACAGCTCGTTGTAGAGCGTCTCGCCCGTGTAGCCGAGGAAGCTGATCTCGACCTTGCGGGTCTGGAAGGCCTCGCTGACGAAGGTCCCCAGTTCACTGGAGTTCACCAGTGCGCGAGCGGGTAACCTGACCGCCGTGCTCAACTCCCTGACCTGGTCGTAGAGCACGTAGCCGACGAGGCTGAGCAGTGCGCCGCCCAGGTAGGCCTCGCCCTCCAGGGCGTCTCCGACCGGCTTGGCGAACTGGGCGATCAGGCCGGTGGTGAAGATGCCGAGCAGCAGGACGCGCGTGATCAGCGGTTCATAGCGCTCCTGCAGTCGGCGCAGCCGTCCGGCGCCCCCTTCGTCCGGTGCTCTGGTCCCTGCGGCCATGCGCAACCCTCCCCCGTCCTGCGACGACCGGCCCGACCGGCCGTCGCATGACCGCGGACAGACCGGTTCCCGGTCCTGTCATGGTCTCCTCAGGCCAGAGCGCGGGCAAGATAGGGGTTCGCCGTGGCCCGGACGGTCAGGCCGAGTGACCCGGTGGCCGCCGCGAGGGTCATCGCGTAGGAGTCGACGGCTCGGCGGACGTTGGGGGCGTCCAGGCTCGCGCCGGTCACCAGGCGGTCCAGGTCCACATAGGCGGAGCGGACGGTCTCCAGCCGGTGGTACACGCGCCAGTCCTGCCGCCAGCCGGTGGTCTGGTGCGCGGGCAGGAGGCGCTCCCAGCGACTGAACATGCGCGCGCGGATCTCCGGGCGGGTCGGCGTGAGGTGCATGTGCCGGACCAGGTCGTACAACGGATCACCGATCAGGGCCATCTCCCAGTCGATGATGGTGAGGGCGCGATCGTCTTCGCGGCGTACGAGGTTCCAGGGGTTCAGGTCACCGTGCAGGAGCGCCGGTCGGCGGGGGCTGATCCAGTACCGGGAGAGGATCTGCTTGAGCCGAGGGGCGTCGGGCAGGCCGAGAAGCCGGGCCAACTGCCGTGACTCCTTGGGCAGTTTGCCCACCAGGATCACCAGCTGGTCGCACAGCCAGGTGAAGAAGGACTCCTTGCCCCCGACCGGGTCGAGCGCCGCGTAGTCCACGCCCGTCAGCGCGCACAGTTGGTCGACGAGCGCGTCCGCCTCGTACGGCCGCAGGCCGAGCTCCGGATGACTCGGGGGACGGTCGTCGTCCTCGGGACCGACATATGTGTGGATGGCGCACAGCTCCCCCTGGTGGCTGTGGCCCAGGGCGAGGACCTTCGGCGCCAACACCGCGACGCCCGAGTCCTCGATGGCCCGCAGCACGGCGTGCTCGCTGAGGAAGCTGGGCTCGCGGCGGCAGACGTTCGCCACCTTGCGGCGCACCACGACCGGGGAGGCGAACCCGGGCACCCTCACCACCGAGTTGAGGTGCGCGGTGCCCTTGAACACCCGGCCGGCCGGCGCCACCCCCTCGGCGAGCAGGGCGTGTTCGACGGCGGAGTCGGTGAAGTCGCTCCGCCGCGGGGAGCGCGGGTCCCACGACCACGAGATCGCCGCCTGTGCCCGGCCCGCGCCACCGTTCCTCATCGCCGCCCGGGAAGCCCGCCAGCGGAAGAGGACGCGTTCGATCTCCGCGGTGTCCGGAACGTTTCTGAGCCCGAGCGGTTCGGCGCCCAGCTCAAGCGCCCGGCGCACGCAGGCCGTCGCCTCATCCAGGCTCTTCTGGTCGGGGGCGTCGTCCAGGCCCTGCGCGGCCCGCATCACATCCGGGTAGACGGACTGCGCCCGCTCGAAGGCGACGTAGTGCCGTAGATCCTTGGCCAGGCCGTTGACGGCCATGGGACGGATCCGGGCCGTGGCCTCGGCCCAGGCGTCGACCACTTCGCCCCACTGGTGGCCGGGGTAGCGCATACGGACCAGATGCGTGGCGAGATCGTGCAGCGGGTCGCCGTAGGTGGCCAGCTCCCAGTCGACGCAGATGAGGGCCGGATCACCGTCGTACGACATGATCAGGTTGTCGCGGTGCAGGTCCGCGTGGAGCAGGCCGTACGGCCGGCGGGCCATGGCGGGCACTCGCTCGGCCAGCTGGATCAAGGCATCCTCGGGGATGCCCAAAGCGGCGAACAGGCCACCGAAGGCATGCCAATTGGGCTGCCTGATCTGCCGGTCGGCAAGCCGCGCCAGCGTCTGCAGGAACGCCTGGCTGTCCTTGTCGTTGCGCGGCCACTGCGAGGGAAGCGACGGCAGCGCCTCCCTGCGGACCTGGGCCATCCGGGCGAGCAGATCCGCCAGTGCCTTGACCAGCAGACTGTCGAGCGGCTTGCCGTTGCCGCAGACGCTGGACAGGGGTACGCCCTCGACGTATCTGTGGATCGCGAAGGAGTCCTGCTTGACCAGGCACTCCGGAACGTTGGGCAGGACCCCTCTGACGGCGTCGAGGATCTCGGCCTCGTTCTCCCAGGTTCTGATCACCACGGGCAGCGCCTGGGCGCGGCGGATCCGAACGGTCACGGACGTGCCGGCCTTCATGCGCAGCAGCCGCGCCACGTGCTCCGTCAGGGGGAGCACATGGTTCTGGTTGTGGTGGCCGCTGCTGTACTCGCCCAGCTCGGCGGCGAGCCGTACGAATGCTCGAACGTCACGGAGGGCGCGTTCCCCGAGAAAGGGACGGGCAGGAGGAGGTGCACCCACGGCCGCTCCAGTTGCTCAAGTGCTCAGAAGGAAATGATGGTGTGAAAAAAGGTACGCCACGCCCCATAAAGGACACGATCGGAGCGCACCCGACGTCGGCACAACGGGTGGTGTGCCCCTGCCTGTGGCCTCCGGCCTGCGTCGCACCTTCGAGGTCGCCTTGCACGCCACCTCTTGCGTGCCATACATGCGAAGCGGAGCTGTTGCTCATGCGGTGCGCGCATGCTACAGCACAGCCATGTGGCGGCTGTGCCGCCCGCGTCATTCCGACAACAGCGCCCACACGGACTCGAACCACGACTGCATCGAGGTCACGAAGACCGACCCCGGCGAATCGTCGTTCGCGTCGCGCACGTGGTGGGTGAGGGTCGACCCGAGCCCCAGGACGTCGAGCGCCCTGATCTCGTCGCCGGTCTCGAGCACCACGGGGCGTTCGATCACCTCGTACGACCCGAAGAGGACCTCCGTGCCGTTGAGGACGTAAAGCTTGAAGGCCGGGGTCAACGGTGCATGCCGGATCTGTACGTCGACCGCCGGCACCAGTTGTTCCGTCCGCAGGTCGCGCAGCACACTGCGCAGCGAGTCCGTGTGCCGCTCCGTGATGGCGAGCAGGCGGTCGCGCAGGCGGGGGGCGTTCTCGTCGTCCATGGCCCGCGGGTAGGGCAGCGGCAGCGACGTGGCCGGCAGGAGCATGCGCAGAACGATGCTCCGGGGCTGAATGAAGCCGCCCCTGATGCGTTCCGCCTGGAGCCGGATGTGCGCGTCCAGCGACTCGGACGTCAGCGTGTAGACGTCCAGCCGCACTTCGGGCTGTTCGAACGCCTCGCCGATGACCGGGCCCAGTGTGACGCCACGGGGCGACCGGGTGGCCCTGGCCGTCGAGGACTGTATCCGCTGGTTCTTGATGACACGGGTGCCGCTGCCCTGCCGGGACTCGGTCCAGCCCTCGTTGGCCAGCTCCCGCAGCACCCGCTGCACGGTGTCCCGGGAGACCCCGAACTCCTCCGCGAGATCGCGCTGCGAGGGCAGGAAGGAGCGCACCGGATAGGCGCCGTCCGCCATCCGGGCCCGCAGTTCCGCCGACACCCGACGGAACTCCCGGCCGCCGCCGTCGCCCGCCCGCTCCTCGCCCACAACCTGACGGTACCGCCGGCAGCCCACCAGCAAACCGGCTTTTCACCTCCTCCAGGAATCATTTTGGCCTGCCGCATTAATCGATCAGACCGGCCGCCGACATCCATTTCAAGGCAACCAGCCCAATTGGCCTACTAGTTGGCCAGATCCCCGCAGTACCGGGCTCGCGGTCGGCGCCGCCATCGTCTTCACGCTCCTGATGACTCAGCCCTGATCATCCGGAGGATCCGCAGGATCGGCTCCAGGGACTCCACGACCACCGTGGCGCCCGCCTCCCTGAGCAGCTTCTCCTTGCGGGCGTTGCGGGCGTAGCCGAGGAAGGGCACCCCGGCTCGCAGGGAGGCCTCGTGGTCCGTAGGGGTGTCGCCGATCATCAGGGCCTGCGCGGGGGAGGCGCCGGTGGCGGTCAGGGCGCGGTTCAGGCAGTGCGGGTCGGGCTTGAGGTGTGCCAGGTCCTGGGTGCGCCCGTAGACATGGGGAGCGAAGCAGGGGTCGAGGTCGCGGCCCGCGAGGTACTCGTGCACCACGAGAGGCGAGTTGTTGGTGGTGATGGCCAGCCGCGAGCCCAGGGCCTTCCAGGTCCGTATCAGCGGGTCGGCGTACGGGGTGGGCATCGCGGAGGCGGCGGCCCGCAGTTCCTCGCGGGTCAGCCGTGCCTCCAGCTCCGCGACGAGGTCGCTGCCGGGGTGCCGGCGGTCCACGGCGCGCAGGACGACTTGCGGGTCGAGCGACTGCCGTTCGGAGCCGGTCAGCAGGCCGTGCAGGCCCCGGCCCTCGAGCCACCGCACCAGTTCGGTCGCCACCCGCTCCGCCGAGTGCCCGGCGAACAGCCGGCAGATCGGCCCGTCGAAGTCCCAGAGCACGACACGGGCACTCGCGATCAGGTTCCGCAGTTCCTCGGTCTCGTTTCCGGTCTCAGCTGTCACCGCTTCGGTCTGCGTCGTATCAGAAGTCACTAGGAGAGTGTCAGATCCGACGTGATGGTTTCCCAGAGGGCGTCGAACCACTTCTGCGATTCCGTCACGAACGCGGCGTCGCGCTGCCCGGTCGCCTTCTCGAAGGAGAACAGCAGGGACTCCGTGCCGAGGACGTCGTACATGTCCAGCGTCCCGTCGTCCGCCCGCTCCTCGCGACGGGTGATCATGTAGTACGCGATCAGCGCCTCCGCGCCGTTGAGCAGGTACAGCTTGACCGGCGGGGTGAAGGGCAGCGCGCGGAAGGTGACGCGGACGTCGATGCCGTGGGTGGCGCGCAGGGCCTTGAGGTTGTGGCTCAGGACGTGGCCCTGGGCGTTGCGCTGGGCCAGCCAGCGCTGGTGGACCGGGTCGTCCTCGCTCGGCCGGTCCACCGAGATCGGGAAGGCCAGGTCGATGTTGCGGGACGGCAGCAGAATGCGCACGTCGATCGACTCGGGGCGCAGCCGGCCCTCGTGGATGAGGCGCAGGGGCTCGCCGACGGCGACCATCAGGGTCTCGGCCGTGAGGCAGGCCGCGTCGATCCTGACCTGCCGGGCGGTGAAGGCCTCCACGAGCCGGGGCGCGAGGCCGACCATCGTCGGCTGCGGCTCCACGCGCGCTGCGACGGGCGCGGCGACGCGCGGCGGACTGCCCTTGGTCACGTTGCTGAGCAGGCCGTCCCCCTGGAGCACTCGCAGGGCCTGGCGCACGGCGCCGCGCTCCACCCCGAACTCCTCGGCGAGTTCGGCCTGGGTGGGCAGGCGGTCGCCCGGCCGGAGCTCGCCGGTGCGGATCCGTTCCCGCAGGGCCTCGGCGATCTCCTGGGGCGAGCTTCTCCTGCTGCCGTTCACGGTCACGCTCTCCTGGGTCACAACCAAACGGTACAACTTTGCTCTATCTAAAGGCAGTTGTTTGAAACTTGTTTATAGATGGATGCCAAGTGGGGACAACTAAAGCAGAGTTGGTGACCAACTTGATGGAGTTGGTGGAAGTTTTCGCCCTCTCCCCGACACCCCCCACGCCCGTCCCGGCCCGCAACCGTCCGAAGGGGGAATCGCCATGCCTGCTCTCGCTCTTGTGTCAGCCATCTTCGTCGTCGGCTTCGAGGAACTCGTGCAGTGGAAGTACGGCGCGATGGGCATCATCGGCCTGCTGCTGCTCACCGTCGGCATCAAGGCCAGGAACCCGACCCTCAGCTCCGTGGGGGCCGTGGTGCTGGCGGTGCTGCTCGCGGGGCCCGCCCTGTGACACACGGATCCCCAGCGTCCGGGCCACTCCCAGTGGGAGGCGTCAGCTCGTGAGCAGCAGCTCCGAACTGATCGTCTCCCACAGTGCGTTGAACCACACATGGGACTGCTCGACGAAGGTCGTGTCGCGCGGGTCGGCGCCCTGCTCGAAGGCGAAGAGGATCGACCGGGTGCCCTCCGCGTCGTACAGCTCCAGGTGTTCGTGGTCGATCTCCTGCTCACGCCGCCGCAGCGTGTAGTACGCGAAGAGCGCCTCCCTGTCGTTGAGCAGGTACAGCTTGACCGGCGGGGTGAAGGGCAGCGCGCGGAAGCTGACTCGCACGTCGATGCCGTGGGTGGCACGCAGGGCCAGCAGGTTGTGCTTGAGCACCTGGCCCTGGGCGTTGCGCTGGGCCAGCCAGCGGCGGCGCAGCCGGCCGGCGTCGGAGGCGTCCACCGGCGCGGGGAAGGCGAGGTCGATGTCCCGGCTGGGCAGCAGCACACGGAAGTCGATCTTGGCCGGTTTTAGTCGCCCGGCATGGATCTGCCGCAGCGGCTCGCCGATCGCCAGGGTGAGCGAGATCGCGGTCAGGCACAGGGCGTCGATCTCGACGTGGGAGGCGCCGAAGGCGGCCGCGATACGGGGCGCGAGGGCGGCCGTGGTGGGCAGCGGCGGGGCGGCGAGGCCGGCCAGGGCACCCGCCGGGCCGGCTGCGACGGTCGCCGGGCTCCCCTTGGACACGTTGGTGAGCAGGTGCTCCGACTGGAGGATGCGCAGGGCCTGGCGCACGGCTCCGCGCTCGACACCGAACTCGTCGGCCAGCCTGGCCTGGGTGGGCATGCGCTGGCCCGGCCGCAGCACTCCGGTCCTGATCCGGTGCCGCAGTTCGTCGGCCACCTCGCGGTGTGACCTCTGTGGCCGCTGTGACCTCTTCCGCCCATTGGCGGAGGCGTGTTCCGGGTCCACGGCCAAACAGTACAACTTCCCGCCATCTTCCGGCAGTTCGCTGAAAGGTGGTTATGAGCCGCTTCCAAGCGGAGATAACAGCAGTGGAGTTGGTAGCCAACTTGAGCGACATGGCCAAACTTTCCAAGTGTTGGCCACCAGGGTGACGGTTGGAGGACGTACGACCGTGCTCCCTTCCGGAGGGGAGCCGGGAGCTCGGTCGGTCGGCACGCCAACGGGGAGCGGCAGCCGGAATCCGGCGCCGCACGGGCACAGCCACAACTGAACAGCCGCCGCACAGCCGGCACAGCCACAACCGAACATGCCGCACAGCCACAACTGAAGACCGTCTCGTACAGCCACAACCGAACAGCAAGCTACGGATGCGTCATACCTGTCACCCGCCACCGGCAGGAAGGAGCGCTCAGAACATGTCCGGGCACCAAGGCCGCCTGGACGTACGCAGCAGGGCGTCCGCCCCTCGGGCGGCGCCCGCTCGTTCTTCCCGGACCCTGCCCAGCGCGGCGAGCCGCACCGCCGACTCGTCGCCGAGCCACAGGGTCGCCAACTGAGCCACGTCCAGCGTCAGATCGGCGCTCTCGGTCGTCGGCGTGCAGATCCCTCCGGCGGGCGACGCCTCCAGCCGCCAGCGCCCGCCGGCCATTCCGGCCCGGTCCAGAACCTCCAGCACCAGCGTTCCCGTGCCCTCGTACGTCCGCGCCTCGAGGGCCCGTACGACGTCGAGGATCCGCACCCACAGCCAGTCCGCGTGCGTGGTGGCGGTGGCGGCGCGCGGGTCCGGCAGGAAGTGCGGGAGCAGGTCGTCGGAGGCCCGCCAGCCGCTCCTGACCTTCGTGATCCAGTCGATCGAGCACAGGTGGAGCCAGAGTGCACGCTCGGCGGCCGGGGTCACCGCGATCAGGTTCTTCACCGTGGCCGTGTTCAGCGGCTGCTTGGCGTCCGACCAGGTCTCGTCGCAGTGGTACACCGCCAGCCCCTCGACCGTGCCGTCCGCCGCACGGTAGACGGCGTGGAAGGGCTCGGTCCAGGGGCGGCCGTCCGGACGCGCCGCGCCGGTGGTGACCTGCCACCAACGCTCGGAGCGGTCGATCGCGCCGGGCTGGGCACGGCGCAGCCGCTCGTGCAGCTCCGGGCCGAGCTTGCGTACGTCGTCGACGTCCACGAGGTCGACCCGGCCGCCGTCCTCCGGACCCGCCCGGCGCGGGTCGAGGCCGGCCCGGGGCACGTCGATCGTCCACTCGGTCGTCCAGGTGGCCGGCCCGAAGCCGTAGCGGCCGTAGATCGGGTACTCGGCGGCGACCAGGGTCGCCACGACGTCACCGCGCTCCTTCGCGGCCGCCAGGTCCTGAGCCATCATCCGGGTCAGCAGGCCGCGGCGGCGGTGGGTGGAGGTGACGGTCACATTGGATATGGCGTCGGCGGGAACGGTCGCGCCGCCCACGGCCGTGAGCTCCTGCGGGAAGGACCGGAACGTCGCCACGCACCGGCCCGCGTCGAAGGCACCGAGGGTGCGGGACGGCTCGATGTGCGGGCGCCGGTCGGCGATCTCGGCGTCGGAGACTACGGGAGGACGCAGGAAGCCCGTGTTCAGGGCGCGGACCCAGTCGGGGAGCTCGGCGTCGGTGATGGGGCGTACGTCGATATCGGGGCTGGCGGCAGTCATGGGGTGACAGTAGGGGGGCCGGGAGCGGGGTGTCGCGATGTTTTCCTCGCCCCGCCGCCCCGGCCTCGTCCCGACTCCGTGCCGTCCCGCAGGAGCTGCCCCGCCGGAGTCAGAAGGCCGCCCGGATCTCCCCCACCTGTCGGCCGCCGCCCAGCAGCGGGGCGTGCCCGATGCGTTCGAGCACCGGGGCGTCCAGGCCCATCAGGGTCAGGGCGCGGGCCAGCACCGGGCCGAGGGTCCTCGTGCCGCCGTCGTCGATCTTGAAGGCCAGGGCGCGGCCGTCCGGGAGGGCGACGGCCTGGACGGCCTCCGCGCCCATCTTGGACAGGGCACCGGGGACCTCGCGCATCAGCCAGGTGTCGGGGCGGCGGGTGCCGGCGACGTACTCGGGATGGGCGCGCATGGCGTTCGCGACACGGCGCTCGGGGGTGCCGGGCGCGGCGAGGACGAAGGCGCGGTAGGCGCGGGCCAGGCCCGTCAGGCTGATCGCCGCCAGCGGCGCGCCGCAGCCGTCCGTGCCGACCGCCGCCACCGGCTCGCCCGCCGCCTCCTCCACAACGGTGTGGACGATCCGCTGGAGCGGGTGCTCGGGGTCGAGGTACGACTCCAGCGGCCAGTCGCGCAGCGCGCACGCCGCCAGCATCGCGGTGTGCTTGCCGGAGCAGTTCATCACCACCCGGTCGCGCACCGACCCGGCGGCCAGGTAGGTCTCCTTCTCCTCCGAGTCCAGAGGCAGGTCCGGCGGGCACTGCAACTGGGCCGGGCTCAGCCCGTGCTCGCCGAGCATCTTGTGGACCAGGTCGCGGTGGAAGACCTCCCCGGAGTGGCTGGCCGCCGCGAGCGCCAGGCGCTCACCGGCCAGGTCGAGCCCGGCGCGCAAGACCCCCGCCGCCTGCATCGGCTTGTTCGACGAGCGCGGGAAGACCGGCGCGCTCACGTCCCCCAGCGCGCACTCCACCGAACCGTCCGCGGCCAGCACCACCAGGCTGCCCCGGTGCCGCCCCTCCACGAACCCCGAGCGGACCACCTCGGCGAGCACGGGCGGCACCGCGTCCGACGCGCCGGGCGCGGACGCCGGGGCGGAGGACGGGGCGGAGGAGGTGGCTGTGGACGCGGACATCGGCGGTGGCCTTCCGGGCGACAGGCGGAAAACAAGCGGAAACAGGCGGAACGGGGCGAGAACAGGAGAAACCCGCTCCCCACGCCGGTCCCGGGGTCTCCGCGGCCGTCGCGTCAGATGAGCAGGTCGTCGACTTGCGCTTCCCCTTCACGGTACCTGCGGGCGATCTCCGTGCCGCATCCGTCGGCCGTGCGCTGCAACTGCTGCCGCCGCCCGGACACCTGCTGCTCGTACCGCACGAGCCGCCCCATCGCCGCGCCCAACTCCCGGTCCGTACGCGCCCCGAGGTCCGACAGTTCGACCTCGGCGAGCATCTGGGCGGCCAGCTTCCGGTACTCCTCCCCGTGCGGTGTGCCGAGCGTCACATGCCGGGCGGAGGAGCGCTGCCGGGCGGGCGCGTCCTTGAGGATCTCCGCGAGGCGCTCGACGACGGACCCCTGCTCGGGCGCGGGCACCTGCCCGGCGCCCAGGACGGACTCCGGCCCGCGCCGGGCCTGCTCCGCGCGCAGGATGTCGATCCGCCCCTGAAGCAGCCGCCGCACGTAGCTCAGGTCGGCCTCGTCCCGCTGCGCCTGCCGGCGCAGGGCGCGCAGCTCCGGCAGGCTCAGCACGGTCAGGTCGGGATGCCGGGCGTACCCCGTGTTCGACGAGCTGGGCTCGGGGTCCACAGCGGCCGGCCCGGGGCTGTCGGTGCGCTGCACGGGCGGCCGGTGGGCCTCGGTGACATCCGCGAGGATGGGCGAGGCCGCCACGGGCTGCCGCTCGGTACTCGATGTGCTCATGGCGCCTCAACCGTCCCCTCGACCGGCGCGTACGACAGCATCGTGCCACCCTGAGTGGCCAGTATGTGACCGAGTGCCCCCGATCAGCCCCGGATGGAGGGTTACGGAGCTGAAAGAAGCACGACATGGACCCCTCGCGGCACCCGGACGGCCGAGAGGCATCATGGTCGGCATGCGTGCAGTGGTGCAGAGGGTGGACGACGCGAGCGTCGTCGTGGACGGCGAGACGGTGGGGGCCATCGAGGGTGAGGGGCTGTGCGTCCTCGTCGGGGTCACCCACGAGGACACCAAGGAGAAGGCGGCACAGCTGGCCCGCAAGCTCTGGTCGATCCGCATGCTGCACGACGAGAGGTCGTGCAGCGACACCGGCGCCCCGCTGCTCGTCATCAGCCAGTTCACGCTGTACGGCGACGCCCGCAAGGGCCGCCGCCCCACCTGGAACGCGGCCGCGCCCGGCGAGGTCGCCGAACCCCTGGTGGACGAGGTGGTCGCGCAGCTGCGCTCCCTGGGCGCGACGGTCGCGACGGGCCGGTTCGGCGCGTCGATGCGGGTGTCGCTGACGAACGACGGCCCGTTCACCGTCCTGCTGGAGGTGTGAGCCGGGAGCTGTGAGCCTCGCGGGGGCTACGGCTCCACGACCACTTCCTGCGCCGCCGCCGTCTCGCCCGCCATCAGCCGTGCGTCCACCGGCACGTTCCGCTTGACCAGGGCGAGCGCGACCGGTCCGAGCTCGTAGTGCCGTACGGACGTGGTGATGAAGCCGATCTTGCGGCCGTCCGGGCCCTCGTCGGCGAGGTGGATCCCGGTGCCGTGCGCCGGCAGGTGGACCTCGCTGCCGTCGAGGTGCAGAAAGACCAGGCGGCGCGGCGGCTTGCCCAGGTTCTGCACCCGGGCCACGGTCTCCTGACCGCGGTAGCAGCCCTTCTGGAGGTGCACCGCCGTGCCGATCCAGCCCAGCTCGTGCGGGATGGTGCGGTGGTCGGTCTCGAAGCCGAGCCGGGGCCGGTGCTGCTCGACGCGCAGGGCCTCGTAGGCGAGGATCCCGGCCGGCGGGCCGGCCTGGCCCGCGTAGGACTCCAGGTCCTCGCGGGGCAGGAAGAGGTCGCGGCCGTAGGCGGTCTCCCGCACGACGGCCCCTTCGGGCGCGTCGGCGATCGAACCGGCCGGCAGGTGCACGACGGCGAAGTCGGCGGTCCGATCGGCGACCTCGACCCGGTAGAAGAACTTCATCGACTCCAGGTAGGCGATCAGCGCCTCCTGGGTGCCGGGCTCCACGTGGGCCCAGACCGTCTCGCCGTCGTCGACCAGGTAGAGCGCGTGCTCGATGTGGCCGTGCGCGGACAGGATCAGCGCCTCGGTGGCCTGGCCGGCCGGCAGCTCGCTGACGTGCTGGGTGAGCAGCAGGTGCAGCCAGCTCAGCCGGTCCTCGCCGGAGACGGTGACGACACCGCGGTGCGAGAGGTCGACGAATCCGGCACCGTCCGCGAGGGCGCGCTGCTCGCGGAACAGGTCGCCGTAGTGGGCGGCTACGCCTTCGTCCACGCCCTCGGCCTGAACGGCGCCGGGCAGGGACAGCAGGGGGCTCTTCATGAACACAAGCCTACGACTCGGTACTTGGACTCCTGCCGGCCGAGGCACCCGAAGCCGTCGCGGCCTTGCGCGCGCAGTCCGCGCACCGACCGAAGATCGCGAAGTGCTTCATGTCCGTGTCGAAGCCGAACTGCTCCCGCAGCTTCGCGGTGAACTCGGCCGCCACCGACAGGTCCGCCTCGATGACATTGGTGCAGTCCCGGCAGACCAGGTGGATGTGGTGGTGCCGGTCCGCCAGGTGGTACGTCGGCGCACCGTGCCCCAGATGGGCGTGGCTGACCAGCCCGAGCTCCTCCAGGAGCTCCAGGGTCCGGTACACCGTGGAGATGTTCACCCCCGACGCGGTCTTCCGCACCTCGCCGAGGATGGCGTCGGGTGTCGCGTGCTCCAGGCTGTCGACGGCTTCGAGCACGAGTTGCCGCTGCGGGGTCAGCCGGTAGCCACGCTGTCGCAGATCACTCTTCCAGTCGGTGCTCACCACACCCCAAGTCTAGGGTCTTTCGCTTGGATCAGACCGGACCAGGGAGCGCGGTGCCAAGGCCCGCGAGTCCGGCATGATCCAAACGAGAGGCCTAGGGCTGTGACCCGGCTGGGCTCACTTGAAGAAGGCGATGCCGTCGTCCGGGAGGTCGTCCGGGAGGGCCTTGGCCCAGCGCTCGACCTGCTCGGGGGTGACGACCTTCTTCAGGTGGGCGGACATGTAGGGGCGCAGCTCGACCTCGGGGGTCTGCTTCTCGCCGACCCACATCAGGTCGCTCTTGACGTAGCCGTACAACCGCTTGCCGCCGGTGTAGGGGCGGGAGGCGGCGGTGCGGGCGACCGCGTCGGTGGCCAGCTCGATCTGCGGCTTCTTGTGGGCCAGCTCGCCGTACCAGATCTCGATGACGCCGTCGTCGCGGGTCATCGTGACCTCGACCTTGCGGTCGGCGTCGATCCGCCAGAAGCCGGACTCGGTCTCCAGCGGCTTCACCTTGTTGCCGTCGTTGTCCAGCACCCAGGTACGGGAGTGGTACTCGAGGAAGTCCCGGCCGTCGTGGGTGAAGCTGACCTCCTGGCCGAAGTTGCACTTCTCGGCGCCCGGGAAGTCGTGCACGCCGGCTCCGGCCCAGTCGCCGAGCAGGAAGGCGAGGGGGACCAGGTCCTTGTGGAGGTCGGACGGAATCTCGATCATGAGCAACTGTTCCTGGATGTCGTCGTCAGCGCTGGCCCTGGTACAGCTTCTTCACGGTCAGGTAGGCGAAGGCGAGAACGCCGACGCAGACCAGGACCAGCAGGGTTTCGAAGAAGATCTCCACGGGGTGCTCCTCGGTTGAGCAGGTGCGGTACATACGCAGGGCCGGCCCCCAGCTTAGTCGTCCCGGAGCCGGCCCTCTTGGCGAGGTGCGCCCCCGGTCTCGGACGAGCGGTCCGCTCCGCGTCGCAGGCGACTTGATTACGATTCGGGCATGGCGAAGAAGCTGGTGATCAAGGTGACCGCGGGGGCGGACGCTCCCGAGCGGTGTTCTCAGGCGTTCACGGTGGCGGCGGTGGCCGCGGCCAGCGGGGTGGACGTCTCACTGTGGCTGACCGGGGAGTCCTCCTGGTTCGCGCTGCCGGGCCGGGCCGCCGAGTTCGAACTGCCGCACGCCGCTGCGCTGCCCGATCTGATCGAGTCGATCCTCGCGGCCGGCCGGCTCACCCTGTGCACCCAGTGCGCGGCCCGCCGGAACATCACGGAGAAGGACGTCATCGAGGGCGTGCGGATCGCGGGCGCGCAGGTCTTCGTCCAGGAGGCCCTGGGGGACGGGACGCAGGCGCTCGTCTACTGAACGGACCGAGGGGCGCCCCCAGGAGCTACCGACGCTTCTTTCCGTCCAGCTCGTCCCACCACTCGTCGGACTTGGGGTCGCCGGACGGGTCGTCCCACCAGCGGTCCTCGGGCCCGCGCCGGTTGGCGACCATCGCGGCGACCGGCGGGATCACCATGGCGACCAGGCACATGCCGACGGCCGCGGGAACCGACCAGATGCGCACGACACCCCACGCCAGGACGAACAGTCCGATGCAGATCCCCATCATGGCGAAGTACACATGCCGACGTCGTGCGTACATGCTTCCAGGGTAGGTCCGCGGGGGCCTGACGTGCCGGGGCGGGAACGCCGGAAGGGCCGCACCCCGGGTGTCCAACCCGTGGGGTGCGGCCCTTCGGCCGTACCGTGCTCAGCCTGCTCCGACGGCGTCGGCAGTCCCGGCCGCTCGACCGCTCAGACCGCGATCGCGACCTCCGCGAGGCCGCCCTGCTGAGCGACGACCGTGCGGTCGGCGCTGGCGCCGGGGACGAGGGCGCGGACGGTCCAGGTGCCCTCGGCCGCGTAGAACCGGAACTGGCCCGTGGCGGAGGTGGGGACCTCCGCGGTGAACTCGCCGGTCGAGTCCAGCAGACGGACGTAGCCCGTCACCGGCTCGCCGTCGCGGGTCACCTGACCCTGGATCGTCGTCTCACCGGGCTTGATCGTCGAGGCGTCCGGGCCGCCGGCCTTCGCTCCACACATGTGCTTCTCCAGAGGTTCGATGAGGTCGAAACGGTCTGAACCGTCTTGCTTACTTGCCGGCGCCGAGCTCGATCGGCACGCCCACCAGGGAGCCGTACTCGGTCCAGGAGCCGTCGTAGTTCTTGACGTTCTGCACGCCGAGCAGCTCGTGCAGCACGAACCAGGTCAGCGCGGAGCGCTCACCGATGCGGCACAGGGCGATGGTGTCCTTCGACAGGTCGACACGCTCGTCCTCGTAGAGGGCCTTGAGCTCGTCGTCCGACTTGAAGGTGCCGTCGTCGTTGGCGTTCTTCGACCACGGGATGTTCCGGGAGGTCGGCACGTGGCCGGGGCGCTGCGACTGCTCCTGCGGCAGGTGGGCCGGGGCGAGCAGCTTGCCGGAGAACTCGTCGGGGGAGCGGACGTCGACGATGTTCAGCTTGCCGATCGCCTCCACGACCTCGTCGCGGAAGGCGCGGATGGAGGTGTCCTGCGGCTTGGCCTGGTACGCGGTCTTCGGACGCTCCGGCACGTCGGTGCCGTCGACCAGTTCGCGGGCGTCCAGCTCCCACTTCTTGCGGCCGCCGTCGAGGAGCTTGACGTTCTCGTGGCCGTACAGCTTGAAGTACCAGTAGGCGTACGAGGCGAACCAGTTGTTGTTGCCGCCGTAGAGGATCACCGTGTGGTCGTTGGCGATGCCCTTCTCCGACAGGAGCTTCTCGAAGCCGGCCTGGTCGATGAAGTCACGGCGCACCGGGTCCTGGAGGTCCTGGGTCCAGTCGATCCGGACGGCGTTCTTGATGTGGTTCTTGTCGTACGCGGACGTGTCCTCGTCCACCTCGACGATGGCGATGCTCGGGTCGTCCAGGTGTTCCTGGACCCAGTCGGCGTCGACCAGGACGTCGCTGCGGCTCATGCTCAATCTCCTCCGGGGCAGGTACGGCGGGGCGTGCGAGTGCGAGGGGGCGCGCGGGTACGCGTTCGGTGCCGGCGTACGGCGTGCGGGTGGGCCCCGGGTCGTCGCGGGGCGGGGATACGGGAGAGAGCTCCCGTTCAGGAAGTGCGACAGAGCATGGCGGCAACACGGCACAGGTCCACTGCCCGCCGCTTCGTGAGATCCGCCTGTCGCTGCATGGGGTCGATCGTAGGGAGGGACGGGCGGGCGTGTCACCGGCATGTCGGATACTGAGACATGATCGTCCGGGATGTGGGAATGAAAGAGCGCCCGAACCGTCGCCGTACGACCTTCGGGCGCTCGTGTCCGTTCTCGGTCGCGCAGGCATCTGCGGTGCGGACGAGGATGTCTCGCCAGTCGGACAACCTTTTGTTCACCGCATGTCTACCCGGCCAGCTTGACGTCCGAACCCTTCAGGGTGATCTCGACGCCGTCCGCGGCCGCCCGGACCGAGTCCAGCCCGACCCCGGCGGGGAGCCGGTCGATCGCCTGCTGGAAGTCCGTGACCGACCTGACCCGGCCCTCGGGGAGCCGCACACCACCGACCATGGGCAGGTCGTCGGCACGCACCTCCACCTTGTCGCCCCGCACGGTGGCCGAGCTGAGCAGGGAGAGCGTCTTGCGCTGCTTGATGCCGAGTATCGCGGCCTGGATCTCGACGTCGACCTTGATCTTGCCGTCGCCGCCGTCGGAGAGGCCGACCACATGGGCGGTGACGCCGGGGGCGACCTGGGCGGACTCGGACTTCGCGGCCTTGAGCAGCTGGTCGTAGGCGATGGTCGCGGTGCCGGAGGCGGTGGCGGCGGTGGCGGAGCTGTAGTCGCCGGAGAACCGCACGCCCTTCATGTCCGCCGTGATGTCGTCGATACGGATCTTCTGGTCGCCGTTGCCGGTGGCCGCCTCGTAGTCCTTGATGCCGACCTCGACGTCGTCCAGCTCGCCGCTCGCCAGCTGGGTCAGGAAGGGGAAGCCCTTGATGGACACGTCGGGGGTGCTCGCCAGGTTCTCGGTCGCCTTCAGCCGGTCGGCGGCCTGGCCCTCCGCGAGGTGCACCGCGACCCGGTCGACCACCGCGAACAGCACGCCCAGGACCACGACGACGATCAGGAGTACTCTCAGCGCTCGCAACCGGTGCCCCCTCTGCGGTCCTCCACGAACGGATGGCCGTCACGCGCGAGCGTAAACCTCCTCGGGGACCGGGCCAGGGGTTTGTTGAGCAGCTGTGACAGCGGGCCCGGTCCGGGGTGCGGTCATCCCAGCGCCCGTCCCAGCATCCACACCACCGGTGCCGCGGCCGACAGTGGCAGGGCGACACCGGCCGTGAAGTGCACGAAGCGCGAGGGATAGTCGTAGCTGGCCGCGCGGTGCCCGATCAGCGCGCACACCGCGGCGCCCGCGCCGAGCAGCGCGCCCTTGGCGCCCAGGTCCGTCATGCTTCCGACCGCGATGCCCGCGCCTGCCGCCGCGAGCAGCGCGACGACCACCGAGGCCGCCGCGGGCAGCGGCAGCGCCCGCGCCAGGACGGCCACCGCGACCGCCGCCGCGCCGACCGCGACCGCGTCCGGCGGGGCGGCGAGGTAGCCGGTGGCCACGATCGCCAGCGCCGCCGCGGCGACGCTCGCCATCAGGCCGTACATCCGCTCGTCCGGGTCGGCGTGGGAGCGCAGCTGGAGGACGAGGGAGAGCAGCACC
Organism: Streptomyces sp. NPDC004721; assembly: GCF_053601495.1. Lineage (NCBI taxonomy): Bacteria > Bacillati > Actinomycetota > Actinomycetes > Kitasatosporales > Streptomycetaceae > Streptomyces > Streptomyces sp. NPDC004721. Next base: position 38,773 of record NZ_JBSGBZ010000040.1, read on the forward strand.
CACACCCCGAGCGTGCCCAGGATCGCCGCGGGCGCGTGCTCGCGGCCCGCGGCGAGCACCGCCACGTCCGCGGCGAGCGCGCCCGCGAAGCCGAGGGCGATGCCCTGCCGGGCGGGCCACATGCCGTTCAGCCGGAACCAGCCCGCGGCCGTCACGCCCTGGAGCACGACCAGCGGCACGAGCAGCCCGTAGACGCCGAGCTCCGCCGTGCCCGCCAGCAGCAGCCCCAGCAACGCGGTGAGCGCGGCCGGCTGCATCCCGGGCTCGATGATCGGCGAGCGTCCCTCGGCGCGGGCCCGCTGCGCGTCGGTGACCCGGGTGTTTCCGGCGACGGTCGCGGGACCGTAGGCGGGCCCGTCCCCCTCGGGATCGGCAGCCGTCGCCGCGGCGGCCGGAGCGGCGGCCTGCGGCTGCGGCGCGTGATGCCCCACCGGGGGCAGGTAGGCCGTCTCCGTGGCGGCGGCCGAGGCCGGAGCCTGCGGCTGCGGCTGCGGCTGCGGCTGCGGCGCGTAGGAAGGCGCCTGCGCGCCGTTGCCCCCGCCTCCCTGGACCCCGTGAGCCGCGACCGGCCCCTGGTGCACCACCGGAGGCAGGTACGCCGTCTCCGCGGCGGCGGCCGGCGGCCGGGCGTGCGTCTGGGTGTCCCAGGTCTGCCCCTGCCAGTGCTGCGTGTAATGGTCGGCCTGCGGGTCCCCGTACGCCTGCTGCTGCGCGGGCCACGCCTGCGGCTGGGCGGGCGGATACGGCTGCTGGTCGGCGGGCGCCTGCGGCTGGGCGGGCGGGTACGGCTGCTGCGCGGCGGGCTGCTGCGGCTGGGCCGGCGGGTACGGCTGCTGCGCGGCGGGCTGCTGCGGCTGGGCCGGCGGGTACGGCTGCTGCGCGGCGGGCTGCTGGGGGTACTGCCCCGCGTACGGGTCGTACCCGCTGTAGGGGTTGTCGTAGGGAGACCCGGGAGACCCCTCATACGGCTGGTCGGTCATCGCTCACCCTCCTGCGAACGGGGGGAGCACCTCAACCGTGCCGCCCTCAATCAGCCGTACCGTCTCATGTGCGCGCGTCCCCACCGGGTCACCGTCGATGAGGAACGAGCACCGCCGCAGAACCCGGTCCAGCTCACCGGGGTGCCGCCCGCGCACCGCGTCGAGCGCCTCGGCGAGCGTCTCCGCCTCGTACGGCTCCTCGGCGACCCCGGCCGCGGCCTTCGCCGCCGCCCAGTAGCGCACCGTGACCTTTGCCATCCCGTCCCTCGATCACTCGTCTATGAACAGGGTCAGGCTAGCCCGCCTGTGCGAGGGTCCAGCGCGCGATGCGGTGCAGGAGTTCGTCGGCGGCGGCGTTCTCGGCGTGGCCCATGCCGGGCTCCAGCCACAGTTCCCCGTGGTCACCGGCGGCCGCGGCCAGCATCCGGGGGTGGTCGAGCGGGAAGTAGCCGTCCCGGTCGCCGTGCACGATCAGCAGGGGGACGGGTGCGATGCGCGAGGCCGCCTGGAACGGCGGCAGCGGGACGGGGTCCCAGTCGCGGTGGTGGATCCGGGTGCGCAGCCCGTAGCGGCCGAGCAGCCGGCCCTCGGGGCGTGTGACCAGCCAGTGCAGCCGGCGCATGGGGGCCGTGCCCCGGTAGTACCAGCGCGCGGGCGCGCTGACGGAGACCACGGCGTCCGTACGCGTGTCCGCGTGCCCCTCGCCCGGTGCGGCGTCCTCCGGACCGCCGTGCAGGGCCGCGTGCCGCAGCACCACCGAGCCGCCCATGGAGAAGCCGACGGTCGCCACGCGCGCGTGCCCGAACCCGCGCGCCCAGGCCACCCCCGCCGCCAGGTCCAGTACCTCGCGGTCGCCGACGGTCGAGCGCCCGCCGGAGGCCCCGTGGCCGCGGAAGGAGAAGGTGACCACGGCGCCGTAGCGGGCCAGGACCCGCGCCACCCGGCGCACGTGCGGCCGGTCCAGGTCGCCGGTGAAGCCGTGTGCGATCACGAACACGAGGTCGCCGCGGCCGTCGCCGTGACCGCCGCCGGAGCCGTCCCGCGCGGCCGCGCCCGGCTCGTACACGGCGTCGAGCGCCACCCCGTCCGCCGTACGCAGGAACGTCCTGACCACGCCCCCGGCGCCCGTGCCCGGTGGTGTCCCGCCCTCCGGAACGTCCGTCGAACGCACCACTCGACCTGCCGATCCCGACCTCATATCGGCTATTCTGCTGCGAAGAGGACTCGGGCAGCGCAGCCCCCGGGTCCTTTCGTGCTTTCGGAAGCGTTGTATACGGCGCGGGAAACCGCAGGTGTACGGCCCGTTGATCGCGCAGTGGGCAGGGACCGAGGAGGAACCAGACGCCATGGACGAGCGAACGGTGCACGCACATACGACAGCCCGGGTATGGGGGTCCCCCCTGCTCGAGCGCGGCCGAGAGCTTGCGGGAGGCGCGCGATGAGTTCCCTGCTGCTGCTGACCAACGCCCTCCAACCATCGGCCGAGGTGCTCCCCGCCCTCGGCCTGCTGCTGCACAACGTGCGGGTGGCCCCGGCGGAGGGGCCCGCACTCGTGGACACCCCGAGCGCCGACGTCGTCCTGGTCGACGGGCGGCGCGACCTGCCGCAGGTGCGCGGCCTGTGCCGGCTGCTGCGCTCCACCGGTCTCGGCTGCCCGCTGATCCTCGTGGTGACCGAGGGCGGCCTCGCGGCCGTCACCGCCGACTGGGGCATCGACGACGTGCTCCTGGACACCGCGGGTCCCGCCGAGGTGGAGGCCCGCCTCCGGCTGGCCATGGGCCGTCGGCAGATCGCCAACGACGACTCCCCCATGGAGATCCGCAGCGGCGACCTGTCCGTGGACGAGGCGACCTACAGCGCCAGGCTCAAGGGCCGGATGCTGGACCTCACCTTCAAGGAGTTCGAGCTGCTGAAGTACCTCGCGCAGCACCCGGGCCGCGTGTTCACCCGCGCCCAGCTGCTCCAGGAGGTCTGGGGCTACGACTACTTCGGCGGCACCCGGACCGTCGACGTCCACGTACGGCGGCTGCGGGCCAAGTTCGGCCCCGAGCACGAATCGCTGATCGGGACGGTCCGCAATGTCGGTTACCGATTCGTTACTCCCGAGAAGACCGACCGTGCCGGGGACGCCGCGGACGAGAAGAAGGCCGGGGCCGCCCGACCAAAGGCGGAGAATCGGGACACCGCGGCGAGGCGGGCCCGCGCGGAGAGGTGAAGCGCGCCCCCACGGGCCTGTCGCATACCCGTCCACGCTCCGGTACGCCCTGCCCGGGAGCGGGTCCATCCGCGTAGACTCCGCGCCGTGGCGAAGGTGACTCGGGATGACGTGGCGCGGCTGGCGGGGACATCGACTGCCGTAGTCAGCTATGTGATCAACAACGGACCCCGGCCGGTCGCCCCGGCCACCCGCGAGCGAGTCCTCGCCGCGATCAAGGAGCTGGGGTACCGACCCGACCGGGTCGCCCAGGCCATGGCCTCGCGGCGCACCGACCTCATAGGCCTGATCGTCCCGGACGCCCGCCAGCCCTTCTTCGGGGAGATGGCGCACGCGGTGGAGTGGGCCGCCGCCGAGCGCGGGAAGATGGTCCTCGTCGGCAACTCCGACTACGTCGCCGAGCGCGAGGTCCACTATCTGCGGGCGTTCCTCGGCATGCGCGTCTCCGGTCTGATCCTGGTCAGCCACGCGCTGAACGACCTCGCCGCCGCCGAGATCGATGCCTGGGACGCCCGGGTGGTGCTGCTGCACGAGCGGCCCGAGGCCATCGACGACGTGGCCGTGGTCACCGACGACCTCGGCGGCGCCCAGCTCGCCGTACGGCACCTGCTGGAGCACGGCTACGACTACGTGGCCTGTGTGGGCGGCACCGCCGAGACGCCCGCCGTGGGCGACCCCGTGTCCGACCACGTCGAGGGCTGGCGGCGCGCCATGGCGGAGGCCGGCCTCCCGACGGAGGGACGCTTGTTCGAGGCGCCGTACAACCGCTACGACGCCTACCGGATCGGTCTGGAGATCCTCTCGGGCCCGAACCGCCCGCCGGCGATCTTCTGCTCCACCGACGACCAGGCGATCGGCCTGCTGCGGGCCGCGCGCGAGCTGCGCATCGACGTCCCCGGCGAGCTGGCCGTGGCCGGTTTCGACGACATCAAGGAGGCGGCGCTGACGGACCCGCCGCTGACGACGGTCGCCTCGGACCGGTCGGCGATGGCCCGGGCGGCCGTGGACCTGGTGCTGGACGACGGGCTGCGGGTCGCCGGCTCGCGCCGGGAGCGGCTGAAGCTCTTCCCGTCGCGCCTCGTGGTCCGCACGTCCTGCGGCTGCGTCTAGCCCCCTTACTCCTTGACTCCTCTCGCCGCGGGAGACCCCTCCGAGGGGCTTGCTTATATCGGGCATACGAGGTTCTGTCGGGCTTCTCAGCGGGGACTCAGGAAGCTCTCATGATCCCGGGACACTCTCAATGTCATGAGCGAGAGCATCCGCCGCACCGGCGAGTACGAACACCCTCAGGGTGACGGGCAGGCCCCGGCTGCCGACTCCGTGCAGTCGGCGGACCAGCGGCGGGTCTCCGCCCCGGTGAATCCGGAGTGGCCGCCCCCGCCGCCGTACGTCCCCGCGCAGCCGTTCGCGGCCGGGCCGGGCGCCCACGGCGGTCAGGGCGGCGCGGACGACGGCGGCACCGCCGTCTTCCCGGCCGTCCCGGCGGGACCCGCGCACGCCTCCGGGCCGCGCAAGCGCGCCAGGGGACCGCTCGCCCTGCTCGCCGCGGTGGCGATCGCCTCGGCCGTGGTGGGCGGCGGCACCGCGTTCGCCTTCCAGGAGCTGACCGGCACGGACACGGTCACCTCCAGCAGCACCACCACCAATGTGGTGGCCTCCAGCCAGCGCGGCAGCATCGCCGCGATCGCCAAGGCGGTCACCCCGAGCGTCGTCGAGATCAACGCCACCCTCGACAACGGCACCTCCACCGGCTCCGGCGTGATCGTCAGCAGCAACGGCGAGGTCGTCACCAACAACCACGTCATCGCGGGCGCCTCCTCGATCAAGGTGCGCACCAGCGACGGCACCTCCTACGCCGCGCAGGTCGTGGGCACCGACAGCTCCAAGGACCTCGCCCTGATCAAGCTGCGCAACGCCTCCGGCCTCAGGACGGCGGCCCTCGGCAACTCGGACGGACTGGCGGTCGGCGACCAGGTCGTCGCGATCGGCTCCCCGGAGGGCCTGACCGGCACCGTCACCAGCGGTATCGTCTCCGCCCTGCACCGCGACGTGTCGGTCTCCACCAACGAGAACCAGGGGCAGGGCGGCGGCTGGCCCTTCCAGTTCGGCGGCCGCCAGTTCAACGGCGACACCGGCTCCTCCACCACCACCTACCAGGCGATACAGACCGACGCGTCCCTCAACCCCGGCAACTCCGGCGGCGCACTGATCGACGCGAGCGGCAACGTCGTCGGCATCAACTCGGCGATGTACTCGGCCACGCAGGCGTCGGACTCGTCCAGCGCCGGCAGCGTCGGCCTCGGCTTCGCCATCCCGATCAACATCGTCAAGTCCGACCTGGCCACCCTGCGCTCCGGCTCCCAGAGCTGAGGCGCGGCACCGGCAGGCACCCGGACAGCGTCCGGCACCGTTCGACAAGGAGTACGACATGATCCAGCACGTTGTGCACGAGACGACGGCCACCATCGACCTGACCGCCCCCGCCGGCCTCACCCTGGCCCGCACCGCCACGAAGGAACCGCACAGCCCGGCGAACCGCGTGCCCGAGGCCGCCGTGGTCCCCCAGCTGATGGGCCTGCGCACCTCCGCCGAGCGCCCGCACCGGCACAAGGTGCCGCTGCGCCGGATCGCCGCGATCGCGGCCTGAGCTGCGGCGCGCCACCCGCGCGCCGCACCCCGCCGTACCGAAACATGCGAGGCTGAGAGCGTTCAGCCCAGGACCGACCGGTCCGCGCGGCCCCAGCGACCCGAGGAAAGACGACCGATGAGTCCCGCCGATGGCGACCGTGATCCCCAGCGCATCCTGATCGTCGACGACGAGCCGGCGGTACGCGAAGCACTCCAGCGCAGCCTCGCCTTCGAGGGGTACGAGACCGAGGTCGCCGTGGACGGCGCGGACGCGCTGGGCAAGGCGGCCTCGTACCAGCCGGACCTGGTCGTCCTCGACATCCAGATGCCGCGGATGGACGGCCTGACCGCCGCCCGCCGCATCCGGGGCACCGGCGACACCACCCCCATCCTGATGCTGACCGCCCGCGACACGGTCGGCGACCGGGTCACCGGCCTGGACGCCGGGGCGGACGACTACCTGGTCAAGCCCTTCGAGCTGGACGAGCTGTTCGCCCGCATCCGGGCACTGCTGCGCCGCAGCACCTACGCGGCCGTGGCGGGCGCGGCCCAGGAGGACGAGGCCCTCACCTTCGCCGACCTGCGCATGGACCTCGCCACCCGCGAGGTCACGCGCGGCAGCCGGCAGGTGGAACTGACCCGGACGGAGTTCACCCTGCTGGAGATGTTCATGGCCCATCCGCGCCAGGTGCTCACCCGGGAGCAGATCCTCAAGGCGGTCTGGGGCTTCGACTTCGAACCCTCCTCGAACTCCCTCGACGTCTACGTCATGTACCTGCGGCGCAAGACCGAGGCCGACGGCGAGCCCCGCCTCGTGCACACGGTGCGCGGGGTGGGTTACGTACTGCGGCAGGGTGGCGCGGAGTGAAGAGGGCGCTGCGCCGTTTCCGTGCGCTGCCGATCCGCTCCCGCCTGGCGCTGCTGGTGGCGGCGGCGGTGGCGTTCGCGGTGGCGGCGGTCTCCCTCACCTGCTGGTTCATCGTCCAGGGGAAGCTGTACGACGAGGTCGACAGCCGGCTCGCGAGCTACGGCAGGGTGACCGCCACCACGGCTTCGGCGATGGCCGCCAACTGCACGCAGACGACGGACGACTCGTCGGGCGACATGCAGCGCTCGTACCTCTACGTGCAGTTGGTGACGGCCCAGGGCAAGTTCTGCGTGGACACCCGGTCCCCGGGCGTCATCAAGGTCACGGCCCTGGACAAGGGGGTGGCCGCCAACCCCGATGTGCGCGAGCGCACCTTCCACACCACCACCGACACCCAGGGCAACAACATCCGCGTGATGACCGTCGCCGTCCCCACGGGACCCGGCCCCAACTCCGAGGCGTACCCGGGCATCGCCTTCATGCTCGGGCTCTCCCTGAAGGACACCGAGAACACCCTCAGCGACCTGGCCCTACTGCTCCTCTTCGTCTCCGGCGTGGGAGTCTTCGGCGCCGGAGCCGCCGGCCTCGCCGTCGCCCGCGCCGGGCTGCGCCCCGTGGACAAGCTCACGGAGGCGGTGGAGCACGTGGCGCGCACCGAGGACCTCACGATCCGCATCCCCGTGGAGGACGACAGCGAGGACGAGATCGCCCGCCTGTCCCACTCCTTCAACTCCATGACCTCGGCCCTGGCCAGCTCCCGGGACCTTCAGCAGCAGCTGATCGCGGACGCCGGCCACGAACTGCGCACCCCGCTGACCTCACTGCGTACGAACATCGAACTCCTCACCCGCAGCGAGGAGACGGGCCGCCCACTCCCCGAGGCCGACCGCAAGGCACTGCTCGCCTCGGTCAAGGCACAGATGACCGAACTGGCCTCGCTGATCGGCGACTTGCAGGAGCTGTCACGCTCGGACGGGCAGCGGGGCGAACGCGTCCAGGTGATCGCCTTCCAGGACACCGTGGAGGCGGCGCTGCGCCGCGCCCGGCTGCGCGGCCCGGAGCTGACCATAAAGGCGGCCCTGGACCCCTGGTACGTACGGGCGGAGCCGTCCGCGCTGGAGCGGGCGATCGTCAACATCCTCGACAACGCGGTGAAGTTCAGCCCCAAGGACGGCACGATCGACGTCGTCCTGGACCAGGGCGTCCTCACCGTCCGCGACCACGGACCCGGCATCCCCACCGACGAACTCCCCCACGTCTTCGACCGCTTCTGGCGCTCCCCGAGCGCCCGTGCCCTGCCCGGCTCGGGACTCGGCCTGTCCATCGTCGCCCGCACCGTCCAACGGGCGGGCGGCGAGGTCACCCTGACACCGGCCGAGGCCGGCGGCACGGTGGCGACGGTACGGCTGCCGGGGGCACCGGTTCCGCCGCCGGAGATGCCTGGCGTCGGCTGAGGCGCGGTGCGGGAAGGCCCGGCCGCCCCGCGAGGGAACCCCGTACCCTCATATCCATGACCAGCGACGACACCGCACCGACCGCCCGCTCCCTGGAGACCCTCGCCGAGCTCACCCCGGACCGGGCCGAAGCCGTGCTCGGGCTGCTGGAGGCGGCCGCCCGCGCCGACGGACGGCAGGCGGTGTCCGAGCAGGGCCGGCTCCAGTTGCGGGGCGGGGCCCGCCAGGGGGTGTCCCATCTGCTGCTGGCCGTCGACGGCGAACTCGTCGGCTACGCGCAGCTGGAGGACACCGATCCGGTGGAGGCGCCCGCCGCCGAGCTGGTCGTCCATCCGGAGCACCGCGGGCACGGGCACGGGCGGGCGCTCGGGGCCGCGCTGCTGGCCACGTCCGGCAAGCGGCTGCGGGTGTGGGCGCACGGGGGGCAGTCCGCCGCGCGGCATCTGGCACAGGTCCTCGGGCTCACCCTGTTCCGCGAACTGCGGCAGATGCGGCGGTCGTTGACGGACCTCGACCTGCCCGAGCCGGCGCTGCCGGAGGGCGTGACGGTACGGACCTTCGTGCCCGGTCGGGACGACGCCGCATGGCTCGCCGTGAACGCGGAGGCGTTCGCCCACCACCCCGAGCAGGGCTCCCTCACCCAGCGCGACCTCGACGACCGCGAGGCCCAGCCGTGGTTCGACCCGCAGGGGTTCTTCCTCGCCGAGCGCGAGGGCCGGCTGGTCGGCTTCCACTGGACCAAGGTGCACCGGGAGGAACACCTCGGCGAGGTGTACGTCCTCGGCGTCCGCCCCGGCGCCCAGGGCGGCGGCCTCGGCAAGGCCCTCACCCTGATCGGCCTGCGCCACCTGGCCGCGCAGGGCCTCCCGACGGCGATGCTGTACGTCGACGCCGACAACAAGGCGGCGGTCTCCGTCTACGAACGCCTCGGCTTCACCACATACGAGACCGACCTCATGTACCGCACGGAGACCTGACCGCCCCGGGCCCCGCGGCTCCCGCCCCACGGCCGGCCCGCCACCCATGGGCCCGCCGCCCACCATGTCCGTCCTCCGCCCGTGGGCGGCCCGCCGCCCACGCACCCGCCGCGGAGCAACCGCGCGCCGCCGCCCACGGACCGGCCGACCACCACCCGCGCGCCCCCACACCCGCCGGGTGAGTCCTCCCGATCTGCGGACGGCCCGGCACACGCTGCCATCCACCGTTCACGGACCGACCGCCGACCGCTGACGCGCCCGCATCCACCGGCCGGTGGGCCGCCACCACCTGCGGGCCCACTGCGCACCACGCCCGTCGTCCCACCGCCGAGGCGGCCCCGCCCGCCCATGCGCCCGCCACCAAGCGACCGCGCGCCGCCACCCACCCTGCCCGTCCTCCCGGCCCGTGGGCGGCCCGCCACCCACCAGCCGTCCGCCCAGGTCCCGCCTGGACGCCACCGCCGGCCACGGGCCCGAACCACCCGCGGACCGACCGCCACCCGCGCGCCCGCCACCCAGCCACCCACCGACGGGCCACCCGCCGTATCCGTCCTCCCGGCCCGTGACCCGCCACCCGCTTCCCACCGGCCGGCCACCCACCTCCCCCATGACGCGCCACGCACACCCGTGCACCGTCGCCGAGGAACCGTGCGCTGGCGCACCACCCGTGCGCCTGCTCGCAGTTACCCGCCTTCCCCGAGCCGGTTTCCGGAGTCCCCCGGCCTACATCGTTCCCGGTGGGCCGCTCCACAGTGTCCCGCACGTCATGTGTCCGTAACCGTTGGTTCAGACGGTCTTGCGACGCTCAGGCGGTGAAGCCCGCCGCGCCAGAGCCCGAGCCTCCCCGCGTGGGGACCGCCGCCGCGCTCCCGCGCGTGCATTTCGACGCGCCTGTCCCGCCGCACGCGCGGAAGAATAGGTTCATGAGCCAGCCAGACACCCAGGCAGCGCAGACCTCGCAGGCTCCCACCACCCTCGTGGGAGGCCCCGCGGGCCCCGCCACCGCGCAGAACCCGCAGCCCTCCGTGGGCTCCATCGCCGCGCACCGCCCGCACACCGTGGCGGCCACGGTCTCCGACCTGGAACCGGACATCGACGCCGACCTCGACGGGTACGTGGAGGCACCGGCAGAGGGGGAGCAGCTGCCGCAGGGCCGTTTCCTTGACCGGGAGCGCAGCTGGCTCGCCTTCAACGAGCGCGTCCTCGAACTCGCCGAGGACCCCAACACACCCCTGCTGGAGCGCGCGAACTTCCTCGCGATCTTCGCCAGCAACCTGGACGAGTTCTTCATGGTCCGGGTCGCCGGCCTGAAACGCCGTATCGCCACCGGCGTCGCCACCCAGTCCGCCTCCGGGCTGCAGCCGCGCGAGGTGCTGGAGATGATCTGGGCCCGCTCGCGCGAGCTCATGGCCCGGCACGCCGCCTGCTACCACGAGGACGTCGCCCCCGCACTCGCGGAGGAGGGCATCCACCTGGTCCGCTGGAGCGAGCTCACGGAGAAGGAGCAGGCCCGCCTGTTCACGCTCTTCCGGCACCGCATCTTCCCCGTGCTGACCCCGCTGGCGGTCGACCCCGCGCACCCCTTCCCGTACATCTCCGGCCTGTCCCTGAACCTGGCCGTCGTCGTACGCAACCCCGTCACCGGTCACCGCCACTTCGCCCGCGTCAAGGTGCCGCCGCTGCTGTCCCGCTTCCTGGAGAGCTCCCCGGGCCGCTACGTCCCCCTCGAGGACGTCATCGCGGCCCACCTGGAGGAGCTGTTCCCAGGCATGGAGATCCTGGAACACCACACCTTCCGGCTCACCCGCAACGAGGACCTGGAGGTCGAGGAGGACGACGCCGAGAACCTGCTCCAGGCCCTGGAGAAGGAGCTCATGCGGCGCCGCTTCGGGCCGCCGGTACGCCTGGAGGTCGAGGAGTCCATCGACCGCGAGGTGCTCGACCTGCTGGTGCGCGAGCTGAAGATCAGCGAGGCCGAGGTGTACCCGCTGCCCGGCCCCCTGGACCTCACCGGGCTCTTCCGCATCCACGGCCTCGACCGGCCCGAGCTGAAGTACCCCAAGTTCGTCGCCGGCATCAACCGGGAACTGGCGGAGGTGGAGTCCGCCTCGGCCCCCGACATCTTCGCGGCACTGCGCAGCCGGGACGTGCTCCTGCACCACCCCTACGACTCCTTCTCGACCTCCGTCCAGGCCTTCCTGGAGCAGGCCGCCGCCGACCCCGACGTGCTCGCGATCAAGCAGACCCTGTACCGGACGACCTCGGGCGACTCCCCCATAGTCGACGCGCTCATCGACGCCGCCGAGTCGGGCAAGCAGGTCCTCGTCCTGGTCGAGATCAAGGCCCGCTTCGACGAGCAGGCCAACATCAAGTGGGCGCGCAAGCTGGAGGAGGCCGGCTGCCACGTCGTCTACGGACTGGTCGGCCTGAAGACCCACTGCAAGCTGTCCCTGGTGGTGCGCCAGGAGGGCGACGACACCCTGCGGCGCTACAGCCACGTCGGCACCGGCAACTACCACCCGAAGACGGCCCGCCTCTACGAGGACCTCGGCCTGCTCACCGCCGACCCGCAGGTCGGCGCGGACCTCTCCGACCTGTTCAACCGCCTCTCCGGCTACTCCCGCCGCGAGACCTACCGCCGACTGCTGGTGGCCCCCAAGTCCCTGCGCGACGGGCTGATCTCCCGGATCAACAAGGAGATCCAGCACCACCGCGCCGGACGCCCCGCCGCCATCCGCATCAAGGTGAACTCGATGGTCGACGAGGCGGTCGTCGACGCGCTCTACCGTGCCTCCCAGGCCGGCGTACCGGTCGACGTGTGGGTGCGCGGCATCTGCGCCCTGCGCCCCGGCGTGCCCGGCCTGTCGGAGAATATCCGCGTGCGCTCGATCCTCGGCCGCTTCCTCGAACACTCCCGGGTCTTCGTCTTCGGCAACGGCGGCGAGCCCGAGGTGTGGATCGGCAGCGCCGACATGATGCACCGCAACCTCGACCGCCGTATCGAGGCCCTGGTCCGGGTCACCGACCCGGCCCACCGGGCGGCCCTCAACCGGCTGCTGGAGACCGGCATGTCCGACACCACCTCGTCATGGCACCTCGGCGCGGACGGCGAGTGGACCCGGCACGCGACCGACTCGGACGGCCAGCCCCTGCGCAACATCCAGGAGATGCTCATAGACGCCCGGAGGCGCCGGCGTGGCACAGCAACACCTTGACCCGACGGACTCCACGGCCGGGAGTCCCCCCGAGTTGCCGACCGCGCTGGAGCAGGGCGGTGCCCCCACCGCCGATGCTCTCGCGTGCTATCTGCGGGCCCAGGCCACGGAGTTCCTCCGCGCGCTGCGCCTGCACCGCGAGACCGGCGGCTCGGGGCACGGCACGGAGGAGTCCGTCGACGCCGCGCGCGCCCTGCGCCGCTCGGCCCGCCGCATCAGCGGCAGCGTGCACACCTTCCGCCCCCTGCTCGAGGAGGCCTGGTCGGCGGAGCTGTGCCCGGAACTGGCCTGGCTGTCCGGCACCCTGGCCCGGGAGCACGCCTGCCAGGCCTGCCTGGAACGGCTGCTGCTGGCCCTGCACCGGCTCTCCGGAACAGCGGTCCTCCCGGCCCAGCCCACCGAGGAGGTCCCGAGCGGCCGCGCCGTGGACCGCGGCAACCTCACCGTGGGCGCGGCGAAAGCGGGCGCCCTGCTGGAGCGCCAGCTCACCCTGGCCCGGACCCGGGCGCACTCGACCGCCCTCCAGGCGCTGGGCTCCGCGCGCTTCCACGCCGTCGCGGACAAGGTGGCCGTACTCGCCAGCGACGTCCCCCTCACCCCGGCCGCCGCCACCGCGGACCTGACTCCCCTGGCCGCCGCCGCCCGGGAGCGCCTGACGGACGCCGTCGCCGCCCTCCCGCTCGTCACCGCCGGCAGCCCCTACAACGCGGAGGCCCTGGTCCACGGCCTGTCCCCGGACCCGTCCCCGCACCCGCAGGACGCCCCCTGGCACCAGGTCCGCCTGCTGCTGCGCCTGCACCGGTACGCCCGCGAGGTCCTCGACGGAGCCGACTCGCCCGTGATCGCGCGGCTGCTGGCGGCCGGCCAGGCCCTCGACCGGCACCGCGACGCCTCGGAGGCGGCGGCCGCCGCGGCCTCGGCGGCCCGCACCCCGCGCATCGCCCCGGCGACGGCGTACGCGCTCGGCGTGCTGCACGCGGACCAGCGGCACGAGGTGGAGGCGGCCAGGTTCGCCTTCCAGCAGTCGTGGCTGAAGCAGGCCGTCGGCGCCGGCTGACAGGACGGGTGAGCAGCGGTGACCGACCTCGGCCTGAACGACACGCCCGTCCTGGCGGCCGGCTGCGTGCTGTGGCGCCGCTCGCCGCTGGACGGCACGCTCCAGGTGTGCCTGGTCCACCGGCCGAAGTACGACGACTGGTCCCACCCCAAGGGCAAGCTCAAGCGCGGTGAGGACCCGCTGGCGGGCGCCGTGCGCGAGGTGGCGGAGGAGACGGGCTACGTCGCCGTGCCCGGCGTCGAACTGAGCACCGTGGCCTACATGGCGGGCGGCCGACCCAAACAGGTCCGCTACTGGGCCGCCGAGGCCGTCGCGGGACGCTTCACCCCCAACAAGGAGGTGGACCGCGTCCTGTGGCTGTCCCCGGCCGAGGCCCGGAACCGGCTGACCCAGTTCCGCGACCGCGCACTGGCGGACGAACTGCCGGCGGCGCTGCGGCCCGGCTGAGCGCGCCGGTGCGGTCAGGCGCCGCCCTCGTGTCCCAGCGCGTCCGTGCGGGCCAGGCTGCGGGCCCGCCGTGCCGGACCGCGCCAGCCACAGGTGCAGCGGGCCAGGCAGAAACGGCCTTGTTCGACGGTCGTCGCACGGTGTCCCACGACGTCCCGGCTCCTGCGGTCCTCCTGGACGGGGCTCAGGCCCTCATGCTGCACCACGCTGACAAACGTACCCACGCCAGGTGAACGGGGCGTTACGGGGTCCTGTGGATCGGGTGCGTGCGTGACGGGGGCCACCCACTCGTCGTTGACCGGACGACAGGGGCCCGTGACGGACGTAGCAGCTGGGGGTAGGCAGGGCGATGGCGGTGCGGCGGCGGCTGGGTGTCCCTCCTGCTCGTGCTCGGGTGAGGCCGGGCGCGCGGGCAGGAACGGGCGGCGCGGTACTCGCGGCGGCCGTCCTGGCCGCCGCGTGCGCCACCGGATGCTCCGGCGGCGTGGCCGCCGACGACGCGCGCGCCGCGACCGATCCGGTGCAGACGCTGCGCCAGGCGCCGGACGTGCTGCTGGAGGCGGGCAGCGCGCAGACCCGTACGTCGATGGAGATGGCCACCGGCGGGACCCGTGTGACGATCCGCGGCGAGGGCGGCTACGACTTCCGCGGGCAGCGCGGGCGGCTGACGCTGGTGCTGCCGCAGGACCCGTCGGGGGCCGCCGAGCACGTGCCGATCACGGAGCTCCTCGCACCGGGTGCCCTGTTCATGAAGAACCGGGGAGCGGGCGTGCCGGCCGACAAGTGGGTGCGGGTGGACACGGCCACGCTCGTCGACGGCAACCTGGTCACCGGCGGCGCCACCGACCCGTTCGCCGCCGCCGAGGTGCTGCGCGGCACGCGCACGGCCACGTACGTGGAGAGGACCGAGGTCGCGGGGGTCCCGGTCCGCCACTACCGGGGCACCGCCGATCTCGCCCTGGCGGCGAAGAGCGCCACGGCGGCCCACGAGGCGGCGCTGAATGCGGCGGCGAAAGGGTTCGCCACGAGCGCGGTCCCGTTCGACGTCTACCTCGACGACCACGGCCGCATCCGCAAGCTCCGGCAGAGCTTCGCCTTCGTCAACGGGCAGCTGGGACGCACCGTCGCCGTCTTCTCCACCACGCTGCTGTACGCCTTCGGGACGCCGGTGACCGTGGCGCTGCCGCGGCCGCAGGACATCTACACCGGGCGGATCGCCGAGCAGTGAGCCGGGACGGACCCGAATGGGCCGAGAAATGACCGGCGAACTAGCCCTTTGGTGCCATGCGCCGCGCGTAGGCCGCTCCCTACCCTAGGAAGTCGGCAGCGGCAGACGGCAGAGAAGAGGTGACGCGCGTGGCTCCGCTCAGCGGTAGGGCAGTCCAGGACCACGTGGCCCTCGCCGAGATAGAGCTGTGCGGCGAGCTGATCATCGCGGCCTCGGCCGCCGAGGAGCGGCTCAGCCTGGAGAGCATCGACGAGGTGCTGCGGGTGGCCGAGGAGCCCGAGGCCGGCACGTGCCGGAGAACGCCGGGGGCCCGGCGGCAGCCTCCGGGCAGGTGAGCCTCACGTACACCGGCAGCCGCCCGGACCGGTGAGCCTCGCACCCCCGCAGCCCGCCGGACCGGTGAGCCTCAGGTGCGCAGCAGCCGCCCGATCGCCTTCGTGGCCTCCTCCACCTTCGCGTCGATCTCCGACCCGCCCTTGAGGGCCGCGTCGGCGACGCAGTGCCGCAGGTGCTCCTCCAGCAGTTGCAGGGCGAAGGACTGGAGGGCCTTCGTGGAGGCGGACACCTGGGTGAGTATGTCGATGCAGTAGACGTCCTCCTCGACCATCCGCTGCAGCCCGCGGATCTGGCCCTCGATCCGGCGGAGCCGCTTGAGGTGCTCGTCCTTCTGCTTGTGGTAACCGTGCGTGACGGGCCCGTGTTCGGTGATTCCGCTCACGTTCTCGGAGGGCGCCGTCGCTCCGGCCTCTGTGGTCGTCATCGCGTCCTCGCTCTCGGAATTCTCGGCACACACCGAGGAGACATACCCCTGGCGGGTATATGGTAACGAATCCTGCGGGGCGGCAGCAGCCTTGGCATGCCCCCGTGCCGAGCACGGGGGCTCATGGGCGACACTGGGGGACGGCCCCTTAGCCGTGGCCGGATGATGCGCTTAACATCACCCTGACCCGAACCGAAGCACCCCGAGGACCCCACGTGCGCTTTCGTCTGACCCCCAGGGAGACGAGCTTCTACGACATGTTTGCCGCGTCCGCGGACAACATCGTCACGGGCTCGAAACTCCTGATGGAACTGCTCGGGGCGGACGCTTCCGCCCGGGCCGAGATCGCAGAGCGTATGCGGGCCGCGGAACACGCAGGTGACGACGCCACGCATGCGATCTTCCACCAGCTGAACTCCTCGTTCATCACGCCCTTCGACCGCGAGGACATCTACTCCCTCGCGTCGTCCCTCGACGACATCATGGACTTCATGGAGGAGGCCGTCGACCTGGTCGTCCTCTACAACGTCGAGGAACTGCCCAAGGGCGTCGAGCAGCAGATCGAGGTTCTGTCCAGGGCGGCGGAACTGACGGCCGAGGCCATGCCGCATCTGCGGACCATGGACAACCTCACCGAGTACTGGATCGAGGTGAACCGTCTGGAGAACCAGGCGGACCAGATCCACCGCAAGCTGCTCGCCCACCTGTTCAACGGAAAGTACGACGCGATCGAGGTGCTGAAGCTCAAGCAGATCGTGGACGTGCTGGAGGAAGCCGCGGACGCCTTCGAGCACGTGGCGAACACGGTGGAGACCATCGCGGTCAAGGAGTCCTGAGGCGTCCATGGACACCTTCGCTCTGATCCTGACCGTCCTGGTCGCTCTCGGCTTCGCCTACACCAACGGCTTCCACGACTCCGCCAACGCCATCGCGACCTCCGTGTCGACCCGGGCGCTCACTCCGCGCGCCGCGCTGGCGATGGCCGCGGCGATGAACCTCCTCGGCGCCTTCCTCGGCAGCGGGGTCGCCAAGACCGTCAGCGAGGGCCTGATCCAGACGCCCACCGGCGGCAAGGGGATGGGCATCCTCTTCTCCGCCCTCCTCGGGGCCATCGTCTGGAACCTGGTCACCTGGTACTTCGGCCTGCCCTCGTCCTCCTCGCACGCCCTGTTCGGCGGCATGGTGGGCGCGGCCCTGGCGGGCGGTACGACGGTGTACTGGTCCGGCGTGCTGGACAAGATCGTCACCCCCATGTTCCTGTCCCCGGTGGTCGGTCTGATCGTCGGCTACCTGGTCATGACGGCGATCATGTGGATCTTCCGCCGGACCAACCCGCACAAGGCCAAGCGCGGCTTCCGCATAGCGCAGACGGTGTCCGCGGCCGGCATGGCGCTCGGACACGGCCTTCAGGACGCCCAAAAGACCATGGGCGTCGTGGTGATGGCCCTGGTCATCGCCGATGTCGAGGACTACGGAGACCCGATCCCGGTGTGGGTGAAGCTGGTCTCCGCGCTCATGCTGTCCCTGGGCACCTACGCGGGCGGCTGGCGCATCATGCGCACCCTGGGCCGCAAGATCATCGAACTGGACCCGCCGCAGGGTTTCGCCGCCGAGACCACCGGCGCGTCGATCATGTTCGCCACGGCGTACCTCTTCAAGGCGCCGATCTCCACGACCCATGTGATCACCTCGGCGATCATGGGTGTGGGCGCGACGAAGCGGGTCAACGCCGTCCGCTGGGGCGTGGCGAAGAATATCGTCCTGGGCTGGTTCATCACCATGCCGGCCGCGGCGATCGTGGCGGCCTGCGCCTTCTGGCTGATCAGGCTGGCGTTCCTGTAGAAGCCGGGCCCGGTGTGGTCACACTGGAACCATGACGAGCAAGGCACTCCTCGAAGGCGGGCCGGAGGACCTCGCGGGCACCGTGGTGCCGGTGGTCCCTCCCGGACAGGAACTGAAGATCCCGCACCTCGGGGGATACGAGCACTACAAGGTCACCTCGCGCCACGAGGACAGCAAGGAAGGACAGGTCACCGTCTACCAGTGGTGGGAGCGCACCGAAGTCGCCGAGTGAGCGGCCGGGCGCGCACCCCGGCCGGTGAAACGCGCGGGCCCGCCCCCGGGAGCCAGGGGCGGGCCCTTCTGCGACCTCGCGGTGGCACCGCCATGCAGCACCGCGAGGGATCTGGGGGAGGACCGGCGGTCCAGTGCCGCGGCAGCAACGTTTGCCCGTGAAGGAGCGGCGTCCGGTGCGTGCTCTGGGCGTACCCCCTGCTCGAAGAGCTTGGGGGAGTGCCGGCCGGAAGTCCTCGTACTGGACGTACTTGGGCTTTCGGCCGGTGCGGCGAGAGGGCGTGCCGGGCGTCGCGACGGGGCGAACGTTGCCTGTCGGGGCACTAGCCGAAGCGGCCGGAGATGTAGTCCTCGGTCGCCTGCACGGACGGGTTGGAGAAGATCCGCTCGGTCTCGTCGATCTCGATCAGCCGGCCCGGCTTGCCCACGGCCGCCAGGTTGAAGAACGCCGTACGGTCCGAGACGCGCGCCGCCTGCTGCATGTTGTGCGTCACGATGACGATCGTGAAGCGTTCCTTCAGCTCGCCGATCAGGTCCTCGATGGCGAGCGTGGAGATCGGGTCGAGGGCGGAGCAGGGCTCGTCCATGAGCAGCACCTTCGGCTCGACCGCGATGGCGCGGGCGATGCACAGACGCTGCTGCTGACCGCCGGAGAGGCCCGAGCCGGGCTTGTTCAGGCGGTCCTTGACCTCGTTCCAGAGGTTGGCGCCCTTGAGCGACTTCTCGACGATGTCGCTCAGCTCGCTCTTGCGGTAGTTGCCGTTCAGCCGCAGTCCCGCCGCCACGTTGTCGAAGATCGACATGGTGGGGAACGGGTTCGGGCGCTGGAAGACCATGCCCACCTCGCGGCGCACGGCCACCGGGTCGACCCCGGCGCCGTAGAGGTCTTCCTCGTCCAGGAGCACCTTGCCCTCGACCCGGCCGCCCGGGGTGACCTCGTGCATGCGGTTGAGGGTGCGCAGGAACGTCGACTTGCCGCAGCCGGAGGGGCCGATGAACGCCGTCACCGAGCGCGGCTCGATCGTCATCGAGATGTCCTCGATCGCCTTGTGGGCGCCGTAGTAGGCGGTGAGCCCGCTGACATCGATTCGCTTGGCCATGACTACTTCACTTCCAAAAGTCCGGGGGTCGCTGACAGGCCCCGCGCGGCAGCAGCCGCAGATCGTTAACGGGGGGCCTTCCAGCGGGCGATGCCGCGGGCCGCGAGGTTGAGGATCATCACGAAGGCGATGAGGGTGAGCGAGGCCGCCCACGCACGGTCGTACGCCGCGCCGGAGCCCGCGCTGTTCGTGTACTGCTGGTAGATGTACAGCGGCAGCGAGGACTGCGCCCCCTCGAAGGGGTTCGTGTTGATGAAGGGGTTGCCGAAGACCAGCAGCAGCACGGGGGCGGTCTCACCGGCGATACGGGCGATGGCCAGCACGATGCCGGTCGTGATGCCGCCGATGGAGGTCGGCAGGACCACACGCAGGATCGTGCGCCACTTCGGCACGCCCAGGGCGAGGGACGCCTCACGCAGCTCGTTCGGTACGAGCTTGAGCATCTCCTCCGTGGAGCGGACCACGACGGGCATCATCAGGATGGCCAGGGCCAGCGAACCGGCGAACCCGAACGGCTGCATCTTGAAGATCAGCATCAGGCTGAGGATGAACAGGCCCGCGACGATCGACGGGATACCGGTCATGACGTCGACGAAGAAGGTCACGGCCCGGGCGAGGCTGCCGCGCCCGTACTCCACCAGGTAGATCGCGGTGAGCACGCCGACCGGCGCGCCGATCAGGGTGGCGAGGCCGACCTGCTCCAGGCTGCCGATGATGGCGTGGTAGATGCCGCCGCCCGGCTCGGTGTCGGCGACCAGGCCCATCGAGTGGGTCAGGAAGTAGCCGTCCAGGACCTTCACACCGCGCTGGACGGTCGTCCAGACCAGGGAGACCAGCGGCACCAGGGCGAGCAGGAAGGCGACCCAGACGAGGCTGGTGGCGACCCGGTCCTTGGCCTGGCGGCGGCCCTCGACGCGGGCGGCCACGCCGTAGGTGCCGAGGACGAAGAGGACCGCGGCGATCAGACCCCACTGGACGCGGCTCAGGCCGCCGGCCAGGCCGATGGCGACCGCGGCGGCCAGGGAGCCGAGGGCGATGGCCCACGGGGACCACTTGGGCAGGCTGGCGCCGCGCAGACTGCTGGAGCGCTTGTCGGCGATGGCTGCGTGGCTCATGCGTTGGCCCCCGAGTAGTCCTTGCGGCGGGCGATGATCAGGCGGGCCGCGCCGTTGACCAGCAGAGTGATGACGAACAGGACCAGGCCGGAGGCGATCAGCGCGTCACGGCCGTACTCCGTCGCCTCGCTGAACTTGCTGGCGATGTTCTGGGCGAAGGTGCCGCCGCCCGGGTCGAGCAGGCTGGCCCGGATGGTGAAGGTCGGCGACAGCACGGTGGCGACCGCCATCGTCTCGCCGAGCGCGCGGCCGAGACCGAGCATCGAGGCGGAGATCACGCCGGACCGCCCGAAGGGCAGCACCGACACGCGGATGACCTCCCAGCGCGTGGCGCCGAGGGCCAGGGCCGCCTCCTCGTGCATCCGCGGGACCTGGCGGAACACCTCGCGGCTGACGTTGGTGATGATCGGCAGGATCATGATCGCCAGCAGGATGCCGACGGTGAGCAGCGAGCGAGGGGCGCCGCCCTCCCAGGAGAAGATCCCGGTCCAGCCGAGGTAGTCGTTCAGCCAGCCGAACAGGCCGTCCAGGTGCGGAACCAGGACCAGCGCGCCCCACAGACCGAACACGATGGACGGCACGGCGGCGAGCAGATCGACCACGTACGCGATGGGGCCGCTCAGCCGGCGCGGGGCGTAGTGCGTGAGGAAGAGCGCGATGGCGACCGCGACCGGAACGGCGATGACCATGGCGATGATCGAGGAGACCACCGTGCCGAAGGCCAGCACGGCGATGCCGAAGACCGGCGGCTGAAGGCCGGTGTTCCACTCGAAGGTGGTCAGGAAGTTGCCGTGGTCCTTGCTGATCGCCAGGGAGGCACGGTAGGTGAGGAAGACCGCGATCGCGGCCATGACGACCAGCAGCAGAATGCCCGACCCACGGGTGAGACCGAGGAAGATCCGGTCTCCGGGACGGGTGGCGCCGCGGGCGGCACGCTTGTGCTCGGCCTCCGTCGGCTGGGGGGAAGGCGCGTCGGCGCCTGTCGTGTGCGTTGATATGTCCATCGGGATCTCCGGTCTGCGGAGACGTACGCGCGTACGGCTCCTGGCGGCGGTGCACCGGACGGTGCGGCCCGGACCCCGCTGGGGGTCCGGGCCGCACTCGGATCAGCTCAGGCCGTCGATGGTGGTGCGGACCTTGCTGATGATCGCGTCAGGGATCGGCGCGTAGTCGTTCTCGGTGAGGATGTTCTGGCCCTCCTCGCTGGCGATGTAGCGCAGGAACGCCTTGGTGGCCGGCAGGGTGTCGGCCTTGTTGCCCTTGTCGCAGACGATCTCGTACGTGACCAGGACCATCGGGTAGGCACCCTCGGCCTTGGTGTTGTAGTTCAGCTGCAGCGCCAGGTCGCTGCCGGTGCCGACGACCTTGGCGTCCGCGATGGCCTTGGTGGCGTTCTCGACGGTGGCCTTGACCGGAGCGGCGGCACCCGTGTTGATGTCGACCGTGGGCATGTCCTTGGCGTACGACAGCTCGAAGTAGCCGATCGCGCCCTCGGTCTGCTTCACCTGCTGGGCCACACCGGAGGACTGCGGAGCAGCCTGGCCGCCCTTGGCCTGCCAGGCCTTGCCGCCCTCGTACTTCCAGTTCTCGGGGGTGGCGGCCTTCAGGTACTTGGTGAAGTTGTCCGTGGTGCCGGACTCGTCCGAGCGGTGGAACGCCTGGATCTTGAGGTTGGGCAGCTTGGCGCCGGGGTTCAGCTTCTTGATCGCCGCGTCGTCCCAGTTCTTGATCTTGCTGTCGAAGATCTTCGCCAGGGTCGGCGCGTCGAGGACCAGGTTGTCCACGCCCGGGACGTTGTAGCCGAGCGCGATCGGGCCGCCGACCATCGGCAGGTCGATGCCCTGACCGCCACCGGTGCAGACCTTCTGGGAGGCGGTGACCTCT
The DNA here is from genome assembly GCF_053601495.1 of Streptomyces sp. NPDC004721. Lineage (NCBI taxonomy): Bacteria > Bacillati > Actinomycetota > Actinomycetes > Kitasatosporales > Streptomycetaceae > Streptomyces > Streptomyces sp. NPDC004721. The sequence continues at coordinate 60,774 of NZ_JBSGBZ010000040.1, forward strand.
TCGGGCTTCAGCGCCGAGTCGGAACCCGCGAAGGCGACCTGGCCCTGGGTGAACGCCGTGACACCGGCGCCGGAGCCGCCGCCCTTGTAGTTGATCTGCACGCCACAGGCCTGGCTGAACTGCTTCACCCAGGCGTCGATCGCGTTCTTCTGCGCCGAGGAGCCGTCGGCGAGCAGCTGGCCCTTGGCGTCGTCGCACTTGATGGAGCTGTTGGTGGCCGCCGCGGTGCTGCTGTCGTTGCCGGCGTTGTTCTTGGCACCGGTGTCGTCAGAGCCGCACGCCGTGAGGGCCAGGGCGCCGGAGACGGCGAGTGCGCCGAGAGCGAGTGCCCGCCGGGTCTTGCGCTGAAGCTTCACTTGAGTTCCTTCCGGGAGCCGCCGTCCTGTCCGGCGGCGTGCGAGGGTTTTGGCGACACCGATGCACCGACCTGCGCATCAGCACCGGGTAAGCCTGAAATTAGGCAGAACAGGTGAAGCCGCCGATTGCCGGAAGTGAACGAGGGGTGAACCCCTGCCGAAAGTGCGGTGAGGTCACGGAATGCTTACGGCGAGGGCACGGGTGAGACATGGCCGGCGGAAGGCCGGTCGCCACGGACACGGGGGCGCGCCGGACACCGAAGGGTCCGCCGTGTCCCCACCACGCGGACTGCACCGCGTCGGCGGCCCGCGCGACCGAAGCGGCCCGCGCCCGCGTGTCGGTGACGCCCCGACCGCCGTACTGTGGCAATCCTGCGGCGTGGTTCCCCGGAACCCTCCGGGCCGCCCCGTCGTCTCGTTCCGCAGGAACGACAGGAGGTGCGGGCATGGAACGACGGACTTTCCTGGGGGGCGGCGCGGCAGCGGTCGCCGCGATCGCGGCGACCGCGTGCAGCGGCGGCAGGGGCGGGGCGACGGCCCGGGCGGCGACGGCCCGGACCACCGCCACGGGGATGTCGGCGGTTTCCGGCACCCCCTCCGCGAGTACGGCGCCGAGAACCACCAGCCCCCCGGCCGCCGCCGGCTGGGCCGCGCTCGCCCGCTCCCTGGACGGCACCCTGGTCCGCCCCGGCGACGCCTCCTGGACGACCGCCAAGCAGCTCTACAACACCCGCTTCGACAGCCTCAAGCCCGCCGCGGTCGCGTACGTGGCCCACGCCGAGGACATCCGGACCGTCCTGTCCTACGCCCACGCCCACCACGTCCGCGTCGCCGTCCGCAACGGCGGCCACTCCTACGGAGGCTGGTCCTCCGGCGACGGCCGGCTGATCATCGACGTCTCCAGGCTCAGCCAGGTCCGGGCGAGCGGCTCCTCGGCGGTGATCGGCGCCGGCGCCAAGCTCATCGACATCTACCGCGCGCTCACCGCGAAGGGCGTGACGATCCCCGGCGGCTCCTGCCCGACCGTGGGCATCTCCGGCCTGGTCCTCGGCGGCGGCCACGGAGTAGTCGCCCGCGCCTACGGCCTGACCTGCGACAGCCTGACCCGGGCCACCCTCATCACGGCGGACGGCAGGCAACTGACCGCCGACGCCACCCGGAACAAGGACCTGTTCTGGGCGCTGCGCGGCGCGGGCAACGGCAACTTCGGCGTCGTCACCGAACTGGGGTTCAGGACCCACCCCGCACCGCAGGCCGTGTCGGCGTACCTGAGGTGGCCGTGGGCGAAGGCGGCGGCGGTCGTGAAGGCCTGGCAGGACTGGGGGCCCGGCCAGCCGGACGAGATCTGGTCGTCCCTGCACCTGGAGAGCTCGGCCGGCGGCACGCCCACTGTGTCCGTGGCCGCCTTCTCCCTGGGCACCTACGGCGCGTTGCAGAACGCGGTGGACCGCCTGGCCGCGGCGGTCGGCGCCCCGGCGTCGAGCGTGTCGCTCAGGCGCCACTCCTTCGAGCAGGCCATGGAGGCCTACGCCGGCTGCTCGTCCTTCCCGGTGGACGCCCAGTGCCACCTGCCGGGCACGACCCCCGGCCGCTCCCCGCAGGGCAGGCTCGGCCGCGAGACCTACGCGGCCCGCTCGGACTTCTTCGACCGCTCCCTGTCCTCGGCCGGCATCCAGACGCTGCTGGCCCAGCTGCGCTCGGTGCGGGGCGGCGCGGGCAGCATCGCGTTCACCGCGCTCGGCGGGGCGGTCAACCGGGTCTCCCCGACGGCGACGGCCTTCGTCCACCGCCGCTCACGCATGCTGGCCCAGTACGTCGCCTCCTGGCGCCCGGGCACCACCGGCTCGGCGGCCCAGTCCTGGCTGACGTCGGCGCACAACGCCATGCGGCCCTACGCCTCCGGCGCGGCCTACCAGAACTACAGCGACCCCACCCTCAGGAACTGGCGCACGGCCTACTACGGCGACGCGGCGACTCGCCTGACCAAGCTGAAGCGCCAGTACGACCCGCAGAACCTCTTCTCGTACCCACAGGGCCTGTGAGACCCGGCCGCGGACGGCCGTACCGCCGAGGTGCCGCGATGGGCCCGGGGGCGCCCGGCTACGCCGCCAGGTCCCGCTCCTCCGCCGACGCCCGCTCCTCGGCGGGGCGGTCGGAGACCACCGCGTCGCCCGCGCCGGCACCCCGCGCACGCACCAGCCGGCCGCCCCACGCCGACCCCTCGACCGCCTTGAGCAGCGGCGTGAGCAGAGCCATGGCCAGGGGGGAGAGCAGCAGCGCGACAGCCGTACCCAGCGCGAACCCGCCCACCACGTCCGTCGGATAGTGCACGCCCATGTACACCCGGCAGAACCCCTCGAGCAGCGCCAGCCCGATGCCCACCAGGCCGAAACGCCGGTCGACGACGAACAGCGCGACCGCCATCGCCATGGTGATCGTCGCGTGATCGCTCACGAAGGAGTAGTCGGTCTTCCCCTGCACCAGGACGTCCAGCCCCTGATGGTCCAGGAAGGGCCGGGGCCGCTGCACGAAGCCCCTTATCGGCACGTTCACGAGCACCGCGAGACCGGCCGCCAGCGGCACCCACACCAGCGCGGCGACGGCGGACGCCGCCCCTTCGCCGCCCCGGCGCCGCACGGACCACCAGCACCACAGCACGAGCAGCACCATGGCGAGCAGCAGCCCGTACTCACCGACGTACTCCATGCCCCGGTCGAACCAGCGCGGCGCGTCCTTGGCCAGGCTGTTGATGTGGTAGAGCAGGTCGACGTCGGGGTTCGACCCGGATTCGGCGAGTCCAGCCATCCTGCTGAGGCCCCTTCGTCGTGTCGTCGCGGGCGCACCCGGCGTGCGCCGCCCCTGCCCACCCCCGTGGTCGTAGATCCGCTTCCGCTGCGCGCGCATAGGGCACACACGCCACCGGTCGCACTCCTGGCTACGTCAACACCAACGCACGACCCTGATGGATGCGTTCCGCACTCCACCGAATGATCACGCAGACGTTATCGAAGAGAGACTCGTCCCCGCAGTTCAGGACGTTGGCTCACCGCCCGTTCACACCGTGGTGGGGAGTGCTTTCGCGCCATCCTCGGTGACCCTGGTGGCTCCGAAGTAGTCGGGTGTGTCGATGGGATCGAAGCGGATCACGGCGCCCGGTCTCGGCGCGTCGATCATGTACCCGCCGCCGACGTAGATGCCGACGTGCCGGATGGCCCGCGAGTTGGTCGGATCGTCGGAGAAGAACACCAGGTCACCCGGCAGCAGTTCGTCCCGCTTCGGGTGGGGCCCGGCGTTGTACTGGTCGTTGGCGACCCGCGGCAGCGTGACCCCCACGCTCTCGTAGGCGGCCTTGGTCAGCCCCGAGCAGTCGAACCGTCCGCCCTGCTCGGCGGTGCCGTTCCCGCCCCACAGATAGCGCGTGCCGAGCTTGCTCTGCGCGAAGGAGATGGCCACGGCGGCCTGTTTGGAAGGATCGACGCGGGTGACGGGGGCGGCGAAGCTCTTCTCCAGGGTCGTGATCGTCTTCACGTAGTTCCGGGTCTCCGCGTACGGTGGCACGCCGCCGTACTTGATCACCGCGTAGGCCCCGGCGTTGTAGGCGGCGAGCATGTTGTGGGTCACGTTGCCCGGCACGTCCTTGACGTACGACGCGAGTTCGCAGTCGTAGGACGCGGCCGACGGAATCGCGTCACCCGGGTTCCAGACGTCCGCCTTCCCGTCGCCGTCGCCGTCGATGCCGTGCGTGGCCCAGGTGCCCGGGATGAACTGCGCTATCCCCTGCGCCGCGGCGGGGCTCCTGGCGTTCGGGTTGAACCCGCTCTCCTGGTACAACTGGGCAGCCAGCAAAGCCGGGTTGATCGCGGCGCAGAGGTTGCCCCACTTCTGCACGAGGGGCTGGTACGCGGCCGGCACGGCGCCCTTGGCGAGCCCCACGGCCCCGCCGCCCACCCCGCCCGCGATGTTCCCCGCGACGACGTACACGCCGACGACGAGCAGGGTGACGAAGCCGAGCCCGGAAGCGACGGCGGCGGCCGCCACGATCCATGCCTTGCGCACCGTCAACCGCCCCTCGTCCCACGGGAGTCCGCCGTCGACAGTGTAGAGGCGCCCGCCGCGCTTTCGAGGTGATCACACACGGGCGCAGGGCAGCACGGCGGCCGGCCGCCGTGCGACCCCGCCGGGAGCGCGGTGCGGATCAGGGATCGGCGGACGCGTCCTTGTAGAGCTCCGCCGCGGTGGCCCCGAGGACCACGCTGTACGAGGTGTCCGCCGTCGAGCCGCCCGCCTCGTGGCCGCCGATCACACCGACGACCTCCTGGCCACGGTTGACCCACGGGCTGCCGCTGGTGCCGCCGGTGAACTTCGGGCAGTCGATGCGCTGCTGGGTGCCACTGTGGGCCCGCGGCCTGTTGGTGCAGCTGATGGGCACCTCGCGGGAGTTCGGGTAGCCGGTGACGGTGACCGCGGCCGCCCCGGTCGACGCCCCGGTGACGAAGCGGTTGGCGCCGACGACGTCCTCGACGCCCTTGCCGGCCCGCGGGGCGAGCACGGCGAAGGCCATGTCGCTGTCCTCGTCCTGGTGCGCGGACCAGTCGTCGGGCAGGAAGCGCCGCTTCACCGTCCACACCCCGTAGGGCGCCCGGCCGTTCCGGTACCCCGGCACGAACACCAGGTCGGAGCCCCCGCCCAGGCAGTGGGCGGCGGTGACGAGGAGGTTCCGGTGGGGACTGTGCACCACCGAGGCCGTGCAGAAGTGGTTGCCTGCGAGGTCGCCGGCCTTGTCCGCGCCGAAGAGCGCCCCGATCCGGGCGCTCTGCGGGGTCTTCGACGTGACGGCGGTCACCCCGAGGGGTCCGGTCACTCCGAGCCGGCCGGGCCCGTCGTGCGCGGCAGCGACGGAGACCGAGGTCACGGCCAGCAGCGCCAGAAGGGCGAACAACGCCCGCACACCGGCCCGGCGGTGCGCGGGACGTGCGCGATCAGCGGTGCTCTTGATACCTGTGGTGCGCTTCATCAGGCTCCACTGTGCTGGACGAGGGTGAGAATCGGACCCCGACTTCCCTGAGATTCTCCTGTGAAACGCCCGTTCATCGTATGACCGGCCTCACACCCCTCACGACGCGTTCCTCACGACGCATCCCGCTCGCTGCCCCGCTCGCTACCCCGCTCGCCGTCTCGCTCGACGCCGGAGCCGGCGGACGTGCGAACGCGGTGCCGCCGCGGAAAAGCGTGAGACCATCGGCCACGGGCGGCCACTCACCCGACTGGTCGTCAGAAACCGTACCGGCACGGAAGAAACGTCAACGACGGAACCACACCACGGGTTGCGGTCGGACTTCATTGCCCGGCGTGACCTGCCGTGATACACAGAGTGACCATACGTACGAAACCCACCAGGCAATGCCGCCAAGTCGACATACGGCGGCGTCATTGTCGGCGAGAATGGGCCTGACCTCTGCACAAGGGCAGAGGGCGCGGAACTACCCAACAGGGGCGGTGACTTACATGCTCTTTGCGGCCGACAAGGGAGACATCAACACCATCATCGGCGGGATCGCTCCGAACTGGGGCCCCTTCGGCAGCCTGGGCAACGAGGCGAAGGTGATGATCGAGGTGGTGATGGCCGTGGCCATCCTGCTCTGCCTCGGCATCGCCGTCTGGGGCGCCGCCAAGCAGCGCATCGGCGCCACGGCCCTGCGCGACACGTTCAGCGCCGAGCAGGGCAAGGGCCTGATCATCGCCGGACTGACGGGCGTGTTCATCATCGGCTCGCTCGGCACGCTCTTCACCATCGTGTACGGCATGGCCGTGTAACCGGCGCACACCCGCGCATGCCGCGCACGGTGCTCCGTGCGCACCGCCGGTCGGACCCTCCGGGCGCGCCCGGTGCCCCCGCTGCCCCTACCCACCCACCGTGCCCACCGGCTGAGGTTGCGTTTCCCTGATGTCGAGTCACCACACCGCGTCCACGCGGGAACCAGCACGGCTACCGTCGTACTTCCACGCATTCCGGTACGAGGTCGAGGGGGCGTACGGGGCATGAGTCGCTCAGACGGGCACGGGTACGGCGATTCGGCGCGCGCCGACGACGGGCCGTACGCGGACGGGCAGACCCGCACCCGGCTCCCGGACCGGCCCGGCGACCCCTACGGCGGCGCGCGGCGCGGCGGCCGCTCGTCCTCGCGCAGCCTGATCACGGTGGTCGCCGTGGTCGTCCTCCTCATCGCCGCGATCGCCTTCGCGAACCGCTCGGGAGGCCGCTCCCCCGCCGCCGGCGGCAACGCCGACAAGCCGAAGGCGGCGGCGACCGCGGCGACCGGCAAGCAGCCGGTGCGCACGAAGTCGGGCGGAATCCCCTCGGGGTTCGCACACGACGAACAGGGGGCGCAGAGCGCTGCCGCGAACTACGCCGTGGCCCTCGGCTCAACCGGCATGTTCAAGAAGGACACCCGGCACACCCTCCTGGACCTCCTCTACACCCCCGACGCGGCGGCCAGGCTCCAAGACCCCATGGACCAGGCCTACTCGGCGGACTTCCTCGGCAAGATGGGCCTGGACGCGGACGGCAACCCGCCCACCGGCGGCACGTTCGTCTCCCGCGTGGTGCCGGTGGGCACCACCGTGAAGCAGTACAGCGACAGCGGCGCCGAGATCGCGGTCTGGTACATGGGACTCATCGGCATGTCCGCGGAGACCTCCACCGACCCGGTCACCTCGTCCTGGAAGACGTGGACGTTCGAACTCCAGTGGTCGAGAGGCGACTGGAAGATCGTCTCCGACGCCCAGAAGGACGGCCCCGCTCCGGTCCCCGGTGACGACAAGGCCGCCACCTCCGACGAGATCCGCAAGGCCATCGAAGAGTACGGAGGGTTCACGTATGCCCGGTAGCAAGCAGCGCCTGCTCGGGCTCACCGGAGCCGTGGCAGCCGTGCAGACGTCGGTCGTGCTGTTGGCCGCCCGTGCCGTCGCCGCGCCCTCACCCAGCCCGACACCGTCGCCGAGCGGCAACAACTGCGACCTCATCGTCGGCCGGGCCAGGCAGTACTGCGAGCGTGGCAACAGCCCCAGCGGCGGCGGTTCCCGGGCACCCGACCCCACCTCCACCCTCGACCCCCTCTCCTCCCTCGCCAAGGGCTGTGCCGACGCCGCCTCCTGGACCGTCACCAAGCTCAGCAAGGCCGTGCAGGAGACCGCGAACGTCGACTTCACCAACCAGAAGTTCCTCCAGCAGTACGCGGTCGTGTTCGCCGCGTCGACCGTGCTCACGCTGGTGCTCTGGCTGCTGGCCGTGGCCAAGCGGGCCGTGCGCGGCGTGCCGCTGTCCACCGCCATCTCCGAGGCGGTCGGCTTCCTTTGGCTGACCGTGCTCGCCTCGGCCTTCACCCCGCTGATCCTCTACACGGTCGTCTCGGCCACCGACGGCGTCTCCGACGTCCTCGCCAAGGCGACCGGCGACCAGGCCGGCACCTTCTTCGGCACGTTCTCCGCCGCGCTCGCCAAGGGCGAGAACATCGGCGGCGGGCCGATCATGCTGATAGTCGTCTCCCTGGTCTCCATCCTCGCCGCGGGCGTGCTCTGGCTGGAACTCGTCATCCGCGCCGCCCTGCTGTACGTCGGCGCCCTGCTCGGCACCGTCGTCTACGCCGGACTGGTCGACAAGAACCTGTGGGGGCACGTACGCCGCTGGGCCGGAATCATGATCGCGGTGATCCTGGTGAAGCCGGTCATCGTGATCGTGCTCGGGCTCGCCGGGGCGCTGTCCTCGGGCGACAACGGCCCCGGCGCCTTCTCCGCGGTCGTCTCCGGCCTCGCGATCATCCTGCTGGCCATCTTCGCCAGCGCCATGATCTACCGGTTCGTCCCGGGCTTCGGCGACGAGATCGCGGCCGGCCGCAACAACCGCATCATGCAGGGCGCCGAGAGCAAGGCCGCCGCGGTCATCAGCTCCCCGGCCAGCCTGGTCGCACAGGGCATCAAGACCCACAGCACCCGGGCCGACAGCAACGGCGGTGGCGGCGGCCAGTCGTCCGCGCGCCCGGCCAACCCGGTCTCCGGCGGCGTCGCCGCGCACAGCGCCCGCGTCCCGGACGGTGGCGGCGGATCCGTCCCCTCCTCCGCACCCGCTCCCCGCGCACCCAGCCCGGTGAACACCCCCCACGCCGGAAGCACCCGCAAGAGCAGTACCAACCGCACGGGAGGTGAAGGGCGTTGACGACCGATTCCCATGTGTCCCACACGGTCACGCCCCGCCGTACATATCTGATCGGCCGCGCCCGGCCGAACGCGATCGTCGGCCGCAACCGCGAGACCGGCGAGATCGCCCTGATCATCGCGGGCGCGTTCATCGGCATGATGTGCGGCCTGCTGGTCCCGGTGCTGCCCCTGCGCATCGTGCTGCTGACCGGCTTCCCGCTGCTGTCACTGGCCGCGGTCTACGTGCCGTACCGGCACCGCACGTTCTACAAGTGGTTCGAGATCAACCGCAGTTACAAGCGCACCGTCAAGAGCGCCGCCGTCTACCGCTCGGGCGTGATGGAGGCCGGAACGGACCTGGACGGCCGGGAGGTCGAGATCGGGCCGCCGCCCGGCATCGGCCGGATCACCTGGCTCGCCGCGCCGTTCGGACCGGACGAGATCGCCGTACTGCTGCACGCCGACCGCAAGACGGTCACCGCCGCCATCGAGATCGAGGGCCCCGGCGTCGGCCTGCGCGACTCCGAGGACCAGGAGGCCCTCGTCGACCGCTTCGGCACCCTGCTCAAGCACGTGGCCAACGGCGACGGATTCGTCACCCGCCTCCAGATGCTCGCCCGCACCCTGCCCGCCGACCCCGACGCCCACGCCAAGGACGTCGTCGTTCGCGGGGACGAGCGGGCGCCGCAGTGGCTCCAGCAGTCCTACGACCAGCTCCAGTCCATGGTGTCCACCAGCAGCGAGCAGCACCGCGCCTACCTCGTCGCCTGCATGCACTTCACCCGCGAACTCGCCGCCGAGGCCCACGCCATGGCGCGGGCCGCCCGGCCCCAGGCGGGCCGCAAACTGGACCGGGACGCCGGACTCGCGGTCGTCATGGCCCGCGAGCTGACCGACATCTGCTCCCGGCTCCAGGAAGCCGACATCCGCGTACGGCAGCCGCTCGGTCAGGGGCGGCTGGCCTCGCTGATCCACTCCATGTACGACCCGGACCACCCCATCGACCACATCCAGGCGATGACCAAGCGCAACGCCTGGCCGGCCGAACTGGACGCCATGGAGCCGACGTACCTCCAGGCCAAGACCCGCGAGTCGGCGACCCGCGCACCCTGGTGCCACGCCACCGCCTGGGTCAAGGAGTGGCCGATGACCCCGGTCGGCGTGAACTTCCTCGCGCCCCTCCTCGTCCACACCCCGGACGTCATCCGCACCGTCGCCGTCACGATGGACCTCGAACCCACCGAGGTCGCCATCGAACGCATGCTGACCGAGAAGACCAACGACGTCGCCGAGGCCAGCCGCGCCGCGAAGATGAACCGCACCGTGGACCCGCGCGACGTGGCCGCCCACAGCCGTCTCGACCAGCGCGGCGAGGACCTCGCGAGCGGCGCGGCCGGCGTCAACCTGGTCGGCTACATCACCGTTTCCTCCCGCTCCCCCGAGTCCCTGGCCCGCGACAAGCGGACGATCAGAGCCTCGGCCGGGAAGTCGTACCTGAAACTGGAGTGGTGCGACCGCGAGCACCACCGCGCCTTCGTGAACACGCTTCCGTTCGCCACCGGAATCCGACGGTAGGGGCTGATGCTCTGATGCGGGACCCGCTGACCGCACTCACGGACGCCTTCACATCCTTCCTGTTCGGGAAGGTGGAGACGACCCGGCTGCCGGTGAGAACGTCCACGGGCCAGGCCCAGGCGGTCTACCTGCCCACCGCCGCGCCCGGCCTCGGCGACTCGGGCGTCATCATCGGCCGCGAGGTGTACTCCGGGAAGGGCTACATCTACGACCCCTTCCAGCTGTACGGCCAGCAACTCCCCGCGCCGCACTGGCTGGTGCTCGGCGAGTCCGGCAACGGCAAGTCGGCGCTGGAGAAGACCTACGTCCTGCGCCAGCTCCGCTTCCGCGACCGCCAGGTCGTCGTCCTGGACGCCCAGGGCGAGGACGGGGTGGGCGAGTGGAACCTCATCGCGGAAGAGCTGGGGATAACGCCGATCCGGCTGGACCCGGCGGCGGCCCTCGACCACGGCATCCGGCTCAACCCCCTGGACCCGTCGATCACGACCACGGGCCAGCTTGCGCTGCTGCGGACCATCATCGAGGTCGCGATGGGCCACGGCCTGGACGAGCGCTCCGGCTTCGCGCTGAAGGTCGCCCACGCGTACGTCAACGAGACGATCGTGGAACGCCAGCCGGTGCTGACGGACATCGTCGAGCAACTCCGGCACCCCGAACCGGAGTCGGCCGAGGCGATGAACGTCGCCATAGACGACGTACGGGCCTGGGGCCTGGACGTGGCACTGGTCCTGGACCGCCTGGTCGACGGCGACCTGCGCGGCATGTTCGACGGCCCCACCACGGTCGGCATCGACCTGGACGCGCCCCTGATCGTCTTCGACCTGTCCCACATCGACCGCAACTCCATCGCCATGCCGATCCTGATGGCGATCGTCGGCGTGTGGCTCGAGCACACCTGGATCCGCCCCGACCGCAAGAAGCGCATCTTCCTGGTCGAGGAGGCCTGGCACATCATCAACAGCCCGTTCGTGGCCCAGCTGTTCCAGCGGCTGCTGAAGTTCGGCCGCCGGCTGGGTCTGTCGTTCGTGGCCGTCGTCCACCACCTGTCCGACGTGGTGGACGGAGCGGCGGCCAAGGAGGCCGCCGCGATCCTGAAAATGGCCTCCACCAGGACGATCTACGCCCAGAAGGCGGACGAGGCGAGGGCGACGGGACGGGTGCTCGGCCTGCCCAGGTGGGCGGTCGAGATCATCCCGACCCTGACGCCCGGTATCGCGGTCTGGGACGTCAACGGCAATGTCCAGGTGGTCAAACACCTGGTCACCGAGACCGAACGGCCGCTGGTGTTCACCGACCGCGCCATGACGGAGTCCTCCAGCGACCGCCTCTCCGACGACACGCTGCGCGCCGCGGAGTTGGAGGCCGAGGAACGGGCGGCGGCCTTCATGGGACAGCACATCGCCGACCTGGACGGCTCCTCGGAGTCGACGGTGGCCTAGAGGGGACGCACGCGTGAGACCGGACGACCGCGACCACGGACAGGGCCGCCAGGGCCGGCGGGACGGCCAGGGCGGCGTTCCCGACGGCCTGCTGGTCGGCGTCCTGGCCTTCCTGCTCGGCATGACCCTGCTGGTGTGGACGGCCACCGGACTCGCCGGCCTGTTCGCCAACGGTTCCTGGCCCTCCGGTGTCGCCTTCGCCCGTACGCCGCTGGCGATGCGCCACCTCATCGCCGACCCGCACGACATTCCCGGCGCCTGGCCGGACGCCGCGCCGGAGCGGCTGTCGGGGTACGGGCTGTTCTGGGGCCTGTTCATCGGCCAGTTGATGGTGCTGTTCGTGCTGACCGTGTTCGTGCTGGGCACGGTGGCCCGGTGGAGAGCCGGGAGAGTACGCAGACGGGCGGAGAGAACGGCGGCCCGGGAACGGGCGGCGGTGCCGGAACCCCAGGAGGTGCCTGCGCCGGTTCCCCAGGAGGTCCCCACCCAGCGGACGGCCCCGGAGCCCGGACGGCCGCTCGTGGCCGCCCAGCAGCCCGCGGAGGCCCCACAGCCCGTGGAAGCCCAGCAGCCGGTCGAGGCACCGCGGCCCGCGGACCGGACGGCACCCGCGACGCCCCTCGCACAGCCCCTCGTGCCGTTCGCCGCCGGCAGCCGTGGCGGACCGCTCGGCGGACAGGAGAAGGTCCTGATCGCGCCGCGTGAGGCCCGGCAGGCGGCCGCGGCGCAGGCGATCCTGGACGCGGCAGGACCGGCCCTCGTCATCACGTCGAACCCTGCCCTGTGGCTGGACACGAAGGACTCCCGGGCCAAGCTGGGCCCGGTCCTCCTCTACGACCCCGCCCACCTCTGCGACACCCCGGCCCGCCTCCACTGGTCCCCCACGGTGGGCTGCGAGGACAAGGCGACGGCGACCGCCAGGGCCGCCGCACTGCTCGCCCCGGTCCGCCCCACCGCCAAGGTCGACCAGGCGACGGGCGACACCGCGGAAACCCTTCTGCGCAGCTTCCTGCACGCCGCCGCCATAGACGGCCGCGCCGTCCGCCACGTCCACCGCTGGGCGCAGGGCACACAGGTCCAGGATGCCGTGCGGATCCTCCGTACGAACCCCAAGGCCGCCGCCGGATCGGCCGGCGAGCTTGAGGCCTCGCTCACCTCGTACCCCGAACGGCGTGACGTCGCCCAGGAGTTGACCGGTCGCGCACTGGCCTCCCTGTTCACGGTGAACATCCGCGAGGCCTGCACTCCAAACCGAACTGATGCGGTCGCCTTGGATTCCTTCGTGAACGAAGGGGGCACGCTTTATGTGGTCGGCGAATCCCTCGAGGATCCCCGGACCAACCCGGGTGCGATGCCCCTCCTGACGGCACTCGCCTCAAGCGTGGTCGAGCGCGGCCGGCGCATGGCCGAACGGTCATCCTCCGGTCGCCTCGACCCACCACTCACGCTCGTCCTGGACGACGTGGCCGCCGTCGCCCCGCTGCCCCAACTCCCGGGGCTGCTGGCCGACGGAGCCGACCAGGGGCTGCCCACGCTGGCGTTGCTCCGCTCCCGCGAGCAGGCACGCGCCCGCTGGCCGCACGACGAACTCCCGGCGTGACCAGGGCTCTCAGGGGCGTTCGAGGACGTACTCCAGCTCGGACTCCGCCGAACCGGCCGTCAGCGGCACGGTGACCCCGCTCGGCAGGAACCCGATCCTGCGGTAGAAGCGCAGGGCCCGCCCGTTGTCCTCGTGCACGATCAGCCGCACCCGCTCCACGCCGATGTCCCAGGCCCATTGCAGGGCCTCGTCGAACAGCACCTCGGTCAGCCCGCATCCGCGGTGCTCGGGCCGCACATAGACACCGACGACGTGTCCCTGCCGCCGCTCGACCGGGAGCCCGGCCCAGTCCGTCGTGCCGGCCTCCTCCACGAGCACGGTCACGCTTCCGACCCACTCGCCGTCCGGCCCCGCCACGATGAACTGCTGGGCGTTGCTCGACCCCGCGGAGGCCCCGGCCGTCCGCTCCTGCCAGAACGAGTCCGGCCTGGCCACGGCGTCGTCGTACGTCTCCAGAAAGGCGAGGTGGGCCACCGGGTCCTGGAGCGCGACCAGCCGCAGCGCTTTCGCGGCGGGCCACTCCTCGGCGCGCACGGCACGGACGACGTACTGCTCAGTGCTGCTGGGGCTGCTCATGGGGCCACGGTAATGCACCAAAACAAAAGGGCCCACACCTTTTCGGTGTGGGCCCTTTCTTTAAAATTTGTTCGGCGGCGTCCTACTCTCCCACAGGGTCCCCCCTGCAGTACCATCGGCGCTGTAAGGCTTAGCTTCCGGGTTCGGAATGTAACCG